>NZ_CM001403.1:6527910-6837876 GCF_000166195.2 Mucilaginibacter paludis DSM 18603
TGAGGAATGGCATAAACTGGGCATGCGATCAAACGCAACGATGTTGTACGGCCATATCGAACAATATTGGCACCGGGTAGATCATATGGATAGGTTGCGGCAGTTGCAGGATAAAACCGGCGGCTTCCAAACCTTTATTCCGCTTAAATTCCGTAACCAGGATAACCAGATGTCAAATGTTCCCGAGTCAACCGTAGTTGAAGATTTGCGGAATTATGCTATCGCCCGCATTTACCTGGATAACTTTGATCATATCAAGGCCTATTGGGCCATGATCAGCCGTAACACGGCACAGCTTTCGCTTAATTTTGGGGTAGACGATATTGATGGAACTTTGGATGATACCACCAAAATTTATTCGATGGCGGGGGCTGAAGAGCAAAATCCCGGAATGTCTACCAAACAATTGGTTGAGCTGATTAAACAGGTGGGCAGGCATCCTATTGAGCGCGATACCTTATATCACGTGGTAACTGATTATAATGATTTTGAATTTGCCGACGAGCCTAAACCTCAATTTTATAAATTGCCCGTGATCAATTAAACACATTGATCATCATGAAATAAATGATAGTAAAAACACTGTATATAATTCGCCACGGCCAAACTGATTTCAATAAAAAAGGAATCATCCAGGGCCGCGGAATTAATGCCGAACTGAATGACAGGGGGATTATCCAGGGTAAAGCCTTTTACGATGCTTACCACAACGTGCCATTCGATAAAATTTATATCTCTTGCCTAAAACGCACTGAGCAAACCGTGCACGAGTTTATTGAAGCCGGTATCCCTTACGATAAGTTGTCAGGGCTGGACGAGTTAGCCTGGGGGATTTACGAGGGGCAACCGAGTACTCCCGGTAACAGGGCCGCCTTTTTGCAAATTATGCGCGAATGGGTAGACGGGGATCTGGATCAAAAGTTTGAAGGTGGCGAAAGCCCGAATGAACTACAGGCCCGGCAAAAAGAAGCGCTCAACGTGATCATGAGCCATCCCGAAGAAAAAAATGTATTAATTTGTATGCACGGGCGTGCCATGCGTTTGTTTTTATGCCTGTTAACCGGCATCAGTTTAACGCGTATGGACGAGTTTCCGCATCAAAATGTTGTATTATACAAGGTTACTTATGATGGTAACCAATTTGAAATAGCAGAGTTTAACAACGCTGACCATCTGAAACATCTGGCTCCCGACTTGTGAAAAAAATAAAAATATCCGCTGTTAGTTATACCAATACCAAACCCTTTTTATACGGCTTACAACACTCCGGTATTCTTGATCAAATTGAATTAAGTTTAGATGCTCCGGCAGACTGTGCCCAGAAGCTGATTGATGATGTGGTTGATATCGGGCTGATACCGGTTGCCGCAGTGTTGAACATACCCAACTGGCAAATTGTATCTGATTATTGCATTGGCGCCGTTGGCGCAGTAAATTCTGTGTTTATATTCAGCAATTGTAAAATTGAGGATGCCAGATATTTGCAGTTAGATCCGCAATCGCGCTCGTCCAATAACCTGGCTAAGGTATTGCTGAAAAATTATTGGAAGTTAAGCCCCGAGTTATTAATCGATGCGAATGACTATAGCGTTTCAACCGATCAGTTTACGGCCTTTGTGCAAATTGGAGACAGAACTTTTGGTAAGAAAGATCAATATGAGTACGTGTATGACCTGGCCGAAGAGTGGCAGAAGTTTACCGGCTTGCCTTTTATGTTTGCCGGCTGGATAGCTAACAAGCCTATACCTGAGGCGTTTATTACCGAGCTTAACCAAGCATTGAAATTAGGGTTGGATAGCCGAGCCGAGCTTTTTAAAGAGTTACCCAAGGTTGCAAATTTTGATGTGGAAGATTACCTGATGCATAAAATAGACTTTGATGTAACACCAGGAAAAAAAGAAGCGATGCAGCTGTTTCTAAACTACATCAGGACGCTTTAAGCAATTGCTGTTCAATTTTATCTAACAGCAAAAAGATATCAAAAGGTTTGGAGACGAAATCGTTGGCTCCCGATTCTAACACCGATTGAGTTAAATTAGGTGTAGCAGATATCATGATGACTGGTATGCCACTTGTTTGTTTGTCGGCTTTAATTTGCCTGCAAATATCTCTACCGTCCATTCCAGAGAGCATAATGTCCAGTAAAATAATATCTGGTTTATATTCGTCTATTTTATTGAACACTTCATCGCCTTTCGGTGTGGTATTCACATCATATCCCGAATATTGTAGTAATTCAACCAATGCATCCAAGATGTATGGGTCGTCATCAACAGCAAGTATTTTTTTTGACATGGAATTAGTTATACAATTTGGAAAGAAAAATGATGGTTATTGTGTGCTATAAAAACTGTCAATTTTAGTGCCATAATAGTTTGATTTTTGACGAATTTTTAAAACAATTATTTGAGCCGGTTGGTAGTCGCCTTTTATTATTGGGATACCTTGCATAACTTAAAAACAAATACTACATTTGCGCCACAATTAACAAAAATTATTAACACTTTAATATTATTCAGGTAATGTATTTAAGTAAAGAAGCGAAACAAGAAATTTTCGCAAAACACGGCGCCGGACCGGCCGATACAGGTTCAGCAGAAGGACAAGTAGCATTATTCACCACACGTATTGCTCACTTAACCGGTCACTTAAAGAAAAACAAAAAAGATTTTTCTACCCAGTTATCACTGCAAAAATTAGTAGGTAAACGCCGTGCATTGCTGGCCTACCTTTACAAAAAAGATATTTCAAGGTATCGTGCTATCATCAAAGCTTTAGAGCTTCGCGACATCATTAAGTAAATATTTTCGCATTTTAATAAAAAGCCGTCGCAATTGCAGATGGCTTTTTTACTTTTGTGCAAATAATAATACACCATAAAAATAATCGCTGTACTCAAAAGATGAAAAGTGCAGCATAATAAAAAAAAGATGAGTTATAACGCAATTAAAAAAGTATTCGATTTAGGTGACGGCCGCACCATTGAGATCGAAACAGGAAAATTGGCCAAACAAGCCGATGGTTCGGTTGTGGTAAAAATGGGCGACACCATGTTGCTGGCTACGGTAGTATCAACTCCGGAAGCTAAAGAAGGTGTTGACTTTTTACCACTATCTGTTGATTATCAGGAAAAATATGCTGCTACTGGCCGTATCCCTGGTGGTTTTTTACGCCGCGAGGCACGTTTATCAGATTACGAGGTTTTGATCTCGCGTTTGGTTGACCGCGCCTTACGTCCATTATTCCCTGATGATTATCATGCCGATGTACAAGTGATGATCAGCTTGATCAGTGCTGATAAAAACATTATGCCTGATTGCCTTGCAGGTTTAGCAGCTTCGGCGGCTATTGCTGTTTCTGATATTCCTTTTAACGGCCCTATCTCAGAAGTTCGTGTAGCTAAAATTGATGGCAAGTTGGTAATTAACCCAACCGTTAGCGATTTAGAGCGCGCTTCGTTAGAGTTTATTGTTGCAGGTTCTGCAAGCGATATTAACATGGTTGAAGGTGAGTGCAGCGAAATTCAGGAAGCTGAATTGGTTGAGGCTATCAAATTTGCACACGATGCTATCAAAATCCAGGTTCAGGCCCAGGTTGAACTAGCTGCCGAGGTTGCTAAAGCAAAAGTAAAACGCGTTTACAGCCACGAGCATAGTAACGAAGACTTAAAGAAACAGGTTTTTGCCGATACTTACGATAAAGTTTACGCCATTGCTGCGTCGGCTTCTTCAAAAGATGAGCGCTCTGAGGCTTTTAAAAATTTACAAAAAGAAGTTGTTGCTTCTTTAGGTGAAGATGCCGATGATGTAAGCAAGTTTTTAGCGAAAAAATATTTCCACGATGTGCAGTATGATGCCGTACGTAACCTGGTATTAGACGAAGGTAAGCGTTTAGATGGCCGTACAACTACCCAAATACGCCCTATATGGAGCGAGGTTGGTTATTTACCTGCTGCTCACGGTTCTGCCGTGTTTACCCGTGGCGAAACACAAGCGTTAACTACGGTTACTTTGGGTGCAAAGGATGATGAGCAAATGATTGATGGCGCGTTTATTAACGGCTACCAAAAATTTCTGCTTCACTATAATTTCCCTGGTTTTTCAACCGGCGAAGTTCGCCCTAACAGGGGAGCTGGCCGTCGCGAAATTGGCCACGGTAATTTAGCTATGCGTTCGTTAAAACAGGTATTGCCTGATGAAAACGAAAACCCATACACTATCCGTATCGTATCTGATATTTTAGAATCAAACGGATCATCATCAATGGCTACGGTTTGTGCAGGTACACTGGCTTTGATGGATGCAGGTATCAAAATCAAGGCACCTGTATCAGGTATAGCCATGGGCTTGATTACCAATCCCGAAGGAACCAAATACGCTATCTTATCGGATATCTTGGGCGATGAAGATCACTTAGGTGATATGGACTTTAAGGTTACCGGTACCGAAAAAGGTATTGTAGCTTGCCAGATGGATTTAAAAATCAATGGTTTATCTTATGAAGTGTTATCAAAGGCCTTAGATCAGGCTAAAGAAGGCCGTCTTCATATCCTGAACGAAATGAAGAAAACCATCGACATTCCACGTGATGATTATAAAGCGCATGCGCCACGTATTGTATCCATGCGTATCGATAAAGAATTTATCGGTGCCGTTATTGGTCCCGGTGGTAAAATTATCCAGGAAATGCAACGTGAATCGGGTGCTACCATCTCTATCGAAGAAAAAGATAATCAAGGTATCATCCAGATATTTGGCGATAACAAGGAGTCGATCGATAAAGCGGTTACCCGTATCCGCCAGATTGTAGCTAAGCCGGAAGTTGGCGAAATTTACGAAGGTAAAGTTCGTTCTATCATGCCGTTTGGTGCCTTTGTTGAAATTATGCCAGGTAAAGATGGTTTACTGCATATTTCGGAAATTGACCATAAACGCATTGAAACAATGGATGGCATTTTTGAAATTGGCGATGAAGTTAGGGTGAAACTGTTGGATGTGGATAAGCAAGGAAAGTTAAAGCTTTCAAGAAAAGCTCTATTGCCGCGCCCACCACGTACCGATGCGCCTGCTCAAAGCTAATTTGTATCAATAATAAAAGAAGAAACCCTCAGAAACGAGGGTTTTTTCTTTTATATTAGTTCCCTAAAGCGCCATTGGCGGGTTTAAAAGTGCTTTTTTAAAAAACATCAAACAATTTTGTTTTCCGTTCCTTTTTAACAAGGTTATCTATGAGTAAATGTATACGTAATATCCGCTCCTATTGAATATAATGATACAAACGCCCAATGATCCTTTAAATTTCTTAAATAATTCGTCGGCGGATCCTGCGCGCAAAAGTGCCCAAACAGATTTGATCGAGCAGTTATTGTATGAGATTATCAGGGTAAAGGATCTGATTAAATATTACGACGATATCCCCAATGGTGCCGGGCAGTTAGGATCGTCAATTCTCACCGAATTAGTGGCCGAAGCCTACAAATCGCTGGTTGACTACGACACCGTATTAATGAAAAAATATTACGATCTGCTGCAAAATTGCGATTAACTTTCAGCAGCGCAGCCTCCCTTATTTACATGCTATGCAAATCTTCAGCTGGTGGCCCCGATTTCCCTGCTTGTAGTATTAGAATTGCCTGAAAAGGGATTTTTGCGTCAATAAAATCAAATGAACTTTTTTAATGCGTTTGCCCTGTATGCAGATAGCAGGCACAGTTATCATCATAACGGAATCCTGCTGACAAGGGAGCACCCTACGGAGCCAAAACTTTCTTTTTTTTGTTCCCTATATATAAACAGGGAGCTCCTGCCGGAGTTCTTTAACGGTTGTTTTTGACTCCAGCGGACTGGCCTGTTTATAGCAAAGAGGCCTTTAACCTGCTTTGGCTCCGTAGGAGCCTCCTCTTACTTTTTTAATGCGTTTGCCCTGCTATCCGCACTGATAAAAGGCTATGATACCCGAAATTTTGTGTAAGTTTGGCCGCATGAATCACCTGATTTCTCCCTCTATATTAACAGCTAACTTTGCCAATTTGCAAAAGGATATTGATATGCTTAATCAAAGCCAGGCTGATTGGATACATGTAGATGTAATGGATGGCGTTTTTGTGCCCAACATATCATTCGGTTTCGCTGTAATTAAAGCAATTAAGCAATTTGCTCAAAAACCATTGGATGTCCATTTAATGATCGTTGACCCGGACAGGTACCTGGAAGAGTTTAAAAACGCGGGTGCTGATGGCATTACCGTACATTACGAAGCCTGTACGCATTTAAACCGAACCATCAATAAAATTAAGGAGTTGGGTTGCAGGGCGGGAGTGGCGCTTAATCCGCACACGCCAGTTGCTTTGCTTGACGATATTATAGCAGACCTGGACCTGGTATTGATCATGTCAGTCAATCCGGGTTTTGGTGCGCAAAAGTTTTTATCAAACACCTACAAAAAAATAGCCGACCTTAAAAAGTTATGTGCTTTACGTAACCCGGAACTGTATATCGAAATTGACGGCGGAGTTGATGCAGGTAACGCTGCTCAATTGATTAACACCGGTGCAAATGTTTTAGTTGCGGGCAATGCGGTGTTCTCGGCTAATGATCCAAGTGCTGCTGTTGCTACGCTTAAATCAATTGTATAAGAGGCTATGATGGAGTATAACACCATGACATTGGCGTTAACTAAATATTTTTTTTAATCAGTAGCTATACAATTTCAAATTATTTACCTTCGGGGCGTAAAAATTGAAATGCTCTTAATACAGCATCTAAATTTTAAACACAATAATAATATACAAAGTCTATAGTTTTTAAGGTGAAACTTTAAAACAGGTAAGCTGACTAAAATAAATTATATAAATATGAAACATAATTTTGGTGCCGGACCAGGCATTTTGCCAAACGAAGTATTAAAACAAGCCGCAGAGGGCGTATTAAATTTGAATGGGATAGGATTATCTGTTCTGGAAATATCGCACCGCTCTGTTGAATTTGAGGCTGTTTTAGATGAGGCCGTTCGTTTGGTGAAAGAATTGTTTAACGTGCCCGAAGGTTATTCTGTGTTGTTTTTACAAGGTGGCGCAAGTACGCAATTTGCCATGGTGCCTTATAACCTGTTGCCTTCTGACGGAAAAGCTGCTTATGTTGAAAGTGGTGTATGGGCTAACAAGGCTATCAAAGAAGCCAAATTTTTTGGCGATGTACAGGTTTTGGCCACCGGTAAAGAAAATAATTTCAAATCGATCCCTAAAGATTTTGAAATTCCTGCCGATGCTGCTTATCTGCATATTACATCCAACAATACCATTTATGGCACCCAGTTGCACCAGTTCCCACAGTCGCCAGTACCATTGATTTGCGATATGTCTTCAGATATATTCAGCCGTAAGGTTAACGTGGCCGATTTTGGTTTGATATACGCTGGCGCTCAAAAAAACATGGGGCCCGCAGGTACCACCTTGGTGATTGTTAAGGACGAGATATTGGGTAAAGTTGACCGTAAAATACCGGCCATGCTGAACTACCAAACCCAGATTGAAGGCGGATCGATGTACAATACACCTCCGGTATTTGCCATTTACGTATCCATGCTTACTTTGCGCTGGTTAAAGGCTAAGGGTGGGGTAGAGGCTATCGAAAAAGAAAATGATGCTAAAGCTGCCGCTTTATACGCGGAGATTGATCGTAACCCTTTATTTAAAGGCGTATGCGTGCCCGAAGATCGTTCTAAGATGAACGTATGCTTTTTAACCGAAAATCCTGAACACGAAAAACCTTTCCTTAAACTTTGCGAAGAAAAGGATATTGTAGGTGTAAAAGGTCATCGCAGCGCAGGTGGTTTCAGAGCATCAATATACAATGCATTACCTATCACCAGCGTACATGTGCTGATTGATGCCATGCAGGAGTTTGCAGAAAAAAACAGATAGTTATTAGGTGTATTGAGTTGTTGGTTATTAAGTTATTAAGTTATTAAGTTATTAAGTTATTAAGTTATTAAGTTATTAAGTTATTAAGTTATTAAGTTATTAAGTTATTATTAAGTTATTAAGTTATTAAGTTATTAAGTTATTAAGTTATTAAGTTATTAAGTTATTAAGTTATTAAGTTATTAAGTTATTAAGTTATTAAGTTATTAAGTTATACTTCCTATAAACCAAACGACAGTAAATCAATGGCTCAACATGAGCGAGAGTCAATAACCAATAACTTAATAACCCAATAACCAATAACCAGGTAACCATTAACTCAATAACAAATAACTCAATAACCAGTAACCAGTAACCCAATAACAAAAACAAAATGATCAAAATATTAGCTAACGATGGTATTGATCCGGCTGGAAAGGCGCTTTTAGAAGCAGCCGGCTTTTTGGTTGACACCGTAAATATCCCGCAGGATGAATTGCCTGCAAAATTAAACGAATATGATGCCATCACCGTTCGCAGTGCCACCAAGGTGCGCAAGGCGTTGATGGATGCCTGCCCTAACCTTAAATTAGTTGGGCGTGGTGGCGTAGGTGTTGATAACATTGATGTGGATTATGCCAAAGAAAAAGGCATTGCCGTATTTAACACACCTGCATCATCATCACTGTCTGTTGCCGAATTGGTTTTCGGTCATTTATTTACAGGAGTACGCTTTTTGTATGATAGTAACCGCAAAATGCCTGTTGAAGGCGGTAGTAAGTTTAACGATCTTAAAAAAGCTTATGCCAAAGGCATCGAATTGCGTGGTAAAACCATTGGTATTTTGGGTTTTGGGCGCATAGGCCGCGAGGTGGCTAAAACTGCCATAGGTTTAGGTATGGATGTTTTGGCTTATGATCTTTTTCCTTTTAACCCCGAAGTTGATTTGGTTTTAGGAGGCGGAATTGAAGTTAAAGCATCGGTAAAAGTGGCTACCAAAGAAGAAGTAATTGCACAAAGCGATTTCATCAGTCTGCATGTTCCTTTTACAGATAAACCGGTATTAGGTGCTGAAGAGCTTGCACAAGTAAAAAAAGGCGTTGGCCTGGTTAACTGCTCACGTGGTGGTACTATTGACGAACTTGCCTTAATTGAAGCCTTAAACAGCGGCAAAGTAGGCTTTGCAGGTTTAGATGTGTTCGATAACGAACCTACACCGCGCGAAGAGATTTTGAAACACCCTAAGATATCCTTAACCCCGCACATCGGCGCGGCAACCAACGAAGCCCAGGAACGGATTGGCGTTGAGCTGGCTAACCTGATTATAGGGTACTTTAACAAGTAAGCCACTATTGAATATAAACAGAAAAGGGCCGGGAATTTTCCTGGCCCTTTTCTGTTTTACTGGGTTATATTAAATGATCCGGAAACTCTTACGGAGTCATAAGTAGTGGTATTATACATTTTCCCGTCGAAAGTACCTCTTACAGTACCTTTTGCTGTACCATATAAGGCAGATGTAAGGGTAATACTTGCAGTAGTTACTTTAACAACTTCTGATCCGCCGGCTGCTGTTAACGTTAGGTTGGGTAAGTTGACACCCGCGCCCCAACCATTCATAGGATAAGTTCCGGGTGTGGTTCCACTGAAACTTAAATCAAAACTGGTAGTTAGCGCCAGGTTTACATCTTTCGGCGCTGCTGTAATTAGCGTTGAGCGTGTACTTGAGCCCGGCACGATGGTAGTCCCAAACGAGGTAAGGTAGGCGGGTGAGGTCCAGGTATAGGTGGTGCCATTATCAATTTGAAATGTAACAGTGCCCGAACCTAAAGAAAAAGTACCGCCAGAGCCGCCGTTACTTGTACTTGTTGAGGTTGATGTAGAAGGGGCAACAGTATGTCCCGGTATTTTTTCGCAGGATGATAGGGCCAACACTGCTATAGCCAATAAGCTAATGAATTGTGAAGTATAATTTTTTTTCATGGGATGAATGATGTAAACCTTATTGGGAGATATTAAACGAGCCCGAAACTCTGACGGAATCGTTAGTTGAGCTATTTGTATTGGTAACATATCCATCAAAAGTGCCTTTTACGCTTCCCGCGGCATAATATCCCACGGTATTGATTATATGGATGCTTTCTGCCGTTACTTTGGTGTATAATGATTTTGTTAACCCAGTTTGCTCTAAATCAACACCAGACATGGTTATCGTAAACATATCTACCAAATAAGTTCCTGCGGTGGTAGCGTTATAACCTATAATTATAGATTTGCCAACCCCATCAAAAGCTGAAATAGTTGTTGAATATTTGCCCGAGCTGGCAGGATTGATTGGCACCTCGTTTAAACCCATAAAATAATTGGGGCTGGCCCAGGTGTAAGTAGTTCCGTTAAACTGAAAAATAACGGTATTGGTTGCGCCGATGCCAACGGGGCCTACACCAGTACCACCAGTTGTTGTGGTACCTCCACCTGTTGTACTGCCGCTGCTACCGTTGTTGTTATTGGTTGTGGTTTGTGTAACCGGGACAACTGCGTGTCCTGGAATTTTTTCGCAGGATGATAACGCAAATAACGATAAGACAAATAATCTGAATAATGGTGATAGTAGGCTTTTTTTCATACGGTATCAGGGTGGTATCTGCCTATAATAATAGGAAAAAAAACAATAACCTAATATTTTTTATTTGATATCAACTGTTCCAATAAACGAATTGTTTTTTTACCGCATTTATGGGGCAAACTTGTTGAAGATATTGAATGGTACCTGCGCCCGCATGGATATATTTATTAATCAATAACCATATCCGGTAAATTAAAAAGAAAATCTATCCGGCAGTATTCTTTGCACTTCAAAAAAAACGCCATCTAAATGATCAAAATCACCATCCGTCGTAATTAATTTTAAACCTAACAGCGCAGCAGTGAGGCTATCCACAAATCGTTTTTACCCATATTTCTATGAGTTGGGAAAGGATACATTTTAAATGCCGGGTTTCTACACTGTGAAAAGCTGTCAATTTGAACATAAGCGTTCATCAATGCCTGGCCGATCTCCACTATATTTACCTGATCTAAAAAAGCATCCAATTTTAGGCGCCGGGTCATACCCCAATTGTTCTGTATGGCAATTGATTTTATTTCAGCTTCAGTAGCAATTGAAATATAAACCGGAACATTTTGTGGGTTGACAAAGCGAAGGATTTCTTCATAATTATCTGACCGGATGCAAATCAGAACAATGTTCGTGTCGAACAATAAATTCAATATTTAGAATCTTTGAGTTGTCGTAAGATTTGAGCCCACTCATCATCACTGAACGGCTCTATCGGAGGAACAGCCTTTAATGCCTCAATCAATTTATAGTTGTCTTTACCCGATTTAATTCCGAAGGCCATAGCACCACCTGCAGCCATAATTTCCTCGGCAGAAAATGACTTATGGGTTCTGAAGAAACTGTTATTTGATAGCTTAGTTTTCATTCGACCTCCTTTAATAAACAAATTTAACGATTATTTCAGCAATTGAACAGCCCAGTTAAGTTAAAATCTCATTTTTTGAGATGCTTAGCCTAATATGTCGGTTTTAGTTTTAAGGCTCGAATTAAATGTTCTTCAATAGCATTATCCTGCAAGGGGACCTAACTATATGGCCATAAAATTATACAAGGCCGGTTGAAAAACTCAGCCATCTGTTTGTGCCTTAGATTAATCTTACTTACACTTTACATCAGAACTCGTAAGCCAATCCCTTTTCGGCAATAGTTACTTTATAACCATCTTGTTCCAACGTATCAGCCATGGCCTGCATACTCACAGTTTCACCGTGTACCAAAAAAACGTTTTTAAGTTGTTGGCTGTTTTGTTGCTTAACGGTATTGACCAGGTCATCATGATCGCCGTGGGCGCTAAACAGGTCTGTCTTTTTAATAGTGGCATAAACTGCCAGGTCGCGGTCTTTAATATGTACAATAGGGTCGCCACGCAGTAGCCGGTGGCCCAATGTGCCTTTGGCGCAGTACCCGATGAACAGAATGGTGCAATAGTAATTTTGGATGTTATTGTACAGGTGATCCTGGATACGGCCACCTTCCAGCATGCCAGCTGATGAGATGATAATGCAAGGCTCAAAATAGTTAGATACCTGGCGGCTATCCTTTAAATTTTCAACGTAAGTCAGGTTCTCAAATTCAAATTCGTCACCCAGCTTGTGGTAAAAATCCTGGGCGTCCTCATTCAGTAGGCCATGGTGTTTTCTGAAGATGCCTGTTGCTATGCTGGCCATGGGGCTATCCACAAAAACTTTGATGGGGGGGAGCAGACCTTTGCTGAATATTTTATTTAACGAGAACACCAAAGCCTGGGTACGGCCAATGCTAAAAGCCGGTATAATCAACCTTCCCGATTCTTTAACGCAAGCCCTGTCAATTACCTCTACCAGGGTTTCGTCGATGGTTTTGTCTTTGGTATGATACCTCCCGCCGTAGGTTGATTCGCAAACCAGGTAATCAACCGGTGGCAATGGCTCCGGGTCGTTCAGTACGGGGTAATTTTTGCGGCCCAGGTCGCCTGTAAAGGCTATTGTTTTTTCTGTGCCATTATCGTCTATCGTTAAAACGGCTGCTGCAGCGCCCAATAAGTGCCCTACGGGTATAAAGGTTAGCTCAATATCACCATTGATGCGGAAGGGGCGGTTAAAACCGATGGTAATAAAACGGTCAACAGTATCCATCACGTGCTTTTGCAAGTACAGTGGTTGTCTGCCCTGTCCGGGGCGTTTACGGTTATGCTTACGCGAAGTTTGTTCCTTGCGCATAAATATGCTCACGGAATCAAGCAGCAGTATTTCTGTTAAATCTGCAGTAGGAGGGGTACATAAAATTTGCCCGTTAAAGCCCATCCGCACCAGCGTAGGTAAATTTCCCGAATGGTCGATATGGGCATGGGTTAAAATCACAACGTCAATTTCGCCGGGGTTAAACGGGAAATTTTCGTTTAGCATCACATGGTGGTCGCGCTCGCAATCTAATCCGCAATCAACTAATATTTTATATTGGCCCACTTCCAGCAAATGCATGCTCCCGGTAACCTGTTGGGCCGCGCCGTGTATAGTTAATTTCATTGTTCTCTTTCCGGTTCACGCTTCATCCATCAATTGATGATATGGCGGAACCTGTATATTTTGTTTCTATAAAAAATAGGACACTAAGCCTATTACGGGCAAATATCCATTTTGTTTGATCCCGGATGCAGCCGCACCAAACTACAGCGCCGTAAACGCTGAGTTAATCGATAATTGACCTTACCTATGGACCATTCACTATGGACTATTGGCTATCGACCATGGACCATCGACTATGGACTATTCACCATGGACTATCGACCATGGACCATGGACTTCACCTCTACGAAACCTCAAACTGCAAGCCGCTCAAGTAACGGTACAAGCCCTGTTCGTTCTTCAATAATTCTTCGTGGTTGCCGCTTTCAATGATCAGTCCTTTTTCCAGCACGATGATCTGATCGGCCTCGCGGATGGTTGATAAACGGTGGGCGATGATAATCGAAGTCCGGTTCTTCATCAGCTCTTCCAAGGCTTCCTGCACCAGGCGTTCCGATTCGGAATCCAGCGACGAGGTGGCCTCATCTAAAATTAAAATAGAAGGATTTTTTAAAAGCGCCCTGGCTATGGCAATACGTTGGCGTTGCCCGCCAGAAAGTTTTACGCCGCGTTCGCCTACAATAGTTTCATAACCATCCGGGAAACCTGTAATAAAATCATGCGCATTGGCACGTTTACCGGCCTGTATAATCTCTTCTTCGGTAGCGCTTAGCTTTCCGTAGGCAATATTCTCACGGATGGTGCCACCAAACAGCATCACGTCCTGCGGTACGATGGCCACCTGGTTACGGATATCTGTTAACGAATATTCCGAAGCTGCTTTTCCGTCAAATAATAATTCCCCGCTTTGCGGATGATAAAATTGTAAAATCAATGCCGCCATAGTTGATTTTCCCGATCCGCTTGGGCCAACAATCGCCACTTTTTGACCCGCAACCGCGTTAAATGAAATCCCCTTAAGCACCTCGATTTCTGGACGGGAAGGGTAGTAAAACCTAACGTTATTAAAAGAAAGGTTACCTTCAATTTTTTCGGTCACGATATTGTCGGTTTCATGGATGTCGATAGGCTCACCCTGGTCATTCAAAATCTCAACAACGCGCTCGCTTGATCCAACCGCTTTCTGGATGTTGGCATACTGTTCGGGTAAACTACCTAACGAAGCTGAAACTAAGATGGCGTATAATACAAATTGAGTAAGCTCGCCAACCTTTAAACTGCCGGATTGTACCAGCAAAGCACCATACCAAATTACGCCAACGATTACTCCGAATAAACAAAATACGATAAACGATGCAAATAATCCCCTGAATTTGGCACCTTTAACGGCCAGTTTAGCCACCTGCCTTACGCTTTTATCATACCTTCCCGCTTCAAAAGCTTCGTTAACAAACGCTTTTACGCTGGCTATGCCTTGCAGGGTTTCTTCAACAATGGTATTTGATTCGGCAAGTTGATCCTGTGCCTGGCGGGAGAGCGTGCGAATGAACCGGCCAAAAAATATGGCACAGGGGATAATGATGGGTAAAATAATGAGTAAGATGAGTGCAAGCCTGCCGGACACGATAGCCATCATGGCAATTCCGCCCACCATCAGGATTACTTGCCTGATAATTTCAGCAAAAGTAGTGGTGAGCACATCCTGAATCTGCGACAGATCGGCAGAAATGCGGCTGTTCAGTTCTCCCACCCGGCGGTTGGAAAAGAAATTCATCGGGAGGGTAATCAGCTTAAAATAAGTATCGCGCCTAATGTCGGCCAGTGCATTCTCGGCAATTTGCACAAACCAGGTTACCCTGAAAAACGAAACGAAGGCCTGTATAAATAAAATTACAAAAGCAATTAAGCCTATGGTGTTTAAATTGGGCGGTAAAACGCCCTGCTTAATATCCCCCTTAGCGGCGTCAATCAGTCCGCCTAACAATTTAGGGAAGGCCAGCCCTGTTATGCTTGATAGCAGCAGGAATAGCATAGCGCCTGCAAACTTAAAGCGATAAGGTTTAACGTAACTAAGCAGTTTGCCTAAGTTTTGCAAGCTTTGCTTGTTCAGTTTAGCTTTAGGCAAGTCTGCCGCCTGGGTATTGCCACTATTTAATTGTCCTCGTCCTCTGGCCATTCAATGTTTTCAAAAATGTATAATCTACAAATTTAATTTAATTAACCGACGCGGCTTTTATTTCTGCTGAAAAACAGAAAAATTGACGTGGCAATGAGCAGCAAGATAACAATAATATAAATCGTTTTGGTTTTACGATACTCATCATCGCGTAAGTTTTGCTCTTGCTTTAATTTATCGTTCTGCTGCCGCAATTTATTGATGGTAACCATGTAATTCGTCACACGGTCTTCTGACTCGTGCGATTGGGCAACAACCTGGGTTGCCTGGAAGGTTTTATAATCCAGCAAATTTTTAATTTCTTTAAATATATTCTCGTCGGTATGGGCAATGTCCATCAGGATCTCGCCCGAGCGGCGAATATCTTTTTTGGTCTGCCAGCCAAAAATACCTGTTTTGGTATTCAGGCTTTGCGAGTACTGGCTAAATTTTTGGCTGCGCTGATCAAGCAGGCTGTTTATTTTTTTACGCTGTAACTGGTAAGCCAGCGAGTCGGGGTTAATGGCATGCGCAGCCGAAACGGATGCCGCCATCAACAGACACAATAAAAATGTTTTCATAGTTTAATTGCGGGTTATTGGAAATCGATAATCACGCTGTCGCCCAGGTTTAAGCCCAGCAAGCCACTCGCGTTGCCTTTATTAATGGCAATTTCCAGGTGATCGCTTATGCCAAACATGCAAAGCTTTTCGCCCTCGGGTACTTCGTTATAATGCCAGCTCAGGTGATTGATCGTTTCGTTCCGTTTAAAGTATAGTACAAACCGGCGGCCTTTTTGTTCGCTGTTAAAAAACTCTTTGGTGATGTTGGTGATCACATTCTGAAATGAATCGATATAGATAACGCTGCCCTTGATTACATTTTTTTCAACCACTGGTTGCAGGTTCATCTTTTTCTCCAGCGTGTTGATGGGTAATCCTATTTGCTGTAGCGAGCCGCCTTGCGCCAGGTGGCAGGCAGCTTTTACAAAAATATCGGCTAAGGGGAAATGCAAAAACTTTAAATCCTGCATAATGTTAATCTCTACTAATTCCTCGGCTTCCCGGTCAAACATCAGCGAAAAAATGCCGTTATCGGCACCAACAAAGTAATGATTGCGATAGCGGATGGCCAGGTATTTGGTATAAGCATTATACACGGTATCGATACCGATAAGGTGTACGGTATCGTCAGGAAAGTAGTGGAAACTGTTCTTTAAAATAAAAGCAGCCTGTTGTGTGTTAAATGCGGCAACAGAATGTGTTATATCAACAATAGTTACTGTTGGAATTAACTTTAATATACTACCTTTAAGCACGGCCTGATAAATGTCTTTATCGCCCAGGTCAGTAGTTAAAGTTATAATTGCCATTAATTTTTTTAAATATTATTGCTAACCTTGTAAACGCATTAGCGGGTACAAATATTCAATTTTTAATTCAATAAAAAACTCCAAACTAAAAAATACATCGCTTGAACGAACTTAAATTAACTATTGAGCACATCAACCCCGCCGTGTTATGGGGGCCTAATAACGATCATTTTGAGATCATTAAAAAACAATATCCAAAATTAAAAATTGTTGCCAGGGGTAACGAAATTAAAGTACTGGGTGATGAAAATGAGCTAACCGCTTTTGAAGAAAAGCTGAGTAAGCTGATACAGCATGTAGAAAAATACGAAACCCTTGATACCAATGAGCTGGGGCGGATACTGGGATCAAAGATCCAGGACAGGCCTGCCAGCGATGCTCCGGCAGATAAATCTACCACAGGAGAGGTTATCGTATTTGGGCCGAACGGCATTATGGTTAAGGCGCGAACAGCCAACCAGCGCCGCATGGTAGATACCATTGAAAAAAACGACATCCTTTTTGCGATAGGGCCTGCTGGTACCGGTAAAACGTATACTGCAGTGGCGTTGGCTGTAAGAGCGCTTAAAAACAAGGAAATTAAGCGTATTATACTTACCCGCCCGGCGGTTGAAGCAGGGGAGAACCTGGGCTTTTTACCGGGCGACCTGAAGGAAAAGATAGATCCGTACCTGCGCCCATTGTACGATGCGCTGGATGATATGATACCTGCCGATAAGCTTAAATTGTACCTGGAAAACCGGACAATTGAAATTGCGCCCCTGGCATTTATGCGCGGTCGTACGCTGGATAATTGCTTTGTGATATTGGATGAGGCCCAAAACGCCACCGATATGCAGTTAAAAATGTTTTTAACCCGTATGGGCCCATCGGCTAAATTTATTGTTACCGGTGATGTTACCCAGATAGATTTGCCTAAAAAGCAACAGTCGGGTTTACATACGGCATTGCGTATTTTAACCGACATTAAGGGTATCGATATTATTTACCTTACCGGCGAGGATGTGGTACGCCACAAACTGGTGAGGAAGATTTTAGAAGCCTACGGGGATATACAGTAAATAGTTATTGGGTTATTAGTTATTGAGTTATAGTACTGCAATTACCCATTAACACAATAACCTAATAACACATTAACCTAATAATCAAAAATGAATTCGATAAAAGAAACACACTTTAATTTACCTGGCCAAACCAATTATTACAAGGGTAAGGTTAGGGATGTTTATACTATCAGCAATAAATACCTGGCTATGGTAGTTACCGACCGCATCTCGGCGTTTGATGTTGTTTTACCGGAGCCTATCCCTTACAAAGGGCAGGTGCTGAATCAAATTGCTGCTAAATTTTTATCAGCCACGGCTGATATTGTTCCTAACTGGGTATTGTCTGTACCCGACCCTAATGTAACCATCGGTCGCATTTGCGAACCCTTTAAGGTTGAAATGGTAATTCGCGGTTATTTAGCGGGGCACGCCGCGCGCGAGTATAAAGTTGGCAGGCGGGCTGTTTGCGGTGTTACCCTGGCCGAAGGCTTAAAGGAGAATGATAAACTGGCCGAGCCCATTATTACACCAACTACCAAGGCCTCTGTGGGGCACGATGAGGATATTTCGAGAGAGGACATATTGGCCAAAGGAATAGTATCCGAAAGCGATTACATTCAACTGGAGGCCTATACACGCGCGTTATTTCAGCGTGGAACGGAGATGGCGGCAAAGCAAGGACTGATATTGGTGGATACCAAGTATGAATTTGGCAATGTTGACGGCCAGATCTACCTGATTGATGAGATCCACACGCCCGATTCGTCCCGTTATTTTTATAAAGAAGGTTACGAAGAACGCCAGAAAAATGGCGAACCGCAAAAGCAGCTATCAAAAGAGTTTGTACGCCAATGGCTGATTGAGAACGGCTTCCAGGGCAAAGACGGTCAACAGGTGCCTGTAATGGATGCCGATAAGGTAAACTCCATTTCGGAACGTTATATAGAGCTATACGAGCAGATCATCGGTGAGAAATTTGTAAAACCTGCTGATGGGAATGTTTTGGAACGGGTAGAGCGGAATATTAAAGAAGCGTTGTTGGATTTGTAAGATTGACCTGTAATGTTAGCAGGTGAGCCTATACGGAGATAACCTTGTATAGATCAAGATTGCCCGGCCCGGCTAATTCAAAGTAATTCGCAGACTTTACGCTTGCAAAAGATTTCTCCTCATACCTTGTTCGAAATGACATTTTTTAGGGTGATGAATTTTCCTAATAAGTTGCCGGTGCCCTCACCGGCAACTTATACAAGCTCTGCAAAAGGGTTGCCGATGTGACAACGGCACATCTTTTGAAGCAATCCCTTCCGCGCAGGGTTTGGCTACCTTATCCCAATCCCTATCCGCAAACCATTGCTTACCTTATTTCCATCCATATACGATACGCCATACATCACCCTGAAAGCCAGGTATTGCAGGCCGAAGCCCAGTTCAACATAATTTCTGAGGTTGGGCGTGGCCAGGTAGTTTACATCAACAATTTCCTGGAGTTTTAACTTCCTGATCAGCGGGAGCTTATTGGTAATAAAGCCCGAAAAGTTATGTTCCAGGTGGCCTTCCAGGTACTCGCTGCCGGTGCTGTATTTATAATAGTCGAGCAGTAAAAATTTGTTGGCGCCCGGCTCGTATACAATGAGCGAATTGCCTGAGAAATGTTTATAGTCGGTATAAAACAATTGGCTGGCATTTAAAAATTTACCTGCCGCTACGTAAAACGATGTTTTGCCGTAAAGCCCCAAAGGCATATCCGCCTTGGCTACATCAACCGACAAAAAATCATAATCCACATCCGAGCCGAAGATGTTTTTGATGCCTTTGGTATACGTTAGCCCCACGGTAGGATACGGAGAGGGGAGGTATAGCCGGCCCGAAGGATAGGTTTCGTACTGGTTACTAAAATCGTAAGTAGTGCGCAGTCCAATTTTAAATGCGCGGCTGTCGGCAAAAAGCGCATCGTTGGTATTGGGCGATAGTGGGTTGTTAGAGGTAAACTGCCGGTCGTTTTTATAAAAAAACGAATAGTTAGCTGTATTATTAAGCCAGTTGCGGTTAGCCACCTCGGTTGAAAAACTGGCCAACCAGCCGCCGGTTATCCTCCGCGAAAGCGAAACATTGGCAAATTGCTTATCGTAAAACTTCTGGTAGTTTTGGCGCTCCAGTAAACTAAACAGGGTATTTACCGGCCCGCTAAAAGCGTGTTGGTTGTTCATGTCCAATACATCAGTACCCGCGTTAAAACCTAAGGTAAACTCATCCAGCGGCAGGGTGCCGTTTACGCTGCCATGCACCATTTTATTTGAAAATCCGTAGCGCAGCTTTGCGCCAAGGCGCAGATAACGGTTATTTACACTGTCAATCTGTTTGCTGTACGATGCACCATAATCCAGCGCGAAACCTTCAACGGTATTATACAATACGGATGATGCCAGGGAACTGAAGTGATAATATTCTTTTTCAAACCGGTTGCGGTAATTATAACCGCTGCCCCAAAGCAGTTTGCCGGGTTTAAAGCGGTTATTAATCCGGTCGAGCGAATCCAGGTAGGGTTTTGATTGCCGTTTAAGCGCCAGCGCTTCTTTTTTATGGTAGTCGGTAGTTTCTTCGTTGGTTAATGGTACCGGCCGGGCCTTATCCCAGTATAGCGAATCTTTTTTGTTCACCTCTTTGGTAATGCGCAGCACCTCGGCAAATTCTTTTTTATTGATCACCGGGTTTAAATCGTAGTTTTTGTTGACGGATATAAAATATCCGCCGAAGCGGAAACCAAAAATACCGCCTGTAAAATCAAACCGCACCGAGGCAGGCATCCATACGTTTTTGCTCACCGGGAAAAACTGCTGATTAATTTTCAGGGTATCCACAAAGTTGATATTAGCCTTTTTAGTCATGTAAAGGTCGAGCCCGTAAATGCGCCAGCTATCTTCCATAATATAAATAACGCCTTCAAAGGCCGGGTCGTAACCGCGGCGGGGCGTAACGCGGATCTTGTTAATCAGCTCGCCATTCTCAAGCGTGGTGCCTAATAGCTGGTATTTATAATAAAACAAGGCATTATCGGCAATGGGCGATATAAAGGGCCGGTTGCTTAAATCGCCCCAATCTTGCAGGTTTTCGTAAAAATTAACTTTCAAGTCTGATGCGCGGTTAAAACTAAAGGCGTTATTGCGGCCCGATACTTTGGACGAGATCATCTCCTCGTGTACGCGGTTGGGCTGCATAAAGGTGAATTTAGACTGCGATTCCGAGAGGTAGATAATCCCCCTCCGGTTAGAGTCGAGGCCGTTTTCGCGTGCCATCTTTTCAATATCGGCACCCATAAACTTTTTGGGGGCAGCCAGTAGCTTTTGGAGGCCCTTAATATAAACCTCGCAGCTATAGGCGCTTACCTGGTTAAGGTATGTTTTACGCTTTTTGATGGCCTTACGGATGATGGCATACGCCGGATCTTCGCCTCCGGCACGGATCACCACATCCTTTAACTGGTACGATTCGGCCGCTAAGCTTACGTTAATAACCTGGTTAGCCTTCAGGTCGATATTGCGGCTCTCCTGCCTGAAACCAACGGCCCTGAACAAAACCTGGTAGCTGCCAACCGGTAACTGGAGCTGATATTTGCCCTCGCTGTTGGCCGAAGTGCCTTTAGTAGTATTTTTAATGTAGATGGTTGCAAAGGGTACCGGTTTGCTGTTTTGATCGGTAATGGTGCCGCTGATTATTGCCGATTGCGAAAAACTTTGAAGACTAATAAAAAAAAAGATAGCAAGGAATGAAATAATCTTCATGAAGTTTAGTTTAATTGAAAGATTGAATATACTCAATAATTAATTGGCAGGTGTTAAAATCTGTTAATTGTGAGACTGGGAAAAAGTGTATTTGTTACAATTATCGGAGCTTTTTTTATTGATTTAAGTTATTGACAATCAACAAGATAAGAAGATAACATTACTAACAAAAAAGTCGGATTATTTGGCAGAAAAATTAAAAAATTTGCTGACTGATTTTGAAAAGTGTTAATGATATGTTAAATTCGTTATCGAAATGGCAGCGAAGTGCTATTCTAATTGAAAGTTTTATCTGTATATGACAAAAATATTACAAATAAAAATTTGCAGATTAAATTAATAGTGTTAATTTTACACCATCAAATCAGCAGAGGTGCTGATTTCTTTAAAAAGTCTTCTCATAATTTAGGTTTATAATTGGTTAGTAAAGGCCCCCTGCCCATCAGGGGGCTTTGCTGTTTTAAGGCTTTTTGTAAATTGGATTATTCACCGGAAATTAGCGGCCTTATGATTTTAAATAAAATCAAACACCAGTAAAAAGGCATGCCCAGAAAACAACTCACTTTATTTATCCGCGATAACAGCGTTATTGAGCAATTGCGCAAACGTTTTAACCCGGTACAATTCAGTTTGATTGCCGCGCATGTTACCTTATGCCGGGAGGACGAGATCGCAGACCTGGAAAAAGTAAAAAGGAATCTGGAAAAAGTCCGGCTCAATTACCCCGTAAAAATGTTTTTTGACAAGCCCCTGCGTTTTGAAGCAGGCAAAGGCGTACTTCTTCCTGTTAAGGGAGACCATTTGCAATTTGATGCGCTCCGCGGCATGGCGCTACAAGGCCTTGTAGCCACCCCGAGAATCTATCAGCCCCACATCACGCTGATGCATCCCCGCAACTCAACCTGTACCGATGAAATATTTGAGGAGATAGCGCGGCATACCCTGCCCCTCGAATTTAGCTTCGACCGTGTGAGCCTGATTGAGGAGATGGCCGATGGGAAATGGATTACGTTAGATAGCTATTGTTTAGTGAAGGGTGCTTAATTTATATTTCATAGTCTTATACTTTATCTGTTAAGGCACACGCCACAGGTGTGCGCCAGCGAAAATTATAAAAGAGTAGCGCAAAGACGCTAAGAAACAAGAGATAAACTTTGCGCCTTAGCGTCTTTGCGTGCAAAGCCCCTTTATCCCGTCGCCTCTTTTATTTAAATAATTTTCTATTTTCGGGTATGTTAAAACTCAGATACCTATCACTCCTGTTGTTATTTGGCACAAGCACTTTTGCGCAAAACAACCCCAAAAGAAAAGCCGACAGTCTATATCAGGCAAAAAACTATCCTGCAGCCGGCCGTTATTATTTGCTTGCTGCCAATGTTGGAGAATTTAAAGCTTCAAAACGGAACGAATATTACAATGCCGCCTGCTGTTACGCCTTAAGCGGAAAAGCCGACAGCGCCATAGCTTTGCTAAACAAAGCGATTGAAAATGGCTACAAAGACGGGGCGAACCTCAAGGTAGATGCCGATTTAACTTTGCTGCATACCCGCCCCGAATGGGCCCCATTACTTGCCCGGGTTGAAAAAATGAAGACCGGTACAAATGATCCGCTGAAAGTGAAACTGGTTACAACCGACATCAAAAATTTTTGGAGGGCATACGATTTGGCGCAGAAGGACACGGCGCACCGCATAGCCATTTATAAAAAGTATTACGTAGATGCAGGTACCGCAGGCCTGCAGGATTATTTTGCCCTGAAGGTAGGAAGCGTGAAAAACTTTGTTGACACCCATGATGGTAAACCAAAATTTTATGCAGCCATCCGCAAAAATACGCTGATGGTGGATGAGCAAAAGCCAGAAATGATAGCCAGCTTTGTGAAACTGAAACAACTGTACCCGGCTGCAAATTTTCCGGATGTTTATTTTGTGATGGGCGCCTTTACATCAGGCGGCACATCTACCGATAACGGTTTGCTGATCGGTTTAGACCAGAGTGTACGTACGCCCGATATACCGATAGGTGAGCTCACGCTTTGGCAAAATAACAATTTTGGAAAGCTATCCGGCCTGCCGGGGATGATAGCGCACGAATTGATCCATTTTAACCAGGGTGGCCTGAAGCGGGATACATCCCTTTTATGCGGTGTATTGGTAGAAGGTATGGCCGATTTTATTGGCGAACTGATTTCGGGACATAGCATTAACGAGCGTTTGCAGGTTTGGGCCAAGGGCAAAGAGCAACGCGTATGGGCTGATTTTGAAAAGGAAATGTACCTGAAACGCAATTATAACTGGATAGCCAACTCCAACCAGGAAACTGCCGATAAACCCGCTGATTTAGGCTACTGGGTAGGCTACCAGATTTGCAAAGCTTATTACGATAAAAGCACCGACAAAGCGAAAGCCATTAATGATATGCTGAATATTAAAGATTGTAAAGCATTTTACGAAGAAAGCGGCGCACACAATCTGTTTAAAAACGCAGCAAATTGATGGGGTAAACCTTTTTGACAAATAACTGCTGCCAGCAAAAACGGCTTCGTCAATATTGATGAAGCCGTTTCTTTTTTTAGCCCTGCCTGGAGGATTTTAAGAGGGTGGCCCTACGGCTGCCCTGCACCGCCCGATGAACCATAAACCTGCCCGGTGGCGTAGCTGGCATCGCTGGCGGCTAATTGTACATAAATTGAAGCCAGTTCTGCGGGTTGGCCCGGCCTGCCCAGCGGCGTTTGGCCGCCAAAGTTTTTTAGTTTTTCCTGACTGGCGCCACCGCTTACTTGTAGCGGCGTCCAGATTGGGCCAGGGGCTACGCCGTTAACACGGATGCCTTTAGGGCCCAGTTGCTTGGCCAGCGATTTTACGTAATTCATGGTAGCGGCCTTGGTTTGGGCGTAGTCGTACAGGTCGGGCGTAGGGTCATAAGCCTGTTCGGATGTGGTGCCTATAATTACCGAGCCGGGTTGCAAATGTGGCAAGGCGGCTTTGATAATCCAGAAGGGCGCATAAATATTGGTTTTCATGGTCCAGTCGAACTGCTCGGTAGAGATATCCAGTATGGATTGGTGCGACTGCTGCCGCCCGGCATTATTCACCACAATATCAAGCCCGCCCAGTCCGCTCACGGCTTCGGCTACCAGTCTTACGCAAAAAGCTTCGTCGCGCAAATCTCCGGGAATGGCAATGGCTTTGCGGCCTTCCGCGTTTATCAGTGCAATTACCTCGCGGGCATCCGGTTCTTCGGTAGGATAATAGTTAATGGCCACATCGGCCCCTTCGCGGGCGTAGGCTATGGCAGCCGCACGGCCCATTCCCGAGTCGCCCCCGGTAATCAAAGCCTTGCGACCTGCTAAACGGCCAGAACCCTTATAGCTTTTCTCGCCATGGTCCGGCCGTGGGTCCATTTTACTTGCCAGGCCGGGCCAGGGTTGTGACTGGCCGTTAAACGGAGGCTTAGGATATTTGGTAGTAGGATCCTGCAGGCCGGATGCTGGCGTGTTTTCAGCTTTTGGGGGCGCTACCGATGCTCCTAAAGCAGGCGCCACAGCAACGGCTGCCAGGGTAGTGCCAATGCCGCCGATAACCTGGCGGCGGGTAATTTTATCTTGTTCGTTCATAGCGGTAAAATGTTGTTAGTAGTTTGTTGTCATAAAGAACAAGTCATTTTACGATATGTTTTTAATTATAAATTAATTTAATTAAGGTCTTTCTAAACAGCATAGCGCCCATGCAAACCCCAAAAGTCCCCTCTAAACCGCGTAGCGCTCATGCACACCAAAAAGCAAACCAAAGTGCATAATCTCCCGCGGTTGGGGAGCCTTCCCTTTTTTAAAGCCCTCACTACCGGGCTACCGTGTACCCACATCTTTTGGGTATCATTAAAAATACTCCGGAGGAGTAAAAGCTCGGTAGAAATGATCAATCACAAAACGTTTCGTGCCGCAGGTACGATACATATCCGCCGTGTGATGCGCTGTTTTTTTGAAGTGCGGTTATAAAAAAGCGAAGAAGTTGCGTACCTAACGGCACGCAAAATCCATTTCACCAATATGCTACCAAGCTTTCACCCCGATGGGGTTTTACTTAAAAAGATATGGGTACACGGTAGCCTACGGGGAGGGTTTCGGTGGGCCTATGGCCTTTCCCATACTAAAACCGAACATCCCCCTGTTCGTTTTCGATACAATACAGCTACTGTAATTTATTATAAAATACTGATAATGAATTTATTATTATTTTGGCACAGATTTAACCTTATTTGGCTACATAAACAGCAAACCCACGCCCATGATCAAAAATTACATCAAAATTGCCTGGCGGAATTTATCGCGCAATAAAATACATTCTTTTTTGAATATTGCCGGCCTGGGTGTTGGCATGGCGGTGGCTATGCTTATTGGCTTGTGGATTTACGACGAATTAACTTATAACCAGGCTATCCCTAATTATAACCACATAGCGGTAGTGAAACAAAACCAAACTTTTAATGGCGAGGTAGGCACGCAAAGCGCGGTTCCGTACCTGATGGGCGACGAGCTGAGAAAAAGTTACGGAGGCGATTTTAAATACGTGGTGACGGCTTCGTGGAACCATGACCACCTGCTGGCTTTTGGCGAGCAAAAGATTACCAAAAGCGGCAACTATATGGAGCCGCAAATTACCGATATCCTATCCTTAAAAATGCTGAATGGCACGCGTTCGGGTTTGCGCGATAAGCAATCGGTTATCCTATCGGCAAGTACGGCTAAGGCATTGTTTGGCAACGCCGACCCGATGAATAAACGGATCCGGATAGATCATAAATTTGATGTAACGGTTACCGGCGTTTACCAGGACCTGCCTCAAAATTCGGACTTTAATGATTTAACTTTTATAGCCCCCTGGCAGCTTTTTATTGATAACAATAACTGGAGCGAGAAAGCAACTAACCCCTGGCGCAACAACTCGTTCCTCACGTTTGTACAACTGGCCGATCATGCAGATCTTAACCAGGTATCGGCCAAAATAAAGGATGTTAAGCTCAAAAAAGTAAGGCCTGCGGATGCCGCCTTTAAGCCGGTGATATTTTTGCTTCCCATGTCTCGCTGGCACTTATATGCCGAATTTAAAAATGGTGTAAACGTTGGCGGGGCCATCCAATACGTGTGGTTGTTCGGCCTTATCGGCTTATTTGTGTTAATGCTGGCCTGCATCAATTTTATGAACCTGAGCACTGCCCGGTCGGAGCGGAGAGCGAAGGAGGTAGGCATCCGCAAGGCCATCGGCTCGTTAAGGAGCCAGTTGGTTAAGCAGTTTTTTATGGAATCTACCATGGTGGCTGTGTTTGCCTTTGTATGTTCCATCCTGCTGGCGCAATTGCTGCTGCCGTATTTTAACGCCGTGGCCGGTAAGCAAATGCACCTGCTTTGGGGCAACGTGTTGTTCTGGCTGGCCGGGGCCGGCATTACTGTGTTCACCGGCTTAATTGCCGGGCTTTACCCAGCGTTTTACTTATCGTCATTCCAGCCCGCAAAGGTATTAAAAGGCACATTCAAGGTAGGGCGTTTGGCCGCCATGCCACGTCAAATACTGGTAATTGTACAATTTACCATTTCGGTGGTGCTTATCATCGGCACTATGGTGGTTTTCAGGCAGGTACAGTTCACCAAGAACCGCCCGGTTGGTTACAGCCGCGATGGGCTGCTGAATGTATCCGTTATTACAGATGATATTCATAAAAATTTTGCTGCCATTAGCCAGGAGTTAAAAAATACAGGAGCTATCTCGGCCATGGCCGAGTCATCCGGAGAAATTACCTCCGTTAACGAGGTCGATAACGGTTTTAGCTGGTCGGGGAAAGACGCATCGGTTCAGGGCAACTTTGCCGTTGTTTATGCCTCTCATAACTATGGCAAAACTATTGGCTGGCAGGTTTCTGCCGGGCGCGATTTTTCTGAAAATTTCCTTACCGATTCTACAGGCATCATTTTGAACGAAACAGCCGCCCGCTTTATGGGCCTGAAGCACCCCATTGGCCAAACCGTTAATTGGGACGGCAAAAATTTTCATATCATCGGCGTAATTAAAGATATGGTGATGCAATCGCCCTACTCGCCCGTTTTCCGCAGCGTATTCGTGAGCGATCCTAACGCCCAACCCATCATCAACATTAAAATAAACCCGCGTACCAGCACGCACCAGGCCCTGGCTACCATAGGCGAGGTATTTAAAAAATATAACCCGGCGCAGCCCTTTAACTACCAGTTTACCGACGAGCAATACGCCCGCAAATTTGGCGACGAAGAGCGCGTAGGCAAATTAGCCAGCGGCTTTGCCGGCCTGGCTATCCTGATCAGTTGCCTTGGCTTATTCGGCATGGCTTCGTTTATGGCCGAGCAGCGCATCAAAGAGATAGGCGTACGTAAAGTACTGGGCGCTTCGGTATTGAACCTGTGGGGCCTGCTTTCTAAAGATTTTGTTAAGCTCATCGTCATCTCGCTATTGATAGCGATACCGGTATCCTACTATTTTATGCAGGGCTGGCTGCAAAATTACCAATACCGCTCAACCATCACCTGGTGGATATTTGCCGCCACTGCCTTAGGTGCCATCCTGATTACGCTGCTTACGGTGAGCTATCAAAGTATCAGGGCAGCATTAGCCAATCCGGTGAAAAGTTTGAGGGCGGAGTGATGTTGGTTATGGGATTCGTTGGTCATTGGATTATAAACTCCAGCCAAAGGTGTTTCTATGCCAATGCTAAATCATAAAAACTTACATCAGTATTTTATATTGATGGTTTTCCGAGTACACAAGACATAACAAATAAGAAAAGGGCACCTTATCAAATAAACTTAAATTGGAGCCTTTTTTAGCGGCAATAAACTAAAAGCCCCGGACAAAAAACAGTATATGGATTTCAAACTTTTCTTTTTAGCGACTGCGTTTTTATCAGTTGGGTTATTTATGTTTTTTGATGTTAAAAAGAGAAGGGCAGCTTCTGATAAAACGGACTGGAATGGACAATCGATGCCGCAATATATTCAGTTTGGGATAATCGCGATTCTAAGTATTATTGTAGGTGGGGTATTGCTGATGGAATCACTTGTAATGTAGTTTTGGATGCTTGGTATTAGTGGTTTCACCATCCCTACCGCAAGAGTCGCTGTTTTTCAGTCATCACGCTAATTAACAGTTCGTAATGCTAATTGCGCTAACGGCTTGCATTTTGAAAATGATTATGAATATTTGTATAGTGATAACATACAAATATTCATAATGAGAGTTAGATTATGGCGCCCTAAAGACCACAAGTGGCGTAAAAGGGTAGGTAAGTCAAAATTGATGCATTTTGGTTTGTATCCATAATATCAGATGAAAACATTTAATAATCTTGATGAAGCAGTTAATTCGATAATCGAATCTTCACAAAAACATGCAAAAGCAACACAAACAGGTGATTATAAAACGGCTAATTTAAATTATGCTGTAATCAATAGTGCGGTAACATATTTAAAGGAAAAAGGTGAAATTGAAAAATTAAAGGAATTACTTGCATATAACGACTTAAGTGTTAAACTTTGGGTAGCATCCTATTTAATAAAACAAAATGACCAAAAAGCTGCTGCTGTTTTAGAAGAAATTTCAGCTCAATCAATTCGCCATCATTCATTTCATGCCAGGATGGTATTGCAGGATTGGCGAAAGGGAAAACTTTTTTAGTGTAATACGAATAACCAATTAAGTTTTTTTCTCACCCTATGGTATGTTCTTCTGTGTTTAATGCACTAATTATTAAATTGTTATGATTTTTGGTGCTTGTTATCTTAAACCTATGACAGGGACTGGAATGCAGCGATCACAAACGGTGACGCTGCGGTAGGTGAGACATCTTGGGAAGACAGATTTGCATTTTTATTGATTTCACTGAAATAGTGATAAATATTTTCAAAAATGTATAGAATATACTACATTAGCGATGAACTACTTGATATATGAATACAAACATTAAAAAGCCATCGTACTCTTTATTCTCACCCATTGCAGAAATTCCTGCCATATTAAAACAGGCCTATCTCCCTTCGCTTGACGGCTTTAGAGCAATCTCGATTACAATAGTTATTGTGTTTCACATTTTAATGTCTTACCACACACGATTTAACTTTCACGCATTTGCAAACTTGGGAGTACAATTTTTCTTTGTAATTAGTGGTTTTTTAATAACTACTTTACTGCTAAAGGAGCAGGTGAAAAAAGGAAATATTTCCTTGAAAAATTTTTATATCAGGCGTTTTTTTAGGATAATTCCAATTGCGTATTTATACTTGGTTTGTGTAGTTGCACTGAACTTTATTTTGCATTTAAAATTAAATCCTTTGTATATATTGGCTTCTTTTTTATTTATAAGAAATTTTTTTTGGGGCTCTACGAAATTGGACCATCTTACTACACACTATTGGTCGCTTTCTGTAGAAGAACAATTTTACTTGTTTTTTCCTGTAATTCTTAAAAAGAATATCAATGTCTACATCTGCTTTTTATTATTTCTAATAGCGTTCGGGGTGATCTTAGATTTTAATGGTGAATTTCTTAAAAGTCTGGACAGTACAGGAGCGACATACTTGATCATATCTTTTCTAAATCAATTTCAAGGGATAGCTATCGGTTCCCTGTTTTGCATTCTGATTGTTAAGGGCAAAATTTCATCCGATTTCAAGCAGAAAACTTTTAAGATGGTTTGTTTACTTTTTTTAATCCTCCTTTTAACCTTTTTTTCTGAGGGGTTTGGCAACGTAAAAAATATTTTAAAATGTTTTGCATTTGCTTACGTAGTTTTTATGTGTTTGGAGGTTGACAACAGCATCTTTTACAGGTTTTTAAATCATGCTTGGGTGAAGTTGATAGGGGTATTGTCTTTCAGCATTTATATTTGGCAGCAACCACTCACACTTGGCCTCAATTTCTTTAATTCAAGCGGTTTAATTCAGCGTTTTTCAAATAAGCTTCCGGTGGATTTAGCGTTTTCGTTGATTTCGATAATCGTACTATTTTGTATCAGTTATATTTCTTATCATTATTATGAGAAGAAATTTTTGAAGCTCCGTGAAAGATATCGGGATTAAGATAAGCTAAAAGTAGAGTTTGATGGAAAGGTAAATATCCCAATATTTTCCTTTTTTTATTCAGTTTTTTGTTTGAAGGTGAATGTTTATTATTAGACAGTGTATGAACGACAATAAGACTACAAACCGGTGGATTTGCAGCTTTGTCTTGCTGTAAAGCAGAGACCCGCATCCGAAGCGCATTTTCCGTAGCCATCGTTTTTTTTACAAAAAAAGCAAATAAAAAAACGCCGAATAATGGTCATCATTCGGCGGGAGGAGTGTGCGCAAATTATGTTATTTGATTAAACCGGCGACGATTTGATGTTACGTTTTAATTAAAACCTGGGAAAAGAAGGCGCTATCTTCTGCAATGTTGCTAATGCCGAACTTTGTCGATTTGGGCGCATGCTTGATCATGCTAGCTCTATTACTTATATCTTGATCCATCACCCCAGGCTGGTTTGCCGCATCAAAACAGGGGCAAGTATTCCGGGTGCAACGTTATGGACTCTGCCGTAGCGATCAATATAACCAATGCGCCAGAATTGATTTAACCATCACAGAAAAGTTATTTAGAAAAGTGGTGGCTTAGCCCGCTTGCTCCTCCAAAAAACCAATTAAGTTTTCTTCCAACATGTCTGTGTTATAATTCGCATCGGTAGTCATCTTCGTAACTGTTAGCTCATCCCCGGTAACTGTAATGTTAAGCGCCGGTCCTTCGATCACCTCGGTGAAGGATACATTGATTTCATCGTACACATGTGCGTATTCGATGGACAGGTTAGAACCAAGCTTGTTGTTGATATAAGCTGCAAATTCCGTTTTTAATACGTCAAACAGCTTTTCTGCACTGAGTGACTGAACATTTTTGATAGTTGTCATAGGCTTGGATAAGCGTTGGCGAAGGATTAAGTTTCACCGGGGCGCAATTATATTGTAAGCAGTGGTCGATTTTAGGGCATAAAATCAGTATAAACATATAATTAAAAAAATATTAAGTTTTCAACAAAGCTATGGATGGAAGCTTGTTTTTTACTATCTTGTAAATTCATCTTTAATACTACGCTATGAGAACAGAAAACAGTTTGACCTTATTAGGTCGTCTTTTAGACAAAGTATGCGCTTCTGATCTGTTGCACCGTGAACACCGTTTGGCGCTGGCTGCCCGCATTGAACATTTGCTTACGGAAACCGGTTTAAATCGTTTGCAATTCGGGAACTATATCCGGGTGGAAATGAATGAGCTGCGGGGCTGGTTATCGGGTACACGGGACCTGACACTGGAAACGCTGACCGAGATATGCGCCTTGTTTCATATCAGTATTGGCGATTTGCTGGCCGAGCAGGTGTGATATAACCAGGTGTTTTAATCGGCGAGTTACCCGGCCAGTTATTTGATTGGCTGATATGCCTTTTTATTTTCTATTGTTGAGGGCTCCCGTCATTTGGTATGGGCAGGTAGGTATATGTTCGTTTCCGACTTGTATTTTTACCAGGCACCGTTAGCATTGGGCAATTTAGATACAGTGATCAAACTTAAGGATAGGTACAAACTCTTCCCGCAAGCATTGTTTGCTTCTCAACATTCATCGTGTTTTTGATTTGCCAGCCTTGATGATGATCAATTTGCGTGCAACGGCAAATATCTCGGACAGCGGGCTGATCTCGTTATTTTTCGTCATGCGGATCAATTCAGGACGCTTTCCTACCTAACTGTAAAGACTTTTGAACAGGCCTTGGTGCCGACGAAAGCGCCGGGAATAGCTCAACTACTGCCAGGTGGATATTAAATTATACAGGTAGTGTTTTTGAAGTTCTGTCGATCAGAATAAGCCGTTTGTCTATCCTTTTAGCCAGTATATCTATTCCATTTTTGATTGGTAAAAATTAAACGTCTATTTAATAGTATTATCTCATCTGAATTTATTAACCTATTTTAAATTAACGTATTATGACCAAGAAATTTTTATTGTCAGCCATATTAATATTGGCTATCGTTACCGTTTGTTTTGCCGCCGACATTACCGGGCACTGGACCGGAAGAATAGCGGATCAGTTTGATATCTCCTATGACTTTAAGGTTGACGGTGAAAAATTAACCGGAGGTACAACCGGGCCCGACGGCTCTGTTATCCCGATTAAAGATGGTGTAATTAAGGGAGACAGCCTTTCGTTCTCGATCAATTTGATGGATAATGTGATGAAAATTGGAGGGAAAATAAAAGATGACAACACCATAACACTGAAAATGCCAGGAATGGGCGGTCGCGAACCGATGTCTGTAATATTAACAAAATCAAAATAGTTCAGATAAATTTACCATTTACATAAGTTAGGCTGCCGAGATAGGGGCCTAACTTTAAATCCTGTCCGCTTTATTTGGAAAGTTCTCGATTTTGGCTGTGACTTTTTATTACGATGCATCTTAAGGGATTTTGTCGCATGTTATAGTTTTCTAAGGCGATTATATTCATTGGCGAAATTAGCTTTGAAATTAAAATCTGTACTTTCTGCACCGCCGCAAATAGTTATTTTAAGCGTGTTGCCAGACCGATAATAAACGATTTTCTTAAGAAATTCATGATCGTTATTTTTACAAACGAATCGGGTGGCTTTAATTCAGGTTAGTTTTAAAAACATTGGTTTTTGTTTTCGGCAACTTGCAGCCACATAATATAACACGGTGCTCTTAATCATCAGTTCCAGTTTCTGGAAATACCCTGTCAGCTTCTTTCACGGATATACTGGCTCCGTAAATTATCCGACGAAATCTTCTTCCAGGTTTCCAAAGCTGCTTGGTGGTTTTGGTGTTCCGCTTGAGTACACCTGGACCAGGTTTGGCGAATGGAGGCAAATCAAGATCAACCGGAAGTACCAGCTTTTGACTAACAGAAACCTGATTTAGGATAAACCGCTGCTTAATTTGCTGCTGACATTTGTATCACACAAAAAAGGATACAACATCATGAAAATCATTATTACGGGTTCTTTAGGGAACATCAGCAAACCGCTAACCCAGGAATTGATAGAGAAAGATCACGCCGTAACCGTTATAAGCAGCAAGCCCGGGAAACAGAAAGCTATTGAGGCAATTGGGGCTAACGCGGCTATCGGTACTATCGAAGATGTTCTGTTTTTAACAAATACATTTACTGGTGCAGATGCTGTTTACTGCATGCTGCCGCCATTTGATTATTTCGACCAGAAACTGGACGTGATGGCGACAACCAGGCGGCAAATTGGCAACTATTGCACGGCGATACGGGCTGCCGGTGTAAAACAGGTGGTACATTTGAGTAGCATTGGTGCGCATACCGATAAGGGAAATGGCTTACTTGCTTTTCACTATCTGGCCGAGAGTTTGTTTAAAGAATTGCCTGCAGATGTTATCATTAAGCATGCCCGGCCTGTGGGCTTTTACACTAATTTAAAAGATTTCAAGGATACGATTAAAGGAAAAGGATTGCTGGGATTATTTTTAACCCTTCGCTTTTCGGGCTTCTGGCCCCTGTTGACAGGTAAAACCGGGGTGATTGCAGCCAACTACGGCGCTGAAGATAAAATGCCCTGGGTTGCTCCCGTAGATATCGCGACCGCGATAGCCGAAGAATTGACCACGCCATTTACCATAAGAAGTTTCCGTTATATCGCCAGTGAGGAGTTGACTTGTAATGAGATAGCCAAAACCATAGGGGAAGCGATTGGCAAGCCCTGGTTGAAATGGGCGCTGATGAGCGACAAGGATATGCTGGGTGGCTTAAAAATGTTTGGGATGCCCGAGTCAAGGGCGATGGCTGTGGTAGATATGAATGCCGGTATGCACAACGGGTTAGTGAATGAAGATTATTACCGCCATAAACCCAAAGTGATGGGCAAAACAAAAATGAAAGATTTCGCCAAAGAATTTGTCGCTATTTATAACCAGTAAATCCCTATATTTAATCACAAGCATGCAACCTTACAGAATCAAATCTATTACTGAATATCACCGGCTGCTGGGCCTGGCCAAGCCAGAGCATCCGCTGGTTAGCTTGATTAATGTCGGTTCGTTTCAACCCCCGCCCATAGAGGGGCCGGTTAGTTTGATCTTTGATTTTTACTGTATTTCGCTCAAACGAAATTTTAACGCCCGGATCAGGTACGGTCAGCAAGACTGCGATTTTGATGAAGGGGTGTTGTTTTGCATGGCACCCGGACAGCTCTGGACACTGGAAATTAATCAGGAAGCAGACAATCATGCCTCCGGTTGGATGATCATTCTCCATCCTGATTTTTTATGGGGCACCAACCTGGCGAAAACTATCAAGCAATACGAGTATTTTGGTTATTCGGTAGCAGAGGCATTATATCTTTCTGATAAAGAAGAAACTATGCTTACCGGTATTGCCAGGTACATTGAGCAGGAGTATCATTCCAATATTGATAAATTTAGCCAGAGCGTGATCATTGCTCAACTTGAAGTGATACTCAGCTATACTGAACGCTTTTACCAGCGCCAGTTCATCACCCGGAAAATTTCCAATAGTCAGATTATCAGCCGTGTGGAAGATATTTTATCAACCTATTTTAACAGTGATGCTTTACCAAAAAATGGTTTACCGCCGGTAAGCTACATTGCAGACCAGTTAAACCTGTCGCCGGGATATTTAAGCGAATTGCTCAAAGCACTAACCGGGCAAAATACTCAGCAGCATATCCATGTCAAATTGATAGAAAAAGCTAAAGAGCGCTTATCTACCAGTAATTTATCCGTAAGTGAGATTGCTTATGAGTTAGGATTTGAGCATTTGCAATCCTTCAGTAAGTTATTTAAAGCGAAAACCAACCTTTCGCCTTTGGCATTCAGGGCTTCATTCAATTGATTGTAATGCAGTTTTTGCGACTTCTTGAATTACGAAACCAGCCCTTATTTATTTTCGGCTACTGCAATGTCGTCGGTGCGGTGATCTTTTTAGGGTTAGCCCAAATTACAAATCGTAAAATAAGAGGAGCCAATGCCTGGTTTAAGCCATTTAAGTTTGCGCTTTCTATCGGAATTTTTTCCTGGACGATGGGCTGGTTTTCTTATCATCTGCATGCGCCAATTGCTGTCAATTTATACGACTGGGCCACTATACTGCTGCTTGGCTTTGAAATTATCTATATCAGTTTACAAGCAGGCAGAGGCAAACTTTCTCATTACAACACCAGTTCTGCGGTGTACAGCTTTTTAACAGCCCTAATGGGAATTGCCGCCGCCATGGCAACCCTCTGGACTGGTTATATTGGTATACTTTTCTGCATGAGCAGTTTTCCTGATCTGCCTGATTATTATGTACTAAGCATACGGATAGGCATCTTTTTATTCGTTTTCTTTGCTTTTCAGGGTGCTGCCATGGGTGCCAGGCAATCACATACTGTTGGAGGCCCGGAAGGGGAGGAGGTTGTGCCGGTATTAAACTGGAGCAGGAAATATGGCGATCTGCGTATTGCTCACTTTATTGGTATGCATGCGTTACAATTACTGCCCCTTTTATCATGGTATGTACTCAAAACAACTACAGGCACTTTGATTGCGGGATTATTATATGCTTTGCTTGCATTGTATATGCTGCTAAGTGCTTTGAAGGGCAAACCATTTGTAAGCTATTGATTCGGACACAAAAAAGTTCGTTTTGAAAGAATCGGAATAGCACTATAGACTATTGAAAAAAAGTTCAGTGAGCTTTGTAGTCAAGTTATATGAGCCATACAAGCAAGTATCATAAACAATTAACAGTGATATTTGCATGATGAAAAACATTACAAAAATTCAACTGGGACAAAATGGCCCACTGGTATCTAAACTTGGTTTGGGCTGTATGCGCATGTCATCTATCTGGGGCGGACTTACACCAGATGAAACAGAAAGCATTGCTACTATCCATGAAGCCCTGGATAATGGGATTAATTTTTTGAACACCGGCGACTTTTACGGTGCTGGTCATAACGAAATGCTGATAGGCAAAGCCATTAAAGGAAGGCGAGACGACGCTTTTATCAGCGTGAAATTTGGTGCCATATTTCATAATGGCCAGTGGCTGGGGATGGACCTTCGCCCTATAGCCATTAAAAATTTTATCAATTACTCGCTTACCCGTTTGGGTATTGAAACCATTGACCTTTACCAGCCAAGCCGAATGGATGGCAGCGTGCCGGTAGAAGATATTATTGGTACGGTTGCCCAACTGATTCAGGAAGGTAAAGTACGTCATATCGGCGTATCAGAAATTACGGCTGACCAACTTCGTATAGCAAATGGAATTTACCCCATCAGCGCGCTGGAAATAGGCTATTCACTGGCTGAACGTGGGATAGAAAGCGACCTGCTACCGGCTGCAAAAGAGCTGGGCATTAGTGTAGTAGCTTTCGCCAATACCGCAGAAGGCCTATTGACCGGTGAAATGAAAGCTCCACTTGCCGAAAATGATTACCGCAACCATTTCTCTCGTTTTCAAGGAGAAAACTTGGTACATAACCTGGAAAAGGTTGAGGTATTAAAGGAGTTGGCTGCTGATAAAGGTTATACGCCAACTCAAGTTGCGATTGCCTGGGTAAAAGAACAGGGCGACAATATCATGCCTTTAGTAAGCATGAGTCGCAGGTCGCGTTTACCGGAAAATATCGCTGCAATGGACATTGTATTTACGCCGGAAGAAATGAAAACCTTAAACGCTACTTTTGCAACAGGCGCCATACAGGGTGGTACCTATTTACAACGTTAAAATGACCAGTCCAGCAGAAATTCTTCCGGGAGTGATCTTCTATTCTTACCTCTCTGCCGAGCGTAAAGAGAAAGCATGTTTCTGGAACCACCACACCCTGATATTGCAGGTTTCAGGACAATTTACGCTGGAAACCTCCGCGCAAACCATTTCAATGACCGGAGGAGAAATGTTGCTGATCGGTAAAAACCAGCTTGGCACAATTACCAAAACACCGCTGCCCGGCGCAAGCTATGAAACGATAGTGATATCCCTGCAGGAGGACTTGCTGCGCAGAATTGTGTTAGAAGAAAAGATCGAAGCGGACCGGAAATACGTCGGTCCGCCAAATATCCTGATCCCTTCTAACGAATTCCTGCAGGGGTATTTTCAGTCTATTGTTCCATACGCGCGCAGCTCCGGAGCGGAGATGACTGATGAAATGGGTATCCTGAAGGTAAAGGAAGGGGTTAAATTACTCATGCTTGCCATGCCGGTGCTTCGTAACTTTTTATTCGACTTTTCAGAACCGCACAAGATCGACCTGGAAAAGTTCATGATCAATAACTTTCATTTTAATGTCCCTGTCGAAAAATTTGCTCAACTTACCGGCCGCAGCCTGGCTGCCTTTAAACGGGATTTCTTGAAGACATTTGGTGCTCCGCCCCGTCAGTGGTTACAGGATAAGCGACTACACGAAGCAAAGCACCTCATCGAGATCAAGCATCAAAAGCCATCAGCTATTTACCTTGACCTGGGCTTTGAAAGCCTGTCGCACTTCTCACATTCCTTTAAGAGAAAATTCGGTAAGGCACCCACCGGTTAATTGAATGCAACACCGATAGCGATAGGAACGTTTACGGTTTACAGTAATGCTGACGGCTGGCTTTATAATTTCGATTTTGTTTGCTTCCATGATTTTGTGGGTTGTTATATACAAATAAGGTTTAAGCACGTAGATACGCAGCTTTGAACTCTTCAGTAAACTGTTCCAGCTTGATCTGACCAGTAACCTTTGCTCCCTTGGCAAAAAAGTCTTTGGTAATGATACCTGCCCTTACGCCTTGTCCCATTTCGACGATCAGGCCGACTAATTCCGGCTGCAATCCTGCGGCAAGCATACCCTGTTTTAGTTGTTCATCGGGAATTTGTGTCCAAACCAGTTCCGGTTTGCCAATAGCCTGGCCGAACAATCCTGATATTTCGTCACCACTCGAAACATCACTCACAACGTATTTCACTTCAAAGCCGTTTCCTTCAGCTTGTAATTCTTCTGCAAGCGCTGCCGAAAGATCTTCAGGGTGTGTAAGGGCCAACCGGTCATCACCGCTATAATTGTTACCGAAGATGCCTTTGCTTTTGATCAATGGGATATCTCTCAAAAAGTTAATATAGAAAAAACCTGACCTCAAAATGGTCACATTCACGCCGGCTAACTCCTGTAATATCTCTTCAACACGATGAACACCTTGTACCGGGCCGGTACCTTCAGCAGCATCGGCACCAACGCTGCTCAGCATGACTACGCGCGTTACGCCTGCCGCTTTAATAGCATTCGCGTAAGCTTGCCCCGCATCAGCGATATTCTGTATCATATTACCTGACCCCATTGATGGTGGCATCATGGTATAAACTGCATCTGCACCGCTAAAAGCTTCAGTCAAAAACACTTCATCATTGATGGAGCCGATAGCTGCCTTTGCACCCAAAGCCTCAATTTCATTTTTTCGGCCGCCTTTTGTGCTGATTACGGTTACTTTATGTCCGGCTGCGATCAGTTTTTTTACTAATGATTTGGCTACATTTCCCAATGAGCCTGTTGTTGTGATTTTCATTTTGTTAATTGTTTTTAAGTGGTAATGAAGCTGCCAGCTAATCTGACGTTTTTTAAACGGTAAAAATTAATAGAGTACGGGGTAATCAGTGTAGCCTTCCTCGCTTGGCGTATAAAGCGAGTTATAGTCCGGCTCATTCAAGGGGGCGTTTTTTTCTATTCTCCTCATAAAATCGGGGTTTGCCAAAAAGCTTCTGCCAAAGGCGACCAGATCAGCTGAACCATCCTGTAACTTGGCTTCAGCAGTTTCTGCCGTAAACCCGTTGCAATAGATGATGGTGTTAGCGAAAGCCTCCCGAATGCCATGATGTGTTTTTTCGGGAATGCCCGGATTGTTTGAAATATGCAGGTACGCGATGCCCATCTGTTTTACTTCCCGGGCAATATTAACATAGGTTTCATGTACTTCAACCTCGTCATAAGCGGGCATGTCATTAGACGTTAAAAAAGGTGAAATGCGCAGGCCAACCTTATCTGCTCCTACGGAGGTTGCTGTTTTTTGTACGATCTCCAGCGTCAGGCGGCTGCGGTTCTGTATTGATCCGCCATAGTTATCCGTACGGTTATTGACATGCGGATTTAAAGACTGCTCTAATAAATAGCCGTGCGCCCCGTGTAACTCAATGCCGTCGAAACCTGCGGCTATGGCATTTTCAGCAGCCTTAACATGGTCTTGTATAATACGGGCTATGTCTTTTTCATCCAATGTTGTTGGGGCCGAGTATTCCAACATGCCGGTATCTGTATAAATTTCGCCCGCTGCTTTAATAGCGGATAAACCCACAACCTGATGGCCTTCTGGCAAATTGGAACTGTGGGCTATTCTGCCGGTGTGCATCAATTGTAGAAATATTTTGGAGCCGCCCTCATGAACCGCATTGGTTACCAGTTTCCACCCCTCCACCTGGGCATTATTAAAAATACCCGGGATGCGGGGGTAGCCTAAACCCTCGGGGCTGGGTGAAGTGCCTTCGGTGATGATGAGTCCGGCACCTGAGCGCTGTTGGTAATAGGTGGCCATTAATTCATTGGCCACATTGCCGATGGCACGGCTTCTGGTCATTGGCGCCATCACGACGTGATTCTTCAACTGGAGTGCGGCTTTGCTATAGGTCATAAATAACTTTTTCATTTTTGCTTATCTTTAGTTTGTAAAGTAAAATTGCGCCTAATAGTAAGCTGATAATAGCCTGATAAGGCAAAAAATCAGTCCGATACGACGAAGAAGTTAAGCCTGGGACGAATAACGCTTAGGTGTAAAGCCGTAATGTTTTTTAAACAACCTGCTAAAGTGGCTTAGGTTGGTAAAGCCCAGTTCATAGCCAACCTCAGCCACAGACCGCTTACCTTGCTTCAACAAAAAAGCAGCCTCTTCCATCCGGGCGCGCTGAAAATAATTGTAAATCGTATCGCCAAAGGCCTGCTTGAAAAGCTGTTTGAGTTTGGTCTCGCTCATGGCCGCAATTTGTGCCATCTCAGGCAAAACCGGCGGCGTGCTCAGATCATTGATAATTTCGTTACGGATATGAAGAAGCCTGGCCGCATCCGCACTGTTTATGTTTTGATGCGGTAAGCTTTCGCGTTTAGATAGCTTTTGAAAAAGCAGGTACAGCAGCTCCTGTACCTTGATTTGCATGTAGAATTGGCTTAAGCCATCGCTCATATCCACCGCGCTTAAGTTTTTGAGCAGCAATTTGGCCTCAGCCGTCATGTTCTCAAAATAGAGAAATGTATTACCAGGATTGGTTATGGTTTCGAGCGTAGAATTCAGTTTATTCAAGGCCAATATTGTTTTCAGATAGGACGGCATAATAGCGATTACTACGTAACGTATTGTATGCCCTGCGGGGAAGCGTATGGTTGAGCTCAGGTTATTAGAAGTTACCTGGATGGCGGAATCATCGCGCTCGGAAAACTGAATATTTGGATTATTGTCAAACGCTATGCCGAGCATTTGCTCGTTGCTGTAAAAAAAGATGGTGATCAGTTCGTTACCCAGGCCGGAGGTACTGCGTTTGATGATCAGGTCATCCTTTAGCACATAGTGGTGCATAGTGACCTTGAATTCGGGACCAAAGGCCAGTTTACGAATGAATCCGTTACCAACATGATCAGGAATGACCAACAAATCATTATTTACCGTTGCCCCGATGTGCCTGGCAAAATAAGTTATGAAATCAAACTCCGGCGTTGCATTAAAACTAAAGATCATTAATTTATATTATCCTGATGACCGAATTTAAGAATATTACAGGAAACCTTTCTTATGTACTTCGATTGTAATTTGCCGGTGATGGATACTAACCTTGTTAAACGCACTTCGTTATTCCTACTAACTTAATAGTGTTTCGTGTGTGTGCATGGACAGATAAAGACTTTTAATTTTCTGAAGATAATCTATTAGCATCGGTTATTGAATTAGGCGGACATCAGCGGTGCAAAGATCCTTTTTGCTCTCGCTCTCCTATATTCCTGTACAGAACGTTCGGAATTTTTTGAATTCATGCGGCATCAGCAAAATATTTTCTCTCCTATCGGGATTGAGGGCATGTTCATGATCGCCTCTGTGATCCGTTTGTCGGCACTGAGCGTATCCTTTCGCGTGCTTGAGCTTAAGACCGCAATATTTTCTCCATATGTTTTCCTTTGGCCAGCTCATCCACCAGTTTATCCAGATAACGCACCTTCCTGGTCAAAGGATTTTCAATCTCCTCAATGCGGTACCCGCAGATCGTTCCGGTAATACGGTCGGCATGGGGATGAAGGGAGGCCCGGCCGAAAAAGATCTCTAAGCTGGCTTTTGTTGCTAACAACTCAAGGAGTTGGCTGTCATCGTAGCCGGTCAGCCAGCGGATCACTTTATCCAGTTCTGCCTTGGTCCGGCCTTTCTTTTCGATTTTTGTCAGGTAAAGTGGGTACACCGAAGCAAAGCTCATTTTTGCTATCCTTTCATCCTGTTTTACACCTGGGTTCATAGTTTCAAAAATAATAAAATCAACCCGAATCAGACAGGGTATAGAACTGAATCAATTAAAAGATGCCGAACTTTAAAGGACAAAAGCCGTCCCGTTTCAGACAAAGCGTCCAAAGGCTGGCCTTTTCAGCATACAAACTTGTACCTTTCAACAAACCACGAGTTGTGAGGTTAAACTACCTTTACTTTATAAATTTGATAAAAATGAAAAAGATAGTTTTAGTAGTTCTGAAAGCTTTGACTTTAGCATTAAAAGATTCTGGGCTGCCATTGTACTAAATAGCTAATCTTTTGAGTATAATATCCCTGCCCGCCAATTTTCTTTAACCTGCTTCATGAACCGATCTTCGATAGCATCATCGTCACTAAAAGCATCACGCTCAAAATTAATACCCCGCCTTTACTCAATAAAAAACGGTTTAGTGGTTCGTCATAACCTTTGTTTATAAAAAAAATGCGGATTGTAAATGGTTCGCATATTTGCCTGTGGTAATGTTTATCTAACTGGTAGCCTAAAAGCATGATACCAACATCCAAAATCGATAAAATTAGTATGCTCCAATACGTGTTCTCCATTACGAAAGCTTTTTAAAAATGGCAGGCATTTTCTGCACTGCCTTTAATTTTACGTATTGAATGATCTGCTGCTTAAGCTCGGTAAAAAGGTTGTCTATCAACAACTCCAAAACTCGTTTTATAAGTTAAAAAGTATACCTCGCACCCAATTGCATTTGCCACCTTGAAGCTAACGGATCAACCGAATAAGGTTTACCCGGATCAACAAACTGGTACAGGGGGTATCCTTGAGACGACTTCGCCGGTATATAAGGCACCAAACCTACGCTTGATATAGAGTTATAGGTATTGGGCGAGAAATACACCTTGCCCCAGTTCTTATTGATCAGATTAGTGAAATTCATGATATCTAAACTGACGGTAAGCGTGTGTAATTTGGATGTACTCTGGTCGGTATTAAAGTTGATGTCCTGGGCAAAATGAAAATCAGCGTTGTTATTCTATGGCGTACGGGCGGCATTACGTTCTGTAAAACCGCCTCTTCTTGAACTCAGGTATTTGTTACCATCAATAAACTGATCAAACGCGTCGGCTTGTTGTTGGGCGGTTTGGGTTGGTGTAGCGGCAAAGAAGTTAACCGTTTCTCCTTTGGCCGGAATATAGGCCAGCCCTATTTGCTGCGGGGTATTTTGAGGGGTATAATTCACAAAGCCATAAGTGAACGGGCTCCCCGACTGTGCGGTTACAAACAGGGAAAAATTCCTCACCCACAGTTTATTCCATGCCTTACGATAATTGGCACTGACCACAATTCGGTTCCGGATATCGAAATTGGAATTAGCCAGTTGCGGATCATTTGGATTGAGCGCCTGGTTCAATTGCCAGTTGGATTCAAAGGAGTTGCGGATGCCGTTAGACACATCTTTTGACTCACCATAAGTATAAGCCGCCGAAAAGCCGAAGCCGTTATCAAAATTCTTAGCAACCTGGCCGGTGATGCTGTACCGGTAACCTTGCGAGGTGTTAGACATTTCATAGACATTGGCAAATTGCGGGTTCCTTGAATTTTGCCCCGGGAAGATCGGTTGTTTACGCTGGGTAGCGGCGGTATCATAAGCAAAATACGTTGGGTTATCGGTCAGGTTGACTTGTTTAAAAACCACATCTTTGATTGTTTTGGTATAGATGCCTTCAATGGTATATTTAAACCCGTTTTGATCTTTATAATCCAGCGCCAGGCTTCCACGTAATACCTTGGGCATGCTAAAATCGTTGTGTACCACATCAACCTGTGTTTTCCCGGCGTTGAGATCGTTAGTGATCTGCCCGTTTTGCCCGGCAAAGCCGCCAATGGCTTAGCTCAAAAACTCTGCGGCGTTGCGGGCTGAGTTTTTCTAAATTAACTTGATATATTTTATGTAATTATTCAAAGGCAAGGCGATGCTCGGTTGAATTAGTTATGGATAGCTCCTCATGGGATTGTTCTAACAGAACAGTTTCCAGACCTTTTTTACGATAATGATCAACAATTTTGTTTTTCATGGCCCTGAAAAGATAAGGCCCAATGGACAATTCGGAAGTGAAATCGTCTTTTTTTTCCCAAAGCTTGATCATGATATCTATCACCATTTCTTCGGCTAAAGCCCGGTCCCTTAAATATTTTAAAGAAAAGAAATGCAGTTTATTGAAATAACGCTCAAATAAGATATCAAAGGCTTTGGTATTACCAGTCCGGCATTCATCAATAAGAATATGGTCTGGTAAATCTTTAAATTCCATAATGGAATGTTCTTTCGCTCAAAAGTAGGAACGAAAGAACATTAATACATTAAGGCAGGGTTAACCTATTGTTGAAATTGTTAAGCTATGAGATTACAAAGAAAATCAACCCACAACACTTCATTAGGCATATGATATTTTCAAGGACAGCCACAAATAGAATGGGCATAGTTTTTACGATCATTGTATATATTCGTTAGCAAGAGCGGCAGAAATGATCTATCGTTTTAGTAAAAAAATTACAAATGATGGCACATGAGGGAGGAGTTATAGTCGAGTGTAAAGAATCAACTCATTTAGTGTTCTTAATAAAATTAAAATCTATACTTTTTCCATCTCCGGAAATGATTGCTTTCAGGGTGTTGCCCGACCGTTTATAAACAATTTTCTTTGGAAAGTCATGAGCGGTATTTTCACAAACAAATCCATTGGCTGTCATGTCGGTTAGTTTAAAAAGGGTTGGTTCTTTGTTTTCGGCAACATCCGCTGCATAATATAGTGCATTTCCCTTAACCAGCAGTTGCAGTTTTTCTGAAAATACGGTGTCGGCTCCTTTCATGGTGATGCCTAATCCGATAAATTTTTCGGGGGAAACCTTTTTCCAGGTTTCAGAAGCTGTTTCGCCAGGTTTTGCATTGGTTCGTGTCCAGGAGCCAATCAACCAGTTTAATTTTTTAAGATTTGGTTTTGTTTTCGTCTGGTTGTAGGTTTGCACAGGGTTGGAAAGCAGCAGTAGTGCTAAAATAATTTGGTGGATTTTCATGAGTTTTTCTGACAAACATACTGTCCATACCGCTATCAGTATTGTATAAAACCGACACTTTGACTCATTTCTTCAGAAAAAAATTGGCCAAATCTTCTTTGTCGAAATAATAAGCAGAGGGGTCCTCACCGGTAAAGGCTTTAAAGTCACGGATGAAATGGGGCTGGTCGTAATACCCCGCCCTATAAACGATTTCGTTCCAGGTTACCTCTTTAAGCCTGATCAGCTGGAAGATGTAGTTAAAACGGATTATCCGGGCGTAATACTTAGGACTCAGGCCAACTTGTTTTTTAAACAAGCGTTCCAGCTTGCGTTCATTGATGCCGGCAATCCTGACCATGTCTGCTACGGTAACCCGGCCATTATTCATGAATATCAAGTCCAGAGCCATCTCTATCGGGTTAACCGGTAACTCCTGGTACTCCAGGAAAAACAGGTCGAGTTTTGCTTTAAGATCAGCTTCGCCGGTAAATGGTAGTGTAACGGTTTTCAGCCTGGCTAATGCCATGGAATCAAATGATTCCAGATCAATGATTTTCCCGGTCAGGTGAGACATGTCCAAACCGAATAACTGCGCCAGGGCCTGTGGCTTAAATTTTACGGCAACCATACCGGAGGTGCCTGTATTTTGTAAATGGAAATAACGCTTTAGCTGTCCGGCTAATAAGGATTGGGCTTGGTTGCACCAGGTGCCGCCGATATCTGTGCGGTAAGGATCTGCGAAATGGAAAATAATTTCTGTAAACCCATCCGGAACAATCTTCTGACAGTTAACCGTGGTTGAAGAATCAATGACGGCCCAGTAACACTCAATAAGCCTCTTGAGTTGCGGATGTGGTTCAATTCTGAAAAATTCCATGATCGGTATTGAAATCTGTCAGTTATTGGGTTACGATAATCCGAAATTTACTGCTTTTAGCGCCATAGCTTTAACACTCTCAAACGCATTTAAAACAGAAAAAATTAAAGCCTGCAATCTGCAGGCTTTCCCAAAACAATTGATTGCTTATTTTCCTTCGTTTTTCTTATCGGTTACTTCTTTCCTGATCTCCGTTGCAGTTACCTTCAGTTGTTGCATTGCGTTTCTCAATCTTGTTCCTGCCGCTTTGTTGCCTTTATCGTAGAAAGCTGCTGCGTCATTTTCAGCTTGTGCAACCAACTCTTTTAAAGCATTGAATTTTTCCATGTTGTAATTATTTACGTTATCAATTTATTGAGGGACAAAAGTGCTGAATTACATCCAAACAGGCAAGTATGGCCCGGTTATGTAATATAAGCATGTTTGTTGATCCGAATTTGATATCAAGTATGTGCCGACTTAACCCTATCGGGATGCTATCAAACTGTAAAACTAAAATCAATACCTTATTTTTGTGATAAATTTAGAAATAAGATCAACTTATTGGGAACGAGATGCAATATATACTTTCAGACGCTTTAAAAACAACCGGCCAGTACAGTGATGTCGATATTATCCTGTTTGAGCAGGAAGCAAGGTTTAGAAAGGTGTACAAAGGGGAGTTATTGCTCCGGGATGGCGACATAGCCAATGCCATTTTTTTTATGATAAAAGGTGCTGTAATTCAATGCAACCCAAAACCTGGATCCGAAAAATCCATCCTGGATCTGCATGTGGAAAATGACTGGGTTTTGAACCACAAAAGTTTTGTTTCCCAATCGCCATCGGAAAGTGCCATTATTGCATTCACCGAAAGTGAGGTGTTGGAAATAAGTATAGCATCAATCCACTATCTCATTGGCCTGTCGCAGGCGTTTCTCCAGTTGAACAGGATTATAGAACAGGCCACTTCGAGACTTTATTTTTTTGACCATTCCCTTACACCATTGCAGAAGTATCAATATCTGTTTGAAAACAAGCCTCAATTGCTGCAAAAGTTTCCTTTGAAATTTATTGCTTCATTTCTTAAGATTACACCCGAGACTTTAAGCCGGGTTAGGGAGAAATTTGTGAAAAGCAATAGCAGTTCTTGATTTGAATCAATTGTATTATGGTTTTATAATATCCACTTTTGGATCAAATAACTAAACCCAATCAGCGCAAATATGGAAAGGAACGCGATATCAATAAGACCATTTATCGGTGCAAAGGATTTTAATTTGTCGAGAAACTTTTATAATGACCTTGGCTTTCAGGAAATTATATTGAACGCCAACATGTCTCTATTTCAAAAGGATGGACTGGGATTTTATTTGCAGGATGCTTTTGTGAAGGATTGGATAGATAATACCATGGTGTTTTTAGAAGTGGAAAATGTTGGACGTTACTGGGACATGCTATTATCCTTAAACCTGAGCAGCAAATATACCGGGGTTAAGCTTATACCTATCCGGGTAGAACACTGGGGCAGAGAATTTTTTTTACATGATCCATCCGGGATACTCTGGCATTTTGGAGAGTTCAAGAAATAGGAATAAACGTCAGTAAGAACAACTAATAAGTCCCCGGCGGCAGAAGATACTGCCGGGAACTTATTGACATGTATGAGATCAGAATCTTTAAATCGGCAAGCAATTACCAGGAAAGGATCAGTTGAATAAAACCGGGTAATCTGTATAACCCTTAGCGCCTGGTGTATACAAGGTGGTGAAATCGGGTGCGTTCAATTCTGCTCCGTTGATGATGCGTTGTTCCAGGTCAGGATTTGCTAAAAAAGCCCTGCCAAAGGCGATGAGGTCCGCATCTCCTTTATTTAATTCAGCTTCCGCTTTTTCGGCAGTAAAAGTGTTACAGTAAATAATTGTTCCCACAAATTCAGTCCTGATAGCTGTTAGCGTTTGTGCAGGCACCTGTGGATTAATGCTGATGTGTATATAGGCAAGCCCGATGCGGTTAAACTCCCGGCTTAAATGTATATAGGTTTCCTCTGTAGCATCGGCGTCATAAGCCTGAAGGTCGCCAAGAGTGGAATTAGGCGAGATTCTGACGCCGACTTTTTCTTTACCGATAGCGTCCGCTACACGTTGCACCACTTCCAGGGCAAACCTGCTTCTGTTTTCGATGGTGCCACCATAAATATCTGTACGGTCATTCACATTCGGGTTCAGGAACTGCTCAATGAGGTAACCGTTTGCGGCGTGCAATTCCACACCATCAAAGCCTGCGGCAATAGCATTCTTAGCAGCTGTTACGTATCCACTGATCACATCTTGTACACCCTCGGTCGATAAAGCTACCGGCACCGGGTAATCCTGCATACCGGCGGTATCTGTATGCATTTGTCCGGCTGCTGCAATAGCTGATGCACCTACCACCTGTACGCCCGCAGGCAGGTTAGCCTGGTGGCCGATACGACCGGTATGCATCAATTGCAAAAATATCTTGGTTCCGTTTTGGTGTACTGCGGTTGTTGTTAATTTCCAGCCTTCAATTTGTTCTGGTGAAAAAATACCCGGAATACGGGCATAACCCAATGCTTCCGGGGCAGGGGCGGTGCCTTCGGTAATGATTAAACCAGCTCCTTTGCGCTGGCCATAGTATTCTGCCATCAGGGCGTTTGGTATATTGCCGATAGCACGGCTGCGGGTCATGGGGGCCATCACCAAATGATTCTTCAAATTCAGGGATTGGCTATTGTAGGGCATAAGTAACTTTTTCATATCGTTTGTTTTTATGTTTTAAATGATATATCAAAGGTCGCAAGGATGCCAAATTTTAAATAGCGCGCTTCGCCTGAAAAATAGTCCTATCCGCCTGATGCGTACTTTTTAGGTTTTTGCTGGTGGTGCCGCTCAAATAAGCGGGTAAAATGGCTCAAATTACTAAAGCCTAACTGATAGCCCGCCTCACTCACCGAATAGTTCTTATGGCGGAGCAGGTAAGCCGCTTCTTCCATCCGCGCTGTTTGATAGTAATTGTAAATGCTATCGCCAAATACCTGCCGGAAAAGATCTTTCATTTTGGTTTCGCTTAGGCCACCTGATTTAGCCAGATCAGGCAGGCTGGGAGGTTGACTAAGATCGCTGAGTATAGCTTTCCGGATGATAGCAAGCTTTTCTGCATCGGCTTTGTTAACTGGGCTATGTCTGGTAGACTGGCGGTTGTGCAGCTGATTAAACACCTGATAGAGTAGTGCCTCCGCTTTAAGTCGATAGTAAAAGCCAGCTAACCCGTTCTCTGACTGCGGCTCTGATAGCTGTTTGAGTATCATTTGTGTTTCGGTCCCCATACTTTCATAGAAAAGAAAAGATTCTTTGGGGTTAACAATGGTATCAATCAAATAATCAGGACGATTAAGTTCCAACAAGCCTTTAAGGCGCGTGGCACTCAATCCTATTACGGTAAAATAGATCTCTGTATTAGCCGGAAAAGTGATCACTGAGTCTAAATTGTTGGATGCGATCTGGATCGCCATATCGTTATAGCGGCTAAAACTATGTTGTTCCTGATCATCCGTAATCAAGCTTACCGGTTCTTCATTGTTATAGAAAATTACGCTAATGAAGCTTGCCGGTTCGTTTGAACCTATTCGTTTTAAGATCAGCTCCTGGTTTAGCCGGTAGCGGTGTATCAGCAAGCGGAAGTCATCATTTAGATCAATGCGTCGTACAAAGCCTTCGCCAAGGGAAGATGGAATTTGTAGGTCATTATTAACCACAGGTACTTTTAAGGCTTCAGCAAAGGCCGTCAAAAAATTAAACTGTGGTTGGGTAACAAACTCTATTAACATGTTTTTGATAATGGTTGATTTGAGGATTGTAAATACAGGTGGATCTTGGCTGCGTCGCGCAGAATAGTTGACCGCTCTAACTTCAATTTAATATTGATCCTTTACTTCGTTTTCAAGCACAAATTTACCGGATTTAATAATTTGCGCCCGATGTTTTAGCCCCCAGTCCGCTATGCTATCGGCCACAACTTTTAACGAAAGGCCGTATGCTGTTACTTCGTAACTGACAGACAGGGGCTTGGTTGAAGCAACTATTCTATTAATAAGTCCATTCATTTCCAATTCTTGTAGTTCCCGGCTAAGCATTTTACCCGATATCCCGCTAACCGCTTTCAATAATTCTGAATAACGCAAAGGTTTATAAAGGAGACGTGATAAAATTGAAATTTTCCATTTACCATTCAAGATGTCCATCGTGTCATCAATGGCCCTTATTCTCTTTTCACAATCATCTAATGATACATAGTCTGAAGTTACTTTTTCCATGCGATCTGGTTACTTAAATGTTACTTAGGTTACTCAAATGTCACTATTACTTTTTGTCACAAAGTTACTTTTTTTAATTGGCTGTCTCTAATTTTGTAAAAAAAAACGACATGAGTTTAATTGAAAATCTACAGTGGCGTTACGCCACTAAAAAAATGAACGGTGCAAAAGTACCCCAGGAAAAATTGGATTATATTTTAGAAGCTGCCCGTTTGGCCCCATCATCTTCCGGTTTACAGCCTTATAAAATTATTGTGATCTCGGATAAGGCCCTATTAGAAAAAATAAAAGTTATTGCCAATAACCAAAGCCAGATCACAGATTGTTCACATCTATTAGTTTTTGCTGCCTGGGATGAATATACTGATGAGAAAGTTTCAAGAGTGTTCAACTACATCATGGATGAACGGAATTTACCCCGCACAACGATGAGCGATTATAAAAAAATCATATTAAATCTTTATGCTACGGAAGGTAAAGAATGGGAAGCTCACCACGCAGCAAAACAAAGCTATATCGCTTTTGCTATGGCCATAGCTGCTGCTGCAGAACAAAAGGTAGATGCAACACCCATGGAAGGATTCAATTCCAAAGCGCTCGATGAATTGCTGAAACTTACCGGAAGCGGTTATAAAAGCTCGGTGATTTTGACCTTAGGCTACAGGGATGAGGAGAAGGATTGGTTATTAAATATGAAAAAGGTTCGTACGCCAAAATCGGATTTCATAACAGAAACGACTATGGCGGATGCTGGAAATCAGCGGCTTTATAATGAAATTAGAGGCTAAAGATTTCAATCAAAATAATCCGTGCGATTGCTAACAGAAAGTGGCTATCTCGAAAGGGATAGCCACTTCTTAAGAATACCTTACCAGGGGACCTCACCTCCGTTCTTGAAAAATTTACCGGTCGGGCCATCTTTGTCCAATATCGCACATTTTGCGAATCGCTTATGTCGATTTGGTCATTGAGGGTGAAACCCCGGTAAGCTATTTTTGAGTTATTGCAGGTACACAACCCCGGTAAGTTTTTCTGCTAAATCCCAAAGTTTAGTTGCGGTTACTTGGTCAAGGGCATTTTCTTTTATTGTAGACAACGTTGGGTATCCGCGAAACCCGCCCTGGTCTGGCTCATATAAGTTACTACCAAGCGCGTCAGGTGAAACAGCTGAATAAAGTAAAGATAAGGCGCCTTGCCAAGGCTCCATGAATTCTCCGATACGCTCTTTCCCGATTGCAATCTCCTTGTCGGTCATGTGTCTTACCAGTTCAGTTTTATTGGCGCCAGGCTGAGCAGCTATGGACAAAACACTGTCTCCGCTTTGTTTAATCCTTCGGTCAAGTTCTATGGCAAACATTAAGTTAGCCAATTTACTTTGCCGGTATTCCCTCATGGCATCGTAACTGTTCTCGGATCGCAGATTATTAAAATCAATATGGGCAGTTTGGTAACCATTGCTGCTCACGGTAACTATACGCGCACCCGATGTGGCTTTTAATAAAGGATATAAACAACCTGTAAGCGCAAAATGCCCCAAAAAGTTAATTCCAAATTGCTCCTCGTAGCCATCGGCAGTCTTAGGTCTATCCGGCGCATTTTCACCGGTGTTCGCTACGCCAGCATTGTTGATCAGTACATCCAATTGTTTATGGCTTTTCAAAAACTGATTTGCAAATTTCTTAACATCGTTAAGGTCGCTTAGATTAAGTTGCGAGATTTCCAGTGTGCCCTTTCCGTCAAGCGCTTCCAGTTTCGTTTGCGCATCTATGGCTTTGTCCATGCTTCGGCAAGCCAGCACTACATGAGCCCCTGCTTCGTATAAGGCAAGCGCAGTTTCGTAGCCGATGCCGGTATTAGCGCCGGTAACAATAATAGTTTTACCGCTTTGATCAGGGATATTTGCTTTTGTCCACATACTTTTTTTTAAGCAAAGGTCAGTAAACTGAAACCATGCAGGTTATTAAAAAGAAACCATTATCTATCAAAATCAATCATTAACTTTCTTTCTAAAATCGGTGGCATTGATATTTGTCTTGTTTTTAAAAAAAGCGGAAAATTGATTAGGCTCACTATAGCCCAGACTATACGCGATTTCCGAAACCGTCCAGTTGGTGGTTTTTAACAATACTTTTGCTTCCTGTATTATACGGTCATTGATCCATTGGGTAGTTGTACGCCCGGTAACTGTAGTTAACACTTTGTTTAAATGGTTTACATGAACATTGAGCTGGCCGGCAAATGCAGACGGGGAGTTTAGGTTTATGAGCTGGTAATTGAGTTCTATCGGAAATTGGCGCTCTAATAACCCTGTGAAAGCGTCTTTCAGCCTTTCGGCAGCGTTAGCGCCATGGCTTGTACCTTTTTTAAATAAATAGCCTTTTTGGGCTTCGTGAACTACTTCCATTAGTAAATGGCCTAACAGGTTATATTTAAAGGGATAATTACTATACAGGGTGTTATACATTTTGGAAAATAGCTCGGTATAGATTTTAGCTTCATTCCCGCTCAATGGAATTACAGCCTCTTCGATAAGCTGAAAAACCGGGTACTCCTTTATTTTTCCCAACTGGTTAAAAAATGGCTCTGTGAAGATGCCTATGTAGCCGGTTTGCCTTTCACTCACCGTTTCCCAAAAATAAGGAACGTTGGGATTTGTAAATATTAAAACCGTTCCGTTTATATGTTTACATTGATCAGCATAATGGATTTTATTCTCGCCGGTAATTAAGGTGATCTTGTAAAAGCTTCGCCTGGTATAATTGGGCTTTCTGTTTGTCGGCAGATGAAGATCATCTATTTTGAAGATATTGATGTGGCCGGCACGGTTACTTGTCGCTTCGCCTATTGTATTGTCTATATGTTCATAGAGCGTTTTTAATTCAACAATTTTAGCCATAAGTAAAAGTATTAAAATAAAATAATGAAAATATTTTTATCATTACATAATTGGTAACATAGAAAAGTAATCATTTGTTATTTATCTTTAATATGTGCTATAATTACCCGTATGAATAAAGAAAGTCTTTTGGTTGAAGAAGGCACCGTATTGGACAGCGTGCTCAGGGGAGTTGTGGAACTGGATGAGCGATACGTCGCAGAATTCAGGCAGCTTATGTTTCGCAAATCATTAAACAAAAAAGACTTCCTGATTACCGAAGGTAATACCTGCAATTTATCGGGATTGTGGTTTCAGGGGCTATGCGCTCATTTATACGCGGAGATGAATTAACCGAATTCAACAACGATTTTTATTTTGAGCGCGATTTTGTAAGCGCTTATACCAGTTTTTTAACATCCAGTCCTACCAATTGTAACATCCAGGCCCTGACCAACGTAAATGTAGTTTACATCACATCGGAGCAATATCATGCCTTGGTTTCACATGATAATGAATGGCTTAAACTGGGTAAATACATAGCGGAAACATTCTTTATCAGAAAATGTAAACGGGAAACCTCATTTTTGAAGAATACCGCTGCTAAAAGGCTGGAAAATGTATTGCAATTATATCCGGGAATTGAGCAGCGGGTTTCGCAATATCATATTGCTTCTTATTTAGGTGTAAAGCCTGAATCGCTGAGCCGGATCAAACTCTTAACATGCATCAATAAATAAGGCCAGGTTTAAACGGAAATTTGTACTTCATTAAATATTGAAGTATGCCAATAATCGATTTAAAAGTAAGCGGCCCGGAAAATCCCGCTGTAGCGCAACAACTCGTCACCGAGATCAGCCGTCTTACAAAAGAAGTTTTAAAGAAAAAGCCCGAGGTTACCGTAATCACGGTTTCATTCGTGCCGGATTACCTGTGGTTCGTTAATTCTGTTTCTCTGGCGGAGTTAAAAACAAAAAGTTTCCATCTTCATATCAAAATATCGGATTCTACTAACCTTAAGGTTGATAAGGCTGATTATATTGAGGCTGTTCACAAGTCCTTAAGTTCCTTGCTTGGAGGTGTTCATCCCGTAAGTTATACCGCTATTCAGGAAATGAAGGCAGACGCTTATGGTTATGAAGGATTAACCATAGAGTATAAATACATCAATAATCAAAAGAAGTAATTCAGCTACAGGATTGTGGTGCTTTTATAGAAATCAAAGCAGTTGCATTTGGCCGGATGAGGCAATAAATGTTCATTGAATAGATGAAGGAAACTACGATTGTGAAATAGTATCTCCTGTCAAACGGCTTTTAAATTGTTTAGGCTTTAGTTGATGATGCCGTTCAAATACCCTGGTAAAATGGCTAAGATTGGTAAAGCCCAGCTTATAAGCAGTTTCTGATACAGACAGGTTACTGAGCAGGCTGGCCGCCTGTATCATTCTCATGGTCTGGTAATATTGATGAATGCTTTGTCCAAAGACCTGCGTGAAGAGCTTTTGTAATTTGGTTAAACCTAAACCTGACAAATTAGCCAGTTCCGGGAGTAGCGGACAACTATTTAAATTCTTAAGTATGGCCAAACGGACAAGATAAATTTTTTCGGCGTCTTCCCGTTTAACATTTACCGGAGCGATGACGGGGCGTTTAAATAAGTTTTTAAAAAGATGATAAATCAACTCCTGTGCTTTTGCATTGTAAAGTAACATCGGCAGTTCTGTAGCGCCATTGATCCTGATGATTTGCTTTATAACATGATCCATTTCAGGAAGAATGACATCATAAATAACAAATGACGGCTGGGTTTTAACTAAATCTAAAATTGTACAGCGGTTTTCAGAGTTGAGTAAACCTGTTAGATAGCTACGCGAGGTGCCGATGATCAGAAAGTTGATTTGTTTGTTTGCAGGTATCTTTAGTTCAGTATTGAAGTTACACGTTCCAATTTCCACTTCAAATCCTGTTAAATCATCAAAGAAAGGATCATGTTGTTGCTGACTGTATTTTGACAGGAATTTAGACCGGTCAAATTTTAGCGTTATACTTTCGGTGTTTGCAATAGCCTGCCGCCTTAAAATAAGATCATGTTTTAATTTATAGTTATGAATAAACAGGGCCATGCCATCCAGCCTGATGTGCTGGATGTACCCGTCGCCCAACCATTGTGGCAGATGTACTTTGTCGCCTTCCACAATTGTGCTGAAATGTTTGGCAAACGCTGTCAAAAAATGATAGTTTTTTATGACTTGAAATTCGAATTCTACAGGCATCAACCGTTCGGGTTTAACCATTACTCAAATATTTGTGTCATTTTGATAGCAGAGACAATGAATCCGTTAAATATATTAAATCAGCAGTATCAATTTGCGATTGATCGGACTATTTTCTAAAAAAACCGACGTATAGCGACTTTTTCGACTATTGTTTTTGTAGGCTATGCTTGGTGCTTAAGTTAAATTTGATAATAGATAAATCACGAATATTTTAAACACTACCCATATGGAAAATTCAAAACCATCACCAATTACAGTAGACCCTACGGGCGGGGAAATACTATCGATTGTAGGCGATAATTATCGCGTACTTGTTTCAGGTAAGCAAACCAACGGTGCCTTTGCTACTATCGACATGCTGATACCCCCTCAAAGTGGCCCTGGGCCTCATTCTCATTCAAATTTCTATGAATCTTTCTATATCGTCGATGGCGAGGTGGAGGTTCATTCTGAAGCCGGGAATTATACTGCCAAAAAAGGTTCATTTGTAGTTATTCCTGAAGGCGGCGTGGTGCATTACTTTAAAAATGTAAGTGATCAATTGGCTCATTTGCTTTGTACAGTTGTACCTGCCGGGTTAGAAGAATTTTTCGAAGAAATAGGGGAGCCGGTAGCTGCCGGTGAATTCCTTCCGCCGCCGCCTATGGACCCGGAATCCATAAAAAAATTGCAGGCCATCGCGGAAAAACATGGGCAAATTGTATACCCCCCTAACTACCTCGACCAAAAGTAACGTATTCATACAAACTCCGTAACTATGGACAATACACGCTGATCATTCCTGATGCGGGGTTATGGTTCCTCAATTCAAACATAAACGATCTATGAAACATTTTAAAAAAGACGACACGATCATTTTACTCATCGATCACCAGGTAGGAACGATTACCATGGCTACCAACCGGCCAAAGGAAATGATCATCAGCCGCGCTAAAGCATTGGCTAAGATCGGCAGGGCGCTTGGTATGCCCATCGTGCTTACCACGAGCATGGAAGATCACATGCAGGGACAAACTGTGCCTGAATTGCAAGAGATATTACCGGAAGAATATGCGAACAGGGTAAAAAGAAGCGGGATCACCAATGCCTGGGATGACCAGAATTTCAAAGACGCAGTTTTAAAAGCAGGAAATGGACGTAAGAACGTTATTATGGCCGGGCTAACCAATGATGTTTGCATCGTGTATCCATCGATTTCAATGGTAGAAGAAGGTTTTGATGTGCAGGTAGTTATAGACGCGGGAGGTTCTCCAACAGAGATAGCTGATGATGTTGCCAGAGCGACATGGGAAAAACACGGCGTTCGCACCAACGTGATCAACCAGCTGATTACCGAATTGACTGACAGATGGGAAAGCGAAGACGGTGGAAAGCTTATGCAAATCCTGCTGACTGATATCATTCCTACATTCGGACAGTTTAAATAGTACACATTAGAAAGCAGGGACGCGTTTAGAAGGCACTGAAAAAGTCCTTTAGGCTAAAAACGCTTGTTTTAAACCTAAAATAGAGGTTTTGAGAATCGTTTATACAAAAACCTGACCCGAATAAATCAAAGAAAAGAGCCCGGTTTCAATTACGAAAATAGGCTCTTTTTGATAAGTATGAACTTTTTCAGTGCCCTTCAGGCGGATCGGACTATTTTTCTGACTTAACGCGCTATTTTAAAATTCGTCTCCTGCCGACCTTTGACCTATCATTTAGCAATAAAAAGATATTCAAACTTTAAAAAATAATCCAATGGCACTATCCGAAGAAGTAAAAAAAACAATTGCCGACGCAGAAGCACACGGCTTTGATAAGTTAAACCTTTTGCCACCTCAACAAACCCGGGATCTGATGAAACAGGCTCCGGCAAACCCGAACCCGACAGTGGTTGGACAGGTGATCAATACCATCATTGAAAAAGATCAGATTCCCGTAAGGATTTACATTCCCAAAGGCCGCGGCCCCTTCCCGGTGATAGCTTATTTTCATGGTGGCGGTTTCGTACTGCTAAGTTTAGATACACATGACGAAATTTGCCGCCAGCTATGCGCCAATACAGATGCTGTGGTAATGTCGGTAGATTATAAACTGGCGCCGGAGCATCCATACCCCGAAGGGCCGGAAAGCGCAGTTGCGGCTACGCTTTGGATGATTGAAAACGCGAAAAACTACAACGGCATTGGCGATAAATTGGCTGTTGCCGGCGATAGCGCCGGGGGATATATGGCTATTTGGGTGGCTCAAAAACTGTCGGCCGCTCGGGTCGCACTCAAAGCCCAGTTTGCAACTTATCCAGTTACAGATCACTATTCATCATATCATGCTTCGTGGGAAGAAAACAAGGAGGGGTATGTGTTGACTGCCGAAATGATGAAATGGTTTTGGGATAATTATCTAACCGATCCGTCTAAATCCGATGAGGCATCACCTTTAAGAACAGCTGACCTTTCGGGTTTGCCGCCAGCATTGATTATGACGGCAAACTATGATCCGCTGAGAGATGAAGGGAAAGCCTACGCTGATAAACTGCAAAAAGCAGGCGTAGCTACGATTTATCAAAATTATGAGAACGTGCATGGATTTTTTGGCACAGGTTCGATAGGGCAACAGGCGATGCAGGAAGCCAGCAACTTTTTAAAACATAAATTAAACAGTTAATCATGTTGCAAATCATTTCAAACCAGCAAAAGATCGTCAAGAAAAACGGCGGCTTCGGCATTGAGATTCTTTTCCCAGGTAAAGGAATGGGCTCCGAAGATTCGGGTATCGGTACCATTGGAAGGATTGACCAGGCCACCGTTACTCCCGGCACTTTAGTACCCATGCACCCGCATCAGAATGACGAGATACTGACCTATCTAAGAAGTGGCGTAGTTGAACATAAGGACACTGAAGGGAATATCGAAGTCATTACCAATAAACGACTGATGATGATGAATGCCGGTTCGAAGTTCCAGCACGAAGAACTCGTTTTACCGCAGGGTGGCGTGCTTACCGCCTTACAGATATTTATTCGCCCCGAAACTGGCGGTCTGAAGCCCAAGGTACAGTTTCATGAGTTTCCGGATGCTGTAAACCTCAATGATTGGCGGGCGGTCGCTGGCAAGGGTGATGCTTTTCCTTTACAGATCAGGAGCAGTACCTGGATCTATGATATGAAATTAGAACAAGGAAAACAGCAATCGCTACCGGTGTTACAGATTACAGATGCCACCTGCCTGGTCTATGTATTCGACGGATCGCTCGGCGTCAACGAAAATATCAATATCCAAAAAGGAGAAAGCCTGGTTATTGAAGATGAGAGAATTCTACTTAAAGCCTTTGAGGATTGCAATCTAATACTATTTGTAACTGATCGTAATGCAAGGGTATTTAAAGACGGTATGTACAGTGGCAATATCAACAGAACAAAATGAAAAAACTAATTTATTCCAAATTTGGCGGCCCGGAAGTATTGCAGATAGCAGAGGTTCCAATTCCTACCGTTCAGGAAACCACCGTGCTGATCAAAGTTAAAGCGGTAGCCATTAACCCGCTGGACTGGAAAATACGCAATGGCGAAATGAAATTAATGTCGGGAAGTAAATTCCCCAAAGGCATCGGTATTGATTTTTCGGGCGTTGTTGAAGAAGTCGGCACAGCTACTACTAAATACAATAAAGGTGATGAGGTATTTGGTATACTGGATGTTTTTAAAGGTGGGGCGCTGTCCGAATATATTTCAGTCGAAGAAAAAGATATAGCCATTAAGCCGCAAAATATCTCTTTCGAACAGGCTGCGGCTATGCCCGTCGTCGGCGCTGCCGCATTGCAGATATTTAACACTTTGGTAAGGTTAAAAAAAGGTGACGAAATTCTGATCAATGGTGCTTCAGGTGGCATCGGCATGTTTGCTACTCAAATCGCAAAAACGAAAGGCGCCGTAGTAACCACCGTAGTAGGCGATAGTGGTATCCAGGCGGTTAAAGATTGGGGTGCTGACTTTGTAGTCAATTACCAGAATGAAGATATTTTAAAAGGAAACAAACAATATGATATTGTTATTGACCTATCAGGCAAAATGCCTTTTAGCGAAGCTAAAATAATCATGAAGCATTCGTCCGCCTATATACATACAGCCCCCGGTCCAAAAGAAATCGTCGTTTCTTTTTTCATCAACTTGTTTTCAAGTAAAAAATATAAATTACTGATGCTTAAACCTTCTCCGGAATATATGGCCGAACTTACAGGTTATGCAGAGCAGGGGATGGCTATAGTGGTCAGTAGGGTATATCCTTTTTATTCATTTAACAAAGCTTACACGGAGGTGCCAAAAGGTAAGTTTATCGGGAAGGCGGTGATTACAATGGGTGACTTGGTTTAAGTTAGTGATTAAAAACTCGGTGATCAATTGAGCGGAACAGGCGCCGGGCATGGTTTGCTTATTAGCTAAGCGCGTTCCTTAAGAGGATAAGTAATAAGAGTGCGAAGATTTTATTGAATCATAGTTTTTTAGGGTTTAACAAAATGAATTTAGGGCTATCTGAAAGGGGTTTTTCATTTTGATCGCATCTTGTTGATATTAAAAAAACAATAAAACAATTGTACAACAGATGATAAATCGCCTTTAAAAGGCTGCATCATGGTCTCATGATACAGCCTCTCTTTTTATTGGTGATCATAAGCTACTTTGCAGCGCTAATAGATCCTGCCAGAGTTTTTGTTACTGCGTTTTGTATCTGCTTAGGCAGAAAATCGAAGGTGGCTTGAGCATCTGACGATCCGTCTCTGTCGGTAAATATCCTTGTTGTGCCAGCCCGTACCAAAAGGATGTTACTTGCATCCCCGTCTTTTGAAACCAGGTAATGGCTCCAAACCAGATTTTTAAGCGCTGTGCCCTGTGCCTGGCCGCTGATAACATCAAGCGCAACATAGTTGATGCCCGACGCTGTGCCCTTAGCTTGCGCGAAAACGGTGAATAGGTTGTTTTGGCCTGATATATAGGTAGCCGTGCCGTCGCTGGCATTGTCCTGGCCGTTACTTACATCTTTATATTTTAAATTAACGGTATATTGGTTTGTATTCTGGTCTTTAAACTGAAGTTTATAATCGTCAAAAGTATAACCTTTGCCGTTGCCACCAGAGTTATCAAAAGTGCAATAAGCCGGGCTGAACAAAAATATACCATTAATATTGGGTGGCGTTAGGCCATCGTTTATCACCATGCCTTGTTTTTTCAGGGTGTCAATAATAGCGGGCGTTACAATGGTGTTTATTACCTGCGGGTAATTGGGGCCTAACGGCCCGGTGGTTGTACTATCATCTTTTTTGTCTTTTTTGCACGCCGTCATAATCAGCGAAAACAACGTTAGCAGTAAAGGTAATTTTTGTAATTTTTTCATAAGTAACATTTTAGTTAGAGGTTAAATTTTAAGTGTGCCACCTACATTGATCACGAACCAGCAATTTTAAAATTGCTGATAAATAACTTTGCACCATGTTCAGATTGATTAGGGCCGCTGATATAAAAATACCGGCCTGCCTGGGACTGAAACAGCAATGTGTCTGCCAATTTGGTGTCATCCAGATAAACAGCCATTTGATTACCGCTTACCACCAACTTAACATGTAACGGGCGGTTAGCTGTTGCCGAAAGATCAAACTTTGTGTTTGCCTCCTTTTTTAAATCATAGTTGCCTATGTTAACAGCGTCTGCATCATAATAATGCAGCTGAACAAAAGCCCCGCCGTTGCTGATATACTCACGGGCAGCATTGTCTTTCACAAAACCGAACGATATTGGCGACATATCTTTGATTTGTTCTGCCTTGGCCAGTATATCAAACTCGAAAGTAAAGCTTTTAGGAAGAGATACAGGTCTGTTAAGCTTATAGGTTATGTTATCTTGAAGTAACAGCCATTTACCTTGTTGGCCTGTAGGGTGGGCAACCGTCGCAGCGCCGTTTGTTTTAATACAGCGTGGGCTTGCGCCGATCTCGTACTTAGAGAAATCTTCGGTAAAATTAATAGTTTGTGCCGTTGCCTGAAATATAGAAAAGCTGCTGAAGAGTATAAACAGCCCGGTGATGAAAAGAAGTTTTTTCATGATGATGCAAATTATCGGTTAATTAAAAAATCAATTATAGGGTGCTGGGGAGTGTAAACTAAACTGTGTCAACTAAAAATAAACTTGTTATTGTTTAAGATGTTGAAATGTGGGAAACTCCTTCAGTTTCCCACATTTCAACATCTATCCGTTATTTAGGTGACCAGCTATCCTATCGCCAAACATAATGTAAAGTTGAGATAAAGTCAAACTCCAGTTGTGCATTGGCATTGTCCATTTCTCAGAGATATTCTGGACTACCAGATATACCAGCTTTAACAAGGCTGTATCTGATGTGAATGCGCCCTTTGTTTTAGTTACTTTGCGTACCTGGCGGTGAAAGCCCTCAACCGCGTTAGTTGTGTAGATCACTCTGCGAATGTGTGCATCATACTTAAAAAAAGTTGACAGGTTTTCCCAGTTATTGTACCACGACCCGACCGGAACCGGATACTTTTTAGCCCATTTTTCATCCAGGGAAATCAGATTTTCGTAGCCCTGTTCTTTATTAATGGCTTGGTAAACCGGCTTAAGATCAGCCATGAATTTCTTCTTGTCTTTCTCGGCAATATAGCGCAAGCTATTACGGATCTGATGAACAACGCAGGTCTGTATCTCCGTTTTTGGAAAGATGGCTGCTATGGCCTCGGGAAAGCCTTTTAAACCATCTATGCATGCAATTAGCATATCCTGCAAACCACGGTTCTTTAGATCGGTCAAAACCGATAGCCAGAACTTAGCGCCTTCGCTTTCTGATAAATACATGCCTAACAGATCCTTTTGCCCACGAAGGGAAACACCAAGAATATTGTAAACAGCCCTGGTAATTACGCCGTTGCCTTCACGTACTTTATAGTGCATACAGTCCAGGTATACAAATGCATAAACCGATTCCAGTGGCCGCTGCCGCCATTCGTTCATGGCTGGGATAACTTTGTCTGTAATAGAGGATAAGGTAGTTGCAGAGATATCCATTTGATATATTTCCATGATATGTTTGGAAATATCCCGTGTGCTCAGGCCAAGCCCATACAAGCCGATTACCTTCTCTTCCAGTTCTTCGGTTATAATCACTTGTCGCTTTGGTAACACTACAGGTTCAAAGCTGCCAGACCGGTCCCGGTTGCTTTGCAGATCAAATTCGCCCGAAAGGCTCTTAACTCGTTTCGTGATTTTACCATTAAGGCGATTGGATAAGCCTGCGGCTTTTTCTTCCTGTAGATGGGTTTCTAGCTCGCCCTCAAGCGCTGCTTCTAAAAAATGTTTCAGTAAAGGCGCAAAGATGCCCTTTTCTCCGTTAAGGGGTTTACCAGCGTACATCCCCTTGATCGCCTCTCGTTTGAAACTTTCAAAATCGAAATTGTTGTTTTTGTTCATTCTACTATGTCTAAGTTAAAAATTCTATCCAAATTTTTAACTGACACAGTTCATTTTACAGTCTCTCTTTCAATCGTTTTTAACAAACAATTTTTTTCTATCAGACCTTTGATAGCTTCCCAGCCAACTATTGTATTTCCGATCTCGGCCCAATCTTTCTTTGAAAAAACAAGCAATTTACAATCGGTAACAGCCTGTATATACTCAGAAGCTACCACTTGTGCCTCAAACTTTTGCTGGTCCGAAACAAAGTGATTCTCTTCACTAAATGAATAAGTGATCTCTTCGCCTTTGTTGTTGTAATAGCAGAAACGGATTACCCCTTCCAGTAGAAATCCAACCTGCCGGGGGATCTTTCCGGCTTCTGAAAAATATTCATCTTTATGAAGTTCCAGCGTTTTTGCTTTGCTGATCAGGAAATCAGTTTGCTGCTTATTCAGATTGCCAAACTTCAATATGTAATTGATGAACTCTTCCATAAGTTAAATATCGATTTTATTGCGGGCAGTTTATTTACCATTTGGTAAATAAATACATCGGTCAGCTAACCCACCTTTGCTCCTCAGAGTGGGTAGAATTCGGACTTTTTTACATTGAAGAGTTTTTTGATACAGATCTGTAAATATTACTTTACGCTTACTACCTGGGCTTTCAGCGCCATTCAGGTTATTGCTAAAGAAACTTCCTGCTGGGCTAATCGTTTTCTATTACATAAGCTTTTATCTCAGTTTGTGATTCACCATGCCCATTATGCTTAACGGCATTATAAGGGCGCTTCCGCTCATGTTTAGTCACAATTGCGAAGCGCCCTGGTATTTCGCCTAACATTCTGCTGCATATCCATGGCCAGCATTGTTGGATATTATTGCCTCATGTTCTACTTTCTTTTTTATTGCAGAATGAAATTGGTTTCGAAAACTACGCTTTGTCTTTATGTACAAAGTTCATAGCGCTCATCACGCTGATACAGATAAAGCCGATAAAACAGATGAGGACAGATAAATTATCATCAGCAGCTACTTTACCGAACCGGAAAAGCAGAAAACCTGCTGTTAAATTGAACAGGGCCCATAGCACGTTCACAATCGGTGTGGATAGTCCTCTGCCATGAGGATTGGAAAATGGTGTGGGAAAAGGATCGCCGCAGACGCCTTTAACAAAATGGGGAACAAAGTTGGAAAGGAACATCCCTGCCAAAAAACCGCTGAAATAATGATACCAGTGCATATTAAATTTGTTTAATTATTAAAATTTGATTGATTTTTGCCTTTTAATTTCCGCCGGCCGCTTGTTAAAAACCCTGAAAAGCAAGCCGCAATAACCAGGGTTACGATACCTTCGCAAAGGATAGTTGTCGGTGTTCCTATTTTTTGGGATAAGGTCCCGATCAGCAAGCTGCCTAACGGCAGCATGCCGAAATATGCCATCGCGGCAAAGCCCATTACACGCCCCCTCATTTCTTTAGCTGAATACAGCTGGATAAGGGTCATACTGATCGTGGTTTGCGACATCATGCCGAAACCGGACATTGCGAAAAACACCATGGCCAATGGAAAATTGACCAGGTGTGAAAAAGCCAGCAGGCTTATCCCGAAAATGATCGTGTTTACCAATAAGATAAATTGAAGGTCCGCGTCCTTTTTTAAAGCTGCCAGAAAGATCGATCCTGCAATGGCGCCAACGCCGACAAAACTGTTGATGTAACCAAAAGTCGCGGCATTGCCTTTAAAGATCTCCTTCGCGAATACGGGGATTAGTGTATTGTAGGGAAGCACCAGTAAACTGGTAAAACAAAGCATCAAAAGGATCATCGTGATCGAGGGCGTTTTTTTCAGGTAATTTAAACCCTCGCTCAGTTCAGTTTTCATCTTTTGTTCTACTGGTGGCGGCACATAAGCCGGTAGATGGATCAGCAGCAGGGATATGGTCACCGCTACAAAACTGAGCGCGTTCAGCAGAAAACACACGCCCGCACCAAATTTCACCAGAACCAAACCCGAAATTGCGGGTCCTATAAGGCGCGCCAGGTTGGCCATTGAAGACTGCAGCGCCAGTGCGTTGGGCAGGTCTGCCTCATCTGTAACCATATCATGGATCAGTGGTTGCCTTGCCGGTACATCAAAGGCATTGATCACGCCAAGAACGCCGCTCAGTAACAATATTTCCCAAACAGTATAATGACGCGTAAACACTAATAAGGCCAGCAACGCCGCCTGTATCATTGAGGCAATCTGAGTGGCCATCAATACCCGGAACCGGCTGTAACGGTCAGCAACAATCCCGCCCAGAAGGGAAAAAATAAAAGATGGGAACTGTGATACAAATATGGTGAGGCCCAGCATAAAGGCCGAATGGGTCATGGTATAAACCACCCAGCTTACGCCGGTACGCTGCATCCAGCTGCCGATCTGCGAAACCGACTGCCCGCTGAAAAATAAGCTATAGTTGCGGTTACGGAACGCCCGGAAAACATTGGTTATTTTTTTTGTATTTAAGTTCATAAGCTTATCAGCATATTGTGCCTAAATGTTTAAACCGGCGCAAATTTTTTTATTTATTATATAGTTTTTATTTTTTCAATCCATGAATAAGGGAATGAACAAGGAAATTTACCGAGGATTCCATGTTGCCAAATTCGTTTTTGATCACCATTTCGCGCTTCATGCCATGCAGGCTGCTTAAAATAACAAATATGAAGTCCTCTTTCTCTTTTTGCCCCAACTCCATTAACTCTCCGCGCCCGATACCTTCCGTAATGATCTGGCGGAGCAAGGTGCTTTCCTGTAACCGGACCTGTTGATAGACTGCGAACCTGGTTTTTTGAAATCCTGAAAGCTCACCGGCATTCATGCCTTCATCCAGGGCATTAAAGAATCCTCTTTTTTCAAGTATAGTGCGCAGGTCTGTCAGGAAAAATGCTTTGATTTTTTCTTCGGAGGTTTTTGCCTCGCTGATCGCGATAGCAATCAGCTTTACCAGTTCCCTGATCTCGGCTGCTATCACTGCATCTAAGATCTCTTCTTTGGTCTTATAATAATAATACAACGAACTTCTGGCCTTTCCGATAGCTTTGGCGATGTCGTCGATGGTTACCCTGCGAAAACCGTGAAGCTCAAATAACTGCTTCGCTGCCTTAACCAGTTGCTCCTGAATTTCTTCGTCTTTAATAATATTTGACATGTTTTGTATTTGTACGAAACAAATTTACGTACCTTTGAGCATATAAGCAAATAATGTCGAAAAGCTTATCATGTAAATTTCTCCCGGTCGCCGCTTATTACATTTTGATGACTACCGGGAGTAATTCTGCTCTGAAATCGGAACCCTGACAGGTTTAAAATTCATGATGCTGATTAGTGCTTTTGCAAGCCGATTTGGCCAGTTAAAAACGCGTTACGATTTAATTGCAGGTTTAATTAGATTAATATATGCTCAGAGCTTATCAGTTCAAATGGTATTTTATAGTAACCGGCATTTTAGCTATGGTTGGGCTGTTGAGCACATTGCTTCGCCACAATAATACTGTGGAAATCAAATGGTGGGAATACCCGGAATATGTCCTGCAAATAGCTTTGTCCTTATTAATTTGCTGGCTGATCCACGGCTTTTTCTTACTGCACAAATTGCCCTGGCTAAATAATTATGCAAAGCATTTTCTGAGTAATCTTTTAGCTACCATTTCTGCGATTATTCTGACTGGTGTTCTTTATGCTTGTTTACCCAGAACTACGCTCTTTGAAAATGGAGTCGGTTTTAAAACCTTTTCTGACTTTTTGGTACATTTCCTGGGCGCATTTTTGGCGAGCATTATTTCCTATGTTGTTTTTTACAGCATACATACCAACAATGCTTTGCAGAATTCTAAACTCGAAAACGAGATTCTCGCACGGGCTCATCTCCGGGCGCAGCTTCTATCATTACAGCAGCAGATCAGCCCGCATTTTTTATTCAATTCATTAAGCACCCTAAAAACGATTGCTCCCGACCAGGCCACCAAGAATTACATCGTTCAGCTGGCAACTGTATACCGTTACGTGCTGAATTTTAATGAACATTATCTTACGCCCCTGAAAGATGAGTTGGTTTTTATCAAATCATATCTCTATATTATGGATCAGCGGTTTGAAGAAACGCTGCAGGTTACTATCGATGTACCTGACGGTGATCTAACGCTGCTGATCCCGCCGCTCTCCCTGCAGTTATTATTGGAAAATGCGATCAAACACAACATCATCTCACCTGATCAGCCCTTGCACATCTCTATAAGGACCGACCATTCGCCGGCCCTCATCGTGACCAATAATTTGCAGCTTAAGAAAACGCCTGAGGAAGGGACGGGTACCGGCCTCAAAAATATTTTCGACAGGTATAAATTATTAATTGACCGGCCGATGAAGATCAGTGACTCTGCCGGATATTTCGAAGTTACTTTACCGTTATTAAAGCCATGAGAGTTGTAATAATCGAAGATGAAAAGAAAACTGCGACCGAGTTAGTTGGCATGTTGCACCAGTTGGACAGTGAAATTAATGTGGAAGCCATCCTTCCTTCGGTGTCCTCATCAATCAAATGGTTAAATGAAAATTTATCGCCAGAGCTGATCTTTTCCGACATTCAGCTTGGAGATGGATTAAGCTTTGAAATCTTTAAGGAGATCACTATCGAGGCCCCCGTTATTTTTTGTACAGCATTCAATGAATATGCCATCAGGGCGTTCGAATCAAACGGTATAGATTATTTGTTGAAACCCCTTGAGGAAGAAATGCTGCATAGAAGCATGGAAAAGTATTTGCGGTTTAAATCCCATCTGTTAAATCACAATCAATACACCAATAACCTGCGGAGGGTAGTGGCAGAAATGACCACCGGTTACAAACAGAACATCCTGGTTAATTACCGGGAAAAGATCATCCCTTTACGTATAACCGACATCCAGTTCGTTTACGCTGCTTTTGGCTCAGTTTACCTCCACGATTTAAATGCCAACAGTTATCCCGTACCCTATACTATTGAGCTATTGGAGTCTATGTTCAATCCCCGCCAATTCTTCAGGGCAAACAGGCAGTTTATCATCAACCGCGATTCGATCAAGAATATTGAGCATTATTTTAACCGTAAACTCTACGTGATTATGCATACGGAGACGCCGGAAAAGATCATCATCAGCAGAATCAAGGCCCAGCTTTTTTTTAAATGGATGGAAGAATAAGCTCCAGGTAAGATTTGCTTCGACACATTTCTTGAAAAAGAAACGATTTTTTGATGAAGTGATCACTTCATTGTTCTTTTTGGCTACTTCATTTTAAAATGCCCCCATTGAAAGCATTGCCCGGGTAGTTTTACTGCAACAAATCAATTACCACGCCTCCGATGAGGCGTAAATGGTAAAATGAATTTAATGCAGCATGAAAGTGAAATTGATATTAATACTTATTTGTATCCTTCCGTTTAAACTGTTTGCCCAGCAACAGTGGAATTTGAAGGATTGCATTGCTTATGGGCTGAAAAATAACCGCAGTAGTGTAGTCTATGAAAACGAAAAAAAGGCCGCCGATGCCAAAGCGAAGGAAGCACTTGCTGCTTACCTGCCATCGCTGAATGTAAGCAGCTCTTTTGATGATAATTTAAAAGTTCAGCAATCCATCATCCCGGCAGGAATATTTGGTCCGGATCCCCTTCGAATATCCCTCACACAAAGGTATAACACTAATAGCGTCGCCGAACTTGATCAGACAATTTTTGACCAGTCACTGCTTACCGGGCTCAAAGCCAATAAATACAGCAGGCAGCAAGCTGACCTGAATATCAAAAAAAATGAAGAAACGGTCATCTACAATATAGGTAATGATTACTATCAAACCTATGTTTACCGTGAACAGCTCAGGCTGTTAAGGAGTAACCTGGAAATCTACTACAAGCAGATGAAGATTTCACAACTACAGGTGCAGAAGGGTATATCGCTGCAAAAAGATCTGGATAGGGTGACCGTTAACTACAATAATGCGGTATCACAGATCCGTGTTGCCGAAAGCAACCTGACTCTTGCGCGGAACCAGCTTAAATATGATATGGGTTTCCCGATCAGTACTGAACTGCCCGTTGATACCGTTGCCCAGGAGAACCTCGCAAATCCTCCGGTTACCAACGTTGAAGCCACTCGTTTTTCTCCTGAAAATCGGACGGATTATCAGCTTTCAGAAATTAATTCTCAGTTGCTCAACATCGATCAAAAGCGGATCAAGGCAGGGGCTCTGCCCACGCTGACCGGCTACGCCAAATATGGCGAATATGGCTATGGAACTACCATAGGTCCGGCATTCAATCATTTGAACCCTTACTCTGCCGTCGGATTAAAACTATCCATACCCTTATTCAATTTTTATAAGCGGAACGCACAATATAATCAGGCCAAATATAAAAGCATGAACGCGCTGGAGAATCTCAAACTGGACTCCGGTAAATATGCGGTGGAATACCAGAGCGCGATCACAAAATTGGTCAAAGCGCAAAGCAACCTGGAAAGCGACAAACGCAATATTGAGCTGGCGGAGTCTGTATTCAGGACGACTGACTTACAATATAAAAAAGGAGTGACTAACCTTACAGACTGGCTTGATGCAAGAACCTCTGTCAAAGACGCGCAGAACAACTATCTAAACTCACTTTACACCTTTTACCTCGATAAAATACTGTTGACACCAGATATGTTGCCTATCGATAGTGATTATGCACTTTCTTTGATTGATGCATTTTTGGTTCACCACGTCATTGCACTTGCTGTTGAGACTGAAGATCAGGCTTGAAAACTTTATCAGGCCAAAATTTGGGCATAATCAATCCGGTAGAAAACGCTCTACCGGATTAATTTACCTTCGTTATTTAAAAACCAATACTGGGCGGACTTCAGACGTTTTCACAGGCATGATCAGGACTTCAAAGCCTTCATAAAAAATCAACTTCAATGAAACATTAGGTTCGCCGTTAAAGTCAGCTTCTGAAAAGGAATATTTGAATACAGATGGGTTTGCCCCAGCAAGTACTGTGTGATATCCGGCATCTCTATAACCTGGCAATCTTGATTCAAAATCGGTTATGCCATCCTCGTCATAAAACTGTTTATAAAATGGTGCTGGAATAGAGGCCCATCTTTTTTTGAAGGCGTGAAAATAAAGGCCATAGGCGATTTTGATCATCAAATGATCAACCCGGTCCCGGTCATGAAAAAATGCATTGTCTTTTCGCGTTTCAAAAGTTTTAAGGAACAACTTGGGACTGTGCATAAAGCTTTGGCGTACCGGTCCCCGCCATTGGTCGACTGCGGTTTTATTAGTTCCATTAGCCGACGAGACGATCCCCCTTACGTATTCATCGTCCATGGAAGTGTCATTGTTATGCTGCCTACAGGATGGCACTGTAATTAAATTATCCCTTTGACCTTTCGGAAAAAAACATTTGGCTGGCACATGTTCAACAGTAGTAGCAGTTTCATCACATTGATAACATCGGGAAACTTTTGTCATTATATACTTGTCTTTCTCCAAATATAACATGAATTCACTACGCTTCACCGGACCTAAATAGCACCTAAGCAGGAAAATTTTTTGACAAAAAAAGCCCGGCCATTGCTGACCAGGCTACTACCGTTTTATGGTTCATATTTCTATAACCCGCCCGTCCTGGCAGTCGGCGGCTTCCTTTTCTGCTTCGGCGTAATCATCGAACACCAAATTATTGCCGTCCGGGTCGGTGCAAATGGCGGCACATTCGGGGCCGCCATGCAACTCTAAAATCAAGTAGCTCATAATAATTTTAATTATTCTTGGTTGTCAATCGGTTCGGGATACCATATTTCAAAAGTTTCGTATTCATCCCCTAAACGCTGTGTTAGTGGGTCGATGTCTTCAAAGGTCAAACCTATCCAGTCATCGTCATCCCCGTACTCCTTGCACATAATGTCAAAAGGTAATTTGTTCGGGTATTGGGTCAATAAGCGTTCCGCTTCTGCTTTGGTTATCCGCAAATCAAAACTTAGCGCTGGGGTAAGCGGGTGCGGGAATACCAGCACACCGCTTAGGTTTATCGGCTTTTGCATAACCAATAATTAAGTATAAACAATTCTGAAATAACCGCAGTCATGCGTTTTCATTAGGCTATCGACCTGCAATAATTCCGTTTCAATTTGTTCGGGAATTTCCTCGTTATCTTCTCGGATGTTATCGGGGTTAAACAAGTCTTCTTCTAAAATCCTGTCTTTATAGGTCGGTTGTTGCTTGGCAATAAACCCTATAAAATCTTTACTGAACTCGCTGTAATGCACGTCCAGTATCTTTAAAATATTTTCGTGTTTCATCATTCAAAAATTGAGGGCGGTTTTACCCGCCCGTGTAAAACCTTAATTGAATAAAATCCCGTTGCCATGCTTGGCAAAACCCTCGCACAGGTTAAAGGCGGATTGCCCTTTCTGCAAGGCGTTGCCGTACATGATAGATTTGAATTTGCTTTCTTCGTCCCTGAAATTGCGCACGTTTTGAAAGTAACCTGTAACGGCATTGAACGCCCCGAACAAAGTACCTTTGGTGGTGATTTCCTGCTGGGTTGGGCTGACCAAAGCGTATTCCATCACTGACGAAACCATATTGTTAAAGTGGCTGGATAGTTCTTCGTCCTTGCCTGTCCTTAATTTCTCGGTGGTTTCCTTGTTCGGCGACATGGCTAACTGTACCAGTCTTTTTAATTCAGGGTCGGTAATGCGTACCCTTGTCCAGCGGTTATAAATGGCTTCCAGTTCCACCGATAACTGGTTGGTGATACCCAGCATTTTATGCGCTTCTTTCAATTTGTCGGTTGCGCTGGCGGTGTGCCGTATCTTAATGCAATTGGTATGGTTACGCAAAGCGGCGTTTAAAGTATTGCGGCAAACTACACGGATAGGTGTAAAAGCAATCGTAATGCTCCCGGTGCCGTCATGCGAAGAAGTGAGCAGCAAATATTTTTCGATACAATCATCCCGCCCCACTTTAATATAGTCGGGCAGTTTGGCAGTCACAAAAATGACCGCCCCCTGCGCTAACGCCCCGGCGGTCTCGTATAAAATCCCATTTTTTCCGCCGACAATGCCGTCAAAAAATTGGAATACTTCGGTATTCTGCACCACCTCGTAATCACTCCCGACCTTATCGCCCAAAATGGCTTCCGTGTCGGTACGGTACGTAAAATAGCTGTTATCTGAAATGATATTGATACCGCTGGGCAGGGGGTGAATATTCGGGCGTTTGACCACCCCGAAATTTAGCCCTGCGTGGATGATGGCTTCCTCACTGGTGGGGTAATCGCTGATAACCTGCCCCAATCCGTGCCATGCCTTTTCTTTGACCGAAAAGAAACTATGCTTTTGGGTCTGTTCGTTAAAATGAATATCGTGTGCCATGATGTTAAATTTGATAGGTTTATAAATTATAGCAGTCCGTAAATTCCGCCAGTTCCATTTGAAAAGCCGTAGGATTAGATGCCGCTAATTGTTCCGCATAACCCTCCCAAAAAATTTGGTTGGTCAACTCGATGAAAATCTCTATCATTGTTTTACTTTTTAATTCTTTGAATTATAAAACAGACGCCCCCGATACTTTTACTATCGGGGGCGTTGTCCATTAATTATTTGGAAGGGATAATAATTCCCGCTTCAATTTCAGCCAGTTTGTCCACACAAAGGCGGTTTACCATCTGCGAAACTGTCCAGATAATGGTCGGGTTCTTGGTGGTGAATTTTTGGCGGTTATCGTCCTCAATCGTCAAAGTACAGCCCTGATAGATATTACCGCCTGTTTCGTCCATTTCCTCTTTCAGGTCGAACTCAAAGCCATCTAAATTATTGATGGTCTCAATCAATTTATCACGCTGTATCTTCCTGCGGTGTAACTCTTCCACCAATTTTAAAGTGCCTTCTAAATTCAGCACGGGCTGAATGGGTTGCGGTTTAACCTGCTCGGCTTCCGGTGTCGGTTTTGCATGTTCTGCCTGTGGCTGTTCCGCAGTCTTGGCGGGTTCGGCTTTGGGTTCTTCTTTTGGCTTCTCCGTTTCGGCGGGTTTGCTGCTGTCTTTGTTAACGGGATTGCCCGATACAAATTTTGGGTTCTTATTTTCCTCGGTAACGGGGTTGGTTTTTGGGGCGTTATTTACTTTTTCGTCCTTTTTATCTTTAACTAAAGTTTCCATTTTCTTAAATTTTTGATGTTTTTTAAATTGTTTAATTGCCATGCGATAGGTTTGTCTTCTGTCCGATTTTACCGCTGTGGCGGGTCTCTGCCGTTTGCTGTTTTCATGGTTTGTTGCTTTTATTTCGTTTGTTTTTAAAGCCAGCTCGCATAGCGCTCGCTCGCTTTTTATTAAGCAACTCACCTAAATAAGCCCGCCAGTAAGGCAAGCCTTTTGGAAAAAAAATACGCTCCCAACCACCCGCCGCGATAGCGGCAGCCTTTGAAATTGGAGGAAGATTTTTTTTACAAAACCGGAGGCTCGGGCTTGCCGTCTGGCTGGCTTTTGAGAACTTTGTTTAATAAACAGCGAAGAATGCGCTTTAAAATATTGCGCATAAAAAAAGCCGCCCGCAAGCGGCGTGGCTCAGGAAACCATCGTAGACAAAAACAATAAAGAACGATCTAAAAACGCATCTAACAAGACCTTACCAACAGGAAGCTTGCGGCGCCGCCGCGCCGCTGGCTTCCTGCGATTAAACCAGTAAAAGCGGTTGAGCGGCTGGCGGTCGCGACGAAGGAGACGTGCCGGCAGGTGCGAAACGGCTTGCGCAGTAGCGCATGCTTAACCGTTGACCGCCTTTAACCGCCTTAACACCGGTTTGGCAGCGGCTACCCGGACCGCCAGTTCCATCGCCGATTGAATCGACATGGCTTTAGCTAAACCTATACCCTGGAATACGGTTAACTCTTCTGTGCTGAGGTCCGCCAGTCGGTTCAGGTCATGGTCCAGGCTTAAAAGGATCTGACCGGCCAGGTCCACGGCGGTTACACCCGGATATCCGGAACCGATCAGCATGGCTAACAGTTCGGCGTCGCTCATCGCCTGCCGCCCTTGTTCCAGCATTTTTTCCCTTGGCCGGGATTCCGGCTCCCAACTTTTAATGCCATTAGCTTCTTTGTCAGATGGTTGGAAGGCAGAAGCGTGTTGGGCATGGTGGAACAGCGAACTGAGGGCGGAGAGCATGAATTCGAAATCATCCTCGAAGATTTGGACGGAACTGCGGTTGTATTTTCCGTCATCCATTTTTTTGCTGCAGGTGATGGCAATGTATTTGCGCTCATTCCGCGCCTGCATATAGTCAAAGAAATAGGTGGTTTTAAAATGTGTGAAGCTTTCGCTGGCAATGATATTGTTGAACATAGCACAATGGTTTTGATGTCCAGACAAAGCTCCTGAACCTTTAATTATCTATTCGGTACGAAACAGAATTACCCGATTTTCGTTAAACAGATCGGATAATAGTTTTTGTGGCTATGGTCAAAAAAAAAGAAATATGGGATAAACCCGAGCGGCTTTGCCGGGAATGCGGTAAGAAGCTGCTGGGGCGTGTCGACCAGCGTTTTTGTAATGATTTTTGCCGGAATACTTATAACCGGCACGAGAAACAGCGGCTGGCAGCCGAAACGGCGGACTATACCGAAGTGACGATCATTGCCATTTTGAAAAACAACCATTTGCTATTGCGGTCATTTAATAAGCACCAGGCAGTAACCTTTTTAATTGATAAAGAAAAACTGTACAAGGCTGGTTTTAACTTTAACTTTTGCACCGGTTGTTATCAGGAAAGTGACGGCCGGCTGCGCTATTATTGTTTTGAGCAAACCTGGCAGGAATTGCCTTACGGCAGGTTGGAATTAGGGGTAGATCGGCAAAAGCTCGGTTTAACGAGTTCCGGCCGGGGTGTTCAACTATAAAACCGCATTTCATGTGCGGGAATTGATTCCATGCCGGGGTGCCTGAAATAAACATGGCCGATCATCGCGGAATGGAGTTGCTGCAGGAGCGTGATCGTTTGGTCTTCGGCAATGGTTAGGTCCCGGTATTCCCGGATCAGGTTTTCATCACAATTTTGGACCCATGTCCTGGTTAGCCGGATCAATACGCCATAATCGGTCGTCCAGAGGTGTTCCGTGTCGTAGGCCAGATAAGGCGGCATATCCCTCCGGCCCGCGATGGCAAGGCATTCCCAGGCGAGCCGGTGCAGGTCTTCCGCGAATTCATGCAGCGCGTCAGTATCCATATCGGCACCCGGCCAGATATGGTCCTGATCGGCGAAAACGGCTAAAGTGTTTTCTAGTAAACGGATATCGCTTTGCAAGTGCTCAAATAGATCCGGGCTGTTTTTCATGATACGCCTGATGGGGTGACTAATACTAAATTACAAAAGATAACGTGTCCCTTTTTCATTTATTTTCCACATAAATGGTTAATATTGTTAGCCAACACCTTCAGCAATGACAGACGATCAGGAAATCGATGAGCAGGCGATCAGCCAACTGGACTGGAACGCGCAATCCCTTTTTATTACGCTTTTGGGGCAAGAGGTACAGCGCGTCACCACGGCGATTCTGTTAGACAAGCATGAAAAGACCAGCGAATATGCGCTTTATATGAAAGCGGTAAATGACGTGTTGTTTAACCTATCGCAAAGCTTCTGGGATATTGATATGACGATTAAGCTGATCGAATTTGCCAAGCCAAAAATTAAGTCCTTTAAAATGACACGGGTCGACCGCGGCGACTACCTGAAGTACATGCTGGAGAATTACTTCTTCCGCCTGCCCAAATTAAAGGATATCACGCTGCAATTGCTGAACGTGGTTTACCGGATGGGTCATAGCCAATCGCCCGGGCTGGAGAAAAAGGTCAGAAAACATCCTGCTGTTCAAACAAACAAGCTGTTTTATTACCTTGATTATTTTGACGAAAGTTTCGAAAAGATCCGTCCGCTCCGTGACCGGATTGCGCACCGCGGCGACCTGGAGGACAGTACCCTGGCGATGATCAGCAGTTACCAACTTTACCCATACAACGACGAGGTCTATCACGACCAGCTGGAGGACATGATCGCGTATAATTATGTTTTTGAAAAGAACCAGGGTATCCTGAAACAGGCGGTTCTGATCCTGCTGATGCACATCAAAGATGACTTTGACAAAGTAGCAGGAAATTTATCAAGGACGCCGTAAATGTCAAAGGTCAAAAGGTACTGAATTCAAGCTGGCCGTTTTTAGCAACGGACATTCCAAAAGTATCGATACGATCGGGGTAATCAAAGAGTATATCTGCCAGCAGTTGTTTATGGTCATGGCTCATATGGCTGCCCAAATAGATGGCTTTGATCTTAATCGCATCGTCTTCGGCCTTCCCGCTATGAAAGTGGAACTTCACCCCATCGTTGTGGGGGAATTTCCCAAAATGAACCAAGCGGAATTCGCGTTCATCCTGATACCCGTGATGTTTAACAAATAAGCCATCCTTGATCACCTGCTCGGGAGTGTCGGCCCTCAGTGGCGGCGGTTCTTCCAAATAGGTTATTTTACCGGCATAAATATTATTTTTCAAAAGCCATGTTTTAGGGATTTCCAGCGTATAACAAAGCCCTCGGTGCCCATTGGCATATCTGTCCCACATCGCGACGCTGCTTGCAATTTCTTGCGGTTTATTCAGCGATGAACAGCACCTGACCCGTACGTTGTTATACGAGATATTGACCGCCAAATGGGACTGGTTGGCGGGGTTCAATAATGGACAATCGCTGACCTTATCCGGGAATGAGTTAACTTCAGAAAAGTAAATGCTGTTGTTTTTAAGCAGGTCGAAAAGATGATTCGCATTTCCGATGAACATCGAAACCTGAATATGATCGCCCATGGTATCCATTTCAGTTTGAATAGTCTGGAACAAACTGGCAAAGGAATGGGCGTAATAGCCGCGGGCTATTTGGTCCCGGTCCGCAAATGCACGGTCATCGACAAATGCTTTTAAAGTATCGTCGACAGTAACATCTGTAATGAATTTCTGGCTGAGGGGTGTCAGTTTTTTCCAGTTGGCATAGTGATCGCCCAAAGCAAAACAAAAACCGGAATTGTTAGGCTCCTGTTTTAGCGCCATTCTCAGCAGGCAGATCGCTTCTTCCCGAAGCTCATTTTTGGAAAAAGAATAAGCTGCGAGATTGGCGTATGAATCCGCGTAGTAGGGGTTCATCCTGATACAGGTAAATAGATCGGCGATCGCCTCTTTATGTCTGGCCAAACCCCATAAAGCTTTACTTCGGTTAACATAACCCCGGAAAGCCTGCGGGTCAGATCCTAATAAGAGTTCGCAGGACTTCAGCGCGCCGGCATAGTCGCCGGACTGATTTTTGAGACGGGCGATTTTTACCAAGTAATCTACTGACTTAAAGACAGCGTAGCCGATTTCATAACAGATCAAAGCCACGGTGTCTTTTTTAAATTTTTCGTAGAATTCACCCTGAACCAAATACACGTCTTTCCATTTCATTAAATGAAGGACGGTATTCGCGTCATTGACCGCGCTTGCTTTCTGGCCAAGCTGGTAAAAGGCCAATGACCTGAAAAAATAAGATTCAATGTCCTTCGGATCAACCGACACACACCTGGTGCCGATCTGGACGATCCTTTCCCATTCACCAAAATCGAGCGACATATCATAGTCAAAAGACCGAGTAGTGCGGTAACCTTTTTCCTGGTTAATGGTGTAAATAGGACCGAATATATGCATCCATCGGAGATCAGACATCGTAATGGCTTTAAAGGTTGATTTTGCTTCCTGACACGTAAAAATAACAAAGCCCCGCCGAATTCCGGCAGGGCTCCTTCAAAAACATGCTTATAATTATTTCGTTGCCGCGTTCTTGATATCGGTGACTTCCTTGCGGATATCACCGGCGGCCACTTTCAGTTGTTGCATCGCATTCCTTAAACGGGTGCCGGCTGCTTTGTTAGCTTTGTTGTAAAAGCTTTCGGCGTCTTTTTCTGCTTCGGCCAGCAGGGTCTTTAATTCTTCGAACTTCTTCATGATTGTTTTTATTTAAAGGGTTAAAAATAAATTAATAATTCAACAGCACAAACAGGCCGCCCTTAACGTTTGCGGCCTTTGCTTTGCTGCTGATCTTCTTTCTGGGCCAGGCCTTTTTTCGGACCGAGTTCCAGGTGCGTCGGTTTTTCGAACTGTTCCCGTTTTTCGCGGCGGCCCTTGTCATCAAAGAAATCCAGGCTGCTGTAACGGGCGGAAAGATCCACTTTCATGGCCACTTCTTTACCTTCTTTCAGCGTGGTCACGTCGGTACGGTTACCCGCCTCGAATGATTTGATCAGCTCCGCCTTCTGCGCCGGGTCGGCCAGTTCCTTGATCTGGTAACGATCCAGGGTTTTGTCGATATCAAAACCATATTGCGGCACATGGTAATTATTCAGCTTCCGGTTGCCGTAATCGTCTTTAGCCTGATCGAAATCCAGTTTGATCCAGGCGGCGTAGGGTTCGCCCTGGCGGGTCAACATATCCCCTCGGAACACGGTGCGGCCCTGTACCAGGTTAGCGCATTGCTCTGCCGTAAAGCCGTAGCCCTTTTCCGGGTAAAAGGTCTGCGAAACCGGCGGTGTGTTGAATACCGGCGCGAATTCCCTGTTCAGGTAGATGTCCTTGCCATTCTCTTTACTGGCCAGCAATTGCTTACTGTCCGCATCAACACCTACACCCAGTTCGGACGTGCCCTTCTGTTTTTTAAAGAACTCGATGGCGTCGGTCGCATTATCAAAGTGCTTGGTCAGCGTTTTATCGGCCTTCTCCGGGTCTTGCGTGCTCACCATATAGCTTTGGTCGGGCGGCAGTACCGGCGCCTTACCCGCGGTCACGTCAACTTTACCCATATTATAAAAATCGCTTTGGTTGGATTTTTTAAAGTGCAGGGTAAAGTTGACCGGCCCCTGGTCGCCCGGCAGCTGGTCTTTGAGCACAAAATAGTTCGGCAGCGGTCGCATTTTAGCTTCCAACTGATCAGCCACTTCGGGGCTGAATTTCAATGTTTTGAGTTCTCCCCTCAAGTCTTCCAGATTGTTCAGATTCATACGTTTTTCGTTTAAGTGATCAATTTGTTTGTTGTTCATCAGTTCGGTCAGCTCGCGGTGAGCCCTGGCTATTTGGGGCAGGTCATGGTAGGTTTTACTTACCAGGAATTCCTGCTTCTTTTCCTCTAAATAGAGATTGCCTTCGTTGGGTGCTGCCCAGGACCAGTGTTTGACGGCCAGCCTATCGGCCGCGTCCTCACTGCGCCCGTCATTACTAAAAGAAAGTTTATTGATATCGGCCATCGCGCTCAGCGCATCGCGGCTGAGGTTCGGATGATCCCAGTCAATGGCCGCCATACGTTGATCCAGTTCGCGGGTGTCGATCCCTTGCAGTAGTTCATGTTTGATCGGGACCTGTAAAAGGTGGATGGTCAGCGGCGCGTGGTGCACCCGGTCGCCCTCCCGCAGGCTAAAGTCCCATTCGATATAAAGCTTGTCCGGGCCGAGCGGATATTTATCCGGCCAGATCGGTGAATCGTTAAAGTCAGCCAGGCCGGCACCGACCCTTAGGGCGATCGTTTCATGATAACCTTTTTCCAGCAGCGTCTCCATGGCTTCGGTAGGATTGCCTAAATTCATCGTTCGGTTATTTAAGTTTACTTCAGGATTAGCGGCCAACACCTTTTCCAGTAATTCACCAGCCGCTACACAATAGATCGGGTAGTCATCAAAACCAAGCCCGCCGCCCATTAATTCCCGGTCATCCGCGCTATCCAGCGCATCACCCTTATCTTTAAAGAATTCCAGGTGCATCGGGTGCAAACTCACTTCTGAAGGCCGCTGGCTGAACACTACGTATTTTTCACCCGCTTCCAGCGCATGGGTGATCGAGTTTGCAACTTCTTGTGCATGTTGGGTTTCCAGGTACATGGTTGCGTTTCGCTAATGCTTCACATTATTGTCCCGCAGCAAGACGGTTTCCCCATTATGCAGCTTCACCCGGATCTTGCGGACCTTCTTGCCCAACAAGCCTTTGGCCGCCGATATCCCCGCCGTCGCCGCCTGCGTCCCTAAACTTTGATCCATGCTTAAGAACTGCATATTATCCAGCGCGTTCGCCGTGCCGCTGCCCGCCGCTTCGCCGAGTTCCGCTTCCGGCGCATTAATCCCCGGCAGGCCGTCCAGCCCGAAGACCGTCAGGCTGACAGGGATGATCGCGTTGCCCAGGCGGATATTTTTGATCTCCAGCAGCAAACGCTGGTTCATCACCGAACAGGCCCCGAACAATTGCTGGCCTTTAGGCAATAGCAGACCTGCAATACGCAGCGTGTCTTTTAGCTTCAACCTGACCACACCGCCCGGAGCGACCTTTTGTGTACCGTCGATCAGGGCGGGTATCGCCTTAAAAGCCGTATCCTTTTCTGCTGGTAATTTAACCGCAGGTTTCACCGCCAAAGCCGGGTTTTGTATCTGCGCGATCTTATCCAGCATGGTATTCAATTGCGCCATTTGCGGGTCCGGCGCGGAACTGTTCTGTTTTTCCTTCAGCAACTTTTCCAGCCTGGCCAACTGCTCATTATCCGGGTTAACGGCCACCGGTGCTGAACTAACCTGCGGTTTAGCCAGCTGCGTCCTGATCTGGGATAAGCGCTGGTTAATGGCCAGCTCATTGGCATCTGCCTGTGCTTTGCCATGTAAAGGGCCAGAATTTTGCACCACTGTGTCCCAGCCCAGATTAGCTAATGAGCCAGAATGTTGCCGTGCCGAATCCCGCTTTTGCTGGTCATAGGCATCCATTTTGTCCTTGGGCTGTGGCCTTTTCAGGTCAGGCGAAGGCAGGCTGGCATTCAGCCCTTTACTATCCACCACCGTTTTCGGCGGGTTCATTTGCCGGTAGCCCCAAAAAGCGGCCAGCGCCATCACTAAGATCAGCGGTGGTAGGATGAGCAACATTTTACGGTGCTCCTTGAGTTTTTCTAATGTTGTTTGCATAAATAAAGGATTAAGGGGTTATAAAATGGTTTTTAAGAGGAGCCATAAACTGATCCCGCCAAATACCAGGCAGAATAAGCACAGGGCGATGATCTTGGAGGCTTTGTCCCAATAGGCGGTTTTACGCCCGAGCCAGTCAGCCACCTGTCTTTGCCGTAAAAGCAGGATATTTACCCAGCGTTCGGCTGCTTCGGCGGTCCGCGGGCTAAGCACTTTTGGTTTGCGTCTGAACAGGTTCATGGCTGGCGGTTTTGGGTGGACAGGTCTTTGTTTTCCATGGTTTCCCAATGCTCGATCAGGAACCCGTGCGGGTTATTATCGCTGCGGCTGACATTGCGCAAATCGCCTTTGGTGACCAGGCTTCGGACCGTAACCGTCGTCGAACGGATCAGTTTTTCGGTTGCGTAGCAGGTAAAAGCATAGGGATAGGTCACGGTATTCAAACTGATGCTATCCACCGTCAGCTGTTGGCTGACATTACCGGACACCAGGCTATTGTAATACCCCTTTTCCTGCAGGTCGTCAAATGCCTTTTTCGCGCTTTCATCCGCTAAATAAAGGGCTTTGGTCACCGTTGCCCGGATCTGCTTATCATCCGGGTCGAGGTTAAAAAAGGCCTCGTGGAATACTTTGATATGGTCCCGCGCCTCGACCGGGATATTCGATTTCCGGTCGGAGGTAACGGCCTCCAGTGCTTTGCCATTGGCCAGGATATAAATATGTGACCGGAAATCTGCCGCATAACGCAAACTCGAATAGACCGCAAAGCAACTGATCAGCGCGCAAAGGATAACCAGCACATAGCTGAATCGCCGGATATGACGAAAAGATGTTTCGATATTTTTGAAGTGTGTAAACATGATGATAGCTTTTAATTGTCCTTGCCCGATAATTTGTCTTTCTGATAATTCCCTTTATCGCCGGCCCCTAAATAACCTTCCCAAAAGTTGCGCGGTGCATTGAGCATATTACCCACACCGCGTCCCATGCGCTCCCCGGCAGCCGCGCCGCCCTGTACTGCGGTATTGGTCACCGTGGAGATACCACCCGCAGCAATGGTGCTCATCCGCATCATCAGGCCATTGCCGCCATGGGCATGCACCACATAATTGGCTACCGTCGGTACGGAGAAATAACCCACGATGCCAATGACTAAAAACACCAAATAAGCCGTATCATTCGGGCTAAAGAAGGTATCGCCCGCGCTTTGGATCTGCGAGATGTCCAGCTTGATCATTTGCTGCTGCACCTGCCCGATGATCGCCCCGAAGATGTTAGCGATCGGCAGCCATAAAAAGATATTGATATAGCGCGTTAGCCATTGCACCAGCGAATTCTGGAACCCGTCAAAGACGGATATGCCGAATACCAGCGGCCCCAAAATGGCCAGCACGATCATAAAAAAGGTGCGGATCGTATTGATACAGAGTATCGCGGCCGCATACAAGACCTGCAGCACTTCCGACATCCAGGCCTTGATATTGTTCTTGAAAGCATAGGCCTGCTTATCCATCCAGAACTTGATATCATTGCCTAAAGAGGAAAAAGTACCCTCGTTATTATCGTTCGGATCATCGGGATGCGTATAGCCATACCATTTTTCACGGTCACCGTTTCCATCATCGCCGACATACATTTCATAAGCCGAACTATGCTTGATCGCATCCTCCTTTTGCTTGAGCAGCAAAGCAATGCTGTTATCCGAGTTCTTGACCATGTTCCCGGTGGCTGTCACCACAGGCGAAAGGATACCATTGATCAGCGCGATCACCAACGGGAATAACAGGATGGCCATGCCCAAAACGAAAGGCCGTAACAAAGGGTAAAAATCCAGCGGCTCGGCATTAGCGATCTGTTTCCAGACCCGGGCAGCGATATACCACAGCGCCCCGAACCCGGCAATACCCCGCGCAGTATCGATCAGCCCCGAACAAAGGGGCAGCATCTGGTTATAGACGCCATCCAGCACTGGCTGCATGCCTTTTAAACTGCTGGTAATATCCTGGGCGGAAGCCATCCCACTCCAAAGCAGCAATGGCAGTAGATAAACTAATTTTTTCATGGGTAAAGGGATTTAAGGTTAGTGACATCGTTACTTTCCTTTTGCCGCTGGGCCAGCAGCACATTGGCCTGCCGGTTAAAAGAGCGCAGGAACACCAGCTTATTGTTGCCCGAAGCATAGATCCGGTCAATGGCCGATAACCGTTCGTCATCGCTCATCCGCAACTTCGAGGCCGTCAGGATATCCGCCAGTTCATTCACATCGTTCAGCGCCTCGCTGGTCAGCTGTCCGTAGACCCGGCCTAAATAGTCCAGTTCTTCTACCGAAAACCGGCCGCTCGAACGAAAAGCCCCATAAGCCTTTTTATACTCCGAAACGATACTGGCTTCATTGGCCAAAATATCCGCCACCCTTGCGTATTTCGCCACTTCGGGGTTGACCTGTAAAAGGCCATCCAGGAAAACCGAATGCAGATTGAAATTGCCCTTGGCCAGGTTCTTTACGGTCTCGTACCCGCCGGTCAGCATGGAATAACCCTGCTGCATATCCGAGAGGATCGCTTTGAACTGCGTCAGCTTTTCAATATCCAGCAATAATTGCTGCAGGTCCTGATCCTGGGCTTTGGCCGGCGCAAAACTGAAAGCGCAAAGCAAAAAGCAAAGCAGGACGCTAATTTTTAATGTTTTCATAAATACTTTGTTGCGTTTGTATGTCCTGTAATTCCCGTTGCTGTTGATTGAACATGACCCTGACCTGGCTGCAAAACGAGCGCGTAAATACCAGCTTGTCCCGCACCCTAACTTCGATGGCATCCAATCTTTTCAGCCGCTCATCATCCGTCATGGCCACATGTTCGCTCAGCACCGTTTGTAGCTCCGCTACATCGTGATCCACATCCGCCAGCACCGAAGCCTTAACTGAATTAACATAATTGCGGGTATCAGCAGGCAAGGACAAACGGGCCACCTGGTCAAATTGCCCCGGAATGAGCTGTGCCATCCGAACGATACTATCCGCCTTCGGGTTATTCCGGATATAAGGGTTGACCGTCCGCAATGAACGGTAATAGCTGTTATGCAGGTCAAACTCACCTTTCACCCAGCTGCCAATACCGCCCAACCCATTTTGTGAGATCTGGTAACCCTGTTTCACATAGGCGCCGTATTGTTCCAAAGCCGCAATCTGCTGGGTCAGGTATTTGATCTGCGTCTTTTTTTGGGAGAACCATTCCGCAAACGTCTGACCATACGAAAGCTGAAAGCTCAAAGCCGAAAGCAGCAAGGACAAGAAGACTATTTTCCTAATCGATGCCATAGTACCGCTTTAAAGTTTCCACCTCGTCCAGGCTTTTTGCCCGCTGGATGCTCAGCACCATGTTCTGGTTATTGAACTTTTTGAGGTCGGCGCAGTTCTGGTCGATGCGCTCCGAAGCCTTCGCCACCAGTTCCATCCGCTTGGCGTCATCCATCTGCGTTTTCATACCACTGATGACCACCAGCACCTCGTCCAAGTTGGTCACGCTTTGCTGCAGGATACCCGAATAAACCTTTTCCATATAACCCAGTTCATCCGGCGTAAAGTGCTTATCCGATTGCAGCAAACCCCAGGCCCGGTGGTACTGGCTAACCAGCGCGGCCTGCTTTTCCGTGATGTTCTTGATGCGTTCGAAATCGCTGATAACGGCTTTGACCTGCCATAATTCGTTATAATAATTGCCGTACAGTTCCTGCTGCTTTTCCGACCAGCCGGAAATCTCGGCCAGTTTTGCTTTATGCAGCTGGTTCTCTAAAGCCTTCTGCGCATTCTGCAACCAAATCGTTTGGTTCTGCATGCGCTGTACTTCCAGGTCAATGGCCCGGATCACCCGGCCGACGGTCTGCTGTAAGACCTCGCCAACGACGAACTGCGCGTTGGCACCCTGCGGCAACGTCACAAAAACGGTCACTGTAGACAACGGCAGCACGACCATGTATTTTTTTATTTGTTCCATAGCACCTCCTAAGCACCCTTTCAGGGCACTGAAAATTGATTTCATAAATGATGGTTTTGAATTCTGTTAATTGATCTTGCGGTAACTGGCCTTACCGACATAGAGCCGGCCTTTTTCCGCGTCGAAGCGAAAGACCAGCCCGCTTTTTTCTTCCGTCAGGTCCTGTTTGAGCGGGTCCCAGACCGTTTCTAGTTCTCTGGACTGGTGGCGCTTCGGCAACTTTTTACCCTTGCGGATAGCCTGGTAGCCTGTTCGCCTGAGCAATTGATAATGGGATTGATCGAGCCGGTTAATGACCAGCGTATCCTGCGCGGAACTGAATTCCCCCGAAGCACTGCTGACATAGGTACCCGGTATAAAACTTTTGGTCTTCGCCGCGGGTGTCTGGCAGCTATAAAATCCGATGACGACCACTATAATGATGAGGTAGTTTTTCATAAGAATTTGGTTTTGCTTTGATCTTCGATCAGGTTTCGGATACCCGCCTCGATACTGCCGAAGCGTTTGGCATATTGGTGAACTTTAGCTTTTTCCGATGCTTCCGTCGTAAAAGCATAATACTGTTCCGGCGATACTTCCACCCGGTAAACTTTCGTGGAAGGCCCCAACGAGAAAGTAACCTCCTTATAGATGCGCTGCGGGTCATTCGCCTTATTCATCGAAAGGATCAGCGCCCGGTCCTTATCCGTCAGGCCCAGCAATTCCTGGACCTGGTCGAACTTGTTCTGGTACTTGCTTTGATCCAGCAGGATCTTGCAGTCGCTGTTATTGACGATGGCCTGCTTAATGACCGGACTGCTCAAAATATCCTCCACCTCCTGCGTCACCACGATGGCCTCGCCGAAGAACTTGCGAACGGTCTTGAACAGGTACTTGATGTATTCCGCCATACCGTCTTTGGCAATGGCCTTCCAGGCCTCTTCAATTAAGATCACCTTGCGGACATCCTTCGGCAGCTTACGCATCTTGGAAATGAAAACCTCCATGATAATGATCGTGACCACCGGGAATAAAATGGCGTGGTCCTTGATATTATCCAGCTCGAATACGATAAAGCGCTCGCCTAACAGATCAAGGTTTTCGGTAGAATTCAAAAGGTAGTCAAATTCACCGCCCTGGTAGTAAGGATTGAGCACATACAACAAATTCCCCAGGTCGAAATCCTTTTCTTTGACCGAACTCTCTTTCAGTACCACCGCAAACTCTTTACCCAGGAAATCATAAAAAGTATTAAAGCAGGGAAACAAATCAGGATGAGCTTCCAGATGCTCATAATACAACTTCACCGCATTGCTAATCGCCACATATTCCGACCGCCCGAAACTCTCATCCTCCTTTTTCCAAAGCGCCAAAAGCAGCGTCTTCAAGCTTTCTTTCTTTTCGATATCCAGCTTATCACCTTTAGCCACATAAAATGGATTGAACCGGATCGGGTTACTTTCCTCATAGGTGAAATAATACCCATCGACCAGGTCGCAAAGCCCCTTATAACTATGCCCTACATCCACCAAAACAATATGCGCACCCTGCTCGAAATAACTCTGCACCATGTGGTTCGTGAAGAACGATTTACCCGAACCGGATGGCCCCAGGATCATCTTGTTGCGGTTGGTGATCAGCCCTTTCTTCATCGGCTCATCCGAGATATCCACCAATACAGGCCTGCCCGATAAGCGGTCGCCCAACCGCAAACCAAACCCACTTTTCGAAGACCTATAATTGCTTTCCAGATTAAAAAAACAGGTCGCCTGCTCCAAAAAGGTATCAAACGTATCATTCATTGGGAAGTCCGCGCTATTCCCCGGTATCCCGGCCCACCAGATCTGCGGCGCGCCGTCGCTTTCCAGCCGTGCCACGGCATCCATTTGCGCCATGGCCGAACCCGCCAAATTCTTCAGCTCCTGCACCTGCTTTGCATCGTCGGTCCAGGCCAGCACATTGAAATGCGCCTTGACCGGCAAGCGTTGCTCACCAATGGCCTCGTTCAAAAAGTCCGAGGTCGCATCCCGCGCGATAGCATTCTCCCGCGAATAAGCCGACAGCGATTGCAGGCGCAGCCTTTTTTGTTCCAGCAGCTTCTGTGTTTTCAGCGGATCCCCGATAAAAATATACTGGTTATACAAATGGTTACAGTCCAGCAATAAACCCAAAGGCGAAGCAAAGCCGATGCTGAACTTGGTCTTGTCCGTCGAATATTTATCATAATCGATCCGGCTACCGCACCAGCCCGGCAGATCTTCCGCATCCGCTAAAGTGAACAGCTTGACAAACTCGTCGCCAACCTTCAATTCATCCTTGAAATGCACATCTTTCAATAGTGGCCGCTCATCCGCACCCAGCAAGAAACAATACTGCTCGACCATACCCGGAACCCTGGCCCTCCCTGTCAGTTCTTTATCCGAAAGCTGGCGTATCCCCACAAAACTACTGTCCGACAGAATCCGCGCGAACTGCCCGGCCTTTTCCATAAAGTCATTAAAAAAGGTGGGATTGACGGTTTGCTTGGGTACGATGCTTTTGCGCAATAGTCCTGAATAAGCGCTGCTGGCCGGCTTGCGGTCAGCCGCTTGCCGGGTAATATAGATGAGGCAGCGGTGCGCGAGGTACGCACGCCCGTTAAAGAACCATTCGGATGCCGCTGATAAAAAGCTGCGGGCACTGTTCCCATCCCGTTTATACCGCGAACGGACGAACCAATCCTGCTTGTGCACGATACTGCCTTCCGGCAACAAACGGATCGCCCGGCACCAGGCATGATGGAAGGCCTCGTACTCGCTGCCCGATAGCGTAAAGATCTCCGGTAGCTCCAGTTCATAAGCCAGCGTGATATCGCCCCAAGCCGAAATGATCGCTCCATGCTCTACTTTAAATAACGGTTTGATACGCTCGAAATTCATGCCTTTTGTTTTAATAATTGAATAAATGAACGTCTGCTGCGGAATTGAAGCGACACCGGCACCTGCCGTTTGGCCCGCAGCTTCATCAGCCCATGCTGGCCGTACTTCTTACTAAGCCGGAACACCGTGGTGAACAGCAGCGTACCTAGGCCCAGGATCAGCGGCAAGCAAACCAGTACGCTCGTTCCGCAGATATACAGCACCGCGAAGAGCAGCAACAAACCCACCAACCCTCCGGCCAAATAGCCGATATACTGCGCCTTCAGCCCGCGGAACTCGATGGCTTTGTTGATGCCTTTGTTAATTTGATAGACGCTGCTCATAGCCCAAAGAAGGATTTAAGCACCGTCGCCACGATCACCAGGAACACGCAGGATCCGAACCAGGCCGTCGCAACTTTATTGGTATCCGGTTCCCCAGCATTCCATTTCGAGAACACCTTCACCGCGCCAATGATACCGACCACTGCACCGATGGCATACATCAAATTACAGCCCGCATCGAAATAACTCTTGACCTGCGAGGTCGCCTGGTTGATACCCGCCGCGCCATCCTGGCTGAAAGCCGACTGGACGGCGATCATCGCCGCAGTAAACATTAAGGTTTTTAGCAGCGCCTGTTGTTTAGGGGAATAGGGAATATGATTTTTCATAAGTATGATACACTGATTTTTAAAATGATTACACAGATTACGCCCAGAGACCGGCTAACTCGTCCTCGTCCAACCCGAAAGGACAATGTTCCCGCAGCCAGTCATTGATGTCCGGCAAATGTTTACTCTCCGCCAAGCGAGGGTACTTTACAGTAATAAGCTTGAACAAACTGATAAAATCCGCCTTGTCACCTTCCTCGGCTTCCACCGTCTGGATGACCTTTTTGATCTCCTCCAGCACATCCGGGATCAGCCCCTGCATTTCCTCGTCCGGGATCATCGTCTTGCGCTGCATAAACCGCACCTCATGTGCCAAAACGGTAGACACCCCGTATTCCTCGGCCGGCGCGCCCATCAGGTCGAATTCTTCATCGTCAGCCAGCACCGTCGGCAATGGCGTTTCCGGTTTCGGGAATTGTTGCGCATAGAGCTTCTTCGCCTCGTTCCGGTAAAAAGTGAACAAAACCCCGCCGTACCAGACGGCCAGGGCCAGGGCCGCGAAAAGGAGATAATGCGACCCGATAAATTTCATAAGTATCATAGTAACCTTCTTTAGCCCGCTGCGGCATTGCAGCGACAGGACAAAGGTTGGGGGATGGCTAAGGGATATTGGTAAGTCTGGATAATGGTCGGAAATATTTTTATAATTATTTACAAATCAGAATAATACCAGCAACATTTTATTTGGTATTATAAATTAAATATTAATTTAGCGTGATAACCTTATTGCATTATGGAAGAAAATGATTTTATAATAAGCACCAAGCCGTTCATTTTTCGAATACTCCGTTCAGAGTTTTATTTTTGGGTTGTCCTGGGACTTTTGGTTTCTATATCACCCATCATGGATATTTTCCAATTTGGAACCCGTGAAGGAATTAGTCGCATTATCAGTATTAATCGTTACTATATTTTAGGATCTTGTATTATCATACTTGGTGCCTATATGTATAAGCAGATTTTCGAATATTATCCATTGCGAAGCATTAGATATGGGTTGATCAAACGCAGAGAATATAAAAGGGAATTACATCTCATCAATCATAGCGTTCCGTTTACAACAGAAAACGTTAAAGAAATACCGGTACAAACCACGCCTTCCGAAACAGCGACAGAAGGACTCAAAACGTTGGTGGTTGCTAAAACAGCCGAAAGCGAGGACTTACGATTAAAGAATATAGGCGAAAGCGCCAGGATTGCTGAGAAATTATTTTCACGCTCAGGCATCTATTTAATGATCGGGTGTATCATTGCATTTTCCGGAGTATTCATTTTTTACAATTCCGGCCTTGCCGCTAGTGATAATACTAAAACAGCTCCGGCTAATATTGGGCAGGAATTGCTGGGGCTACTGCCCAGGTTTGGGTCGCTGTTTTTTATCGAATTTATCGCCATTTTTTTCTTGAAGCAATATCGGATCGTTTTAGAGGAGTACAGATATTATGAATTGGCGAAAAGGCGGCGTCAGGAAGATTATGATACTTTTGCACTTATTGAAAAACACCAGAACAATGCAAGTCTGCTGGAAATTTTAAAGGCTAAGTATTCAAATAGTGAACAGCCTAATATTCTTAAAACGGGGGAAACGACTCAAATCATCGAAGTCCAAAAACTGGCTAACCAGGAAACCGAGGTTTTTACAAAACTGATCGATCTTGTCAAGATGGTAAAGGAAAAATAATTTAATAAAATCGCTTTGATTTAAAAAAATGCAACGCAATCTACTCTATTACCCCTCAATTGACATTCCCCATAAAGAATGGCTATTGTCTGCTTTGCTTTATGCAGACACTGTTTCTACGATAGTACCTTATACTTCCATCAGTGATGATCGCATGCCTAATGATCTTCGCGAACTTTATGATCAGGAGATCTATAAACCTGTTTTAATCGAAAAGGTCCTAACTGACTATCAACAGGAATTCGGGGAATTTGAACAACGCTTTATTTCTGCCACCACTAGTGAAGAATTCAAGGCCCTTTCAAATAAAAAGTTGGTAGATCAGCCCGGCTTTTTATTTGAGCAAAAGCTGACGATGAATATTAAATACCATCTTCAGCAAGAGCATCTGATCAAAGGTCAGGGAGGGCTGGGAATTGCTACAGATGAAACGGTCGCTTTATTGTACATGTCTTTTTTGGCGCAATATGTTGCAAAGGTCACCGAAAATGAATTGGTCATCCCATCAACAGATCTTAAAAAGTACGAGCATATCGGGTTTAACCTGACCAAAGAAAAGATGCCGGCCTTTGCGATATTACTTGACCGCGTGCTGCCTGTTCCCGGCCCTGACGCCACTTTAGAACAGGTGATCCAATTTAAAAAAGACAGAAAAGATGAACTTTTCCAATTTCGAAAATACTTAAGCGCCATCCAGGAGAAAATAAGAAAGGCGGAGACCAAAGAACAATTATTGGAAGTGCTGATCGACGCCCGGGAAAGTATTGAAAAAGGCATTCATGACCTCCAAAAGACCATGAAAGACGGAGGAATCAAATCTGTTTTCACCTCATTTGAAAGCTTGCTCAAACTGGAAAGTCCGAAGCTATTTGCGACCCTTACCGCAGCTGGCATTGTCAGCACACCAGTCAATCCTGTTGTGGGGGTCATTACCGGAGCGATCGGCATCGCCGGTGGCATGATCTCTTCCTATATGGGGAGTAAACGGGAAGTAGACAAGGCCGACCTGTCCTATCTCTTTAAAGCGCAAAAAGCCGGCATAATCCACGCCGGCTAATCTTAAAATAGCTTAAGGAATTCGCTTCGCCTTCCGCACCGGCTTATACGCATCGCCCTGGTTCATATAACGCATGACCGCATCTTTCATCAGGTCCAGGAACTTGGTCTTACTTAAGATCTTTCGCGCCTTGATCTCTACGAACAAACGGGTATATCGGCTCAGGTCCACATCCAGCGTGGTACTCAGCCAGTGCATCACATCCGCCAGTTCCGCGTCCCCGCCATTGACCTGGTCGGATACCCAAATGCTATAGCCCAGCTCCACCGCGTGGATTGTATCGCCCGTCCACTTCAGCGGCACCGCTTTTCTTCCCGGCCGGATAAAACCCAGGTCAGCACCCTGCCCGTTCAAACCTTCCAGCAAATGCAGGATATGGTCACGCAGCATCTCTAAAGCCCGGAATTTCGCGAACAAATAATCCCAGGCCGTGGTAAACTCCGGGTCATTATCCGGTAGGTCCGTTACCAGCATACTCTGCAAAGCCGCGCCCCGCACGAAACATAAACCGTCCAGTTCATCCGCCTTCATCCGGTAATACTCATATTGAAAAGCATACTGGTTAAAAAACCGGCCGATGCTTTTCAGCTCATCCCCGTAATAGCTGCGCAGCTCATCCAGTGTCACGGCCTTGCGGCAGTTCTCCAAATGGTACAGCTCCGTTTCTAAGATCTGCAAACTGAAAAAGCGCGGCTTGGTCACTTTAAAAAAGCTGATCTCGGCCGCTGTTCCATCAAAACCGGCCGCCAAAACCTTTTCCCGCAAGTCTTGCAAGACCGCCCGGATAGCGGTTAATGTGGCGACCATTTTTTGCAGCGGGCGCTGTTCCCGCTCCGCGATCAGGCCTAATTGATTTTCCAGTTCCACATACATTTCCTCAAAGTCTTTTACATTTTCCATAGGTACAATTGAATTAATGTCCACAAAAACTCGCGGCGTCAAAACCTTTTGCCCGATGGCTGGTTTTAACTCACAAGCAATTTATTAATCCAAAGTTGGCCTCATAAGGAAAACGGGACGTTGATAGTTATCAATATTATCAATTGAACAAATCTTATGGAAGCTACTTTATTGCTGCAAACGCTGAACCTGATCCAGCCTTTGTCAGGCAAACTCCAGCAGCGCTTCGCCGAATGCCTCGAAGAAGCACATTACCCTAAAAAGCACATTTTACTGCAACCCGGCCAGACCTGCCGGAAGATCTACTTTATCGTCGAAGGCCTGGCCCGTGCCTGGTACCTCACCGACAAGCAAAAGGAATGTACCACCTGGTTCATGCGTGAAGGAGATATGATGATCTCCGTCTACAGCTTTTACACCCAGCAGCCCGCCTCGGAAACCATCGAGGTGCTCGAAGACAGTACCATCCTTTCGCTTAGCTGGGCGCAGGTCCAGGGCATTTACGCCGACTTCCCCGAGTTTAATTTCATTGGGCGCATCCTCACTGAAAAGTATTACATCGCCAGTGAGCAAAGGACCAACCTCCTGCGGAATGGCACCGCCATTGACCGCTATAACCTGCTGTTGCAAATGCACCCCGACATCATCCAGCGGGTGCCCCTATGGATGGTCGCCTCGCACCTCAACGTCAGCCACGAGGCCCTCTGCCGCATCCGCGGCCAGCACGTCTCCGCCAATTAAAAGGCGACAATTATCAATTTTTTAAAAAATGACAAACCAGCATTATGAAAAAGATCACGAAATATATCCTGCTGCTGCTCACGCTTACCATGGCTTGCCGCAAGGAAAACAATACCCAACCAACTATCCAAACCAACCCGCAGCAAACCCTCAGTCTGAAAGCGGTCACGGACTGGTACAATCAGCAACCGGATTCGACCACAACGATTCAAACCAACAGCCTGGGCTTAAAACCCTTTAACATCAAAAAACTCAACCCCGACCTGGCTAACCTGCGTTCGGTCAATGTCAAAAAAGGAAACTACTGGCTGGTCAAGGTCAAAGGACAACCGACCTATAACGGCATCAAACTCGGCTACCGTAAGCTCGCCTTTATCAAAGACAGTACCGGGGCGATCAAACCCCGAATCCTGGAGATCATTCCTGACCTCATCTACCTGCAGCGGAAAGGCAAAGCCGAGACCAAAGATTTTACCGGGCGGGTATTCGTCTACGATCAGCACCACCAACTGACCGGCGGCTTGATCTACAGTCAGGGTAAAACCATCGGCCAAATCAAACCAAAGCCGGCAGGCACGTCCACCACCAGCGCCGATCCGAAACTGCGGACCCTCATGGTGGCCATCAGCGCGGACTGCGAATGGTATGACAGCAGCTACATTGACGCCGACGGCATTTTCACCGTCTATTCCGAAAATATCTGCAGTTACAGCATCTATGATGACGGTTATTATCCCGATTACGGCGGTGGCGGCGGCGGTGACGTTTCAGCCGATCCTTATGGCGGCGGCGGCGGTTCATCCGCAGACCCGGCACCGGACCCGACACCCGAACCGTCCAACCTCCCCGGTGAGGACCACCCGAAGATCAACCCCAAGAACTACACCGATTGTTTCGGCAGCGTACCGAATACCAACGCCACCATGCAGGTGACCATCTATGTCCAGGAGCCTTTTCCGGGCACGACCTTCAATTACGGCCCCAACTCGGTCGGCCACACCGCCATCGGGATCACCAAATCCGGCGGCGGACAGACCGTCACCCAGGTCATCGGCTTTTATCCTGACGCCAGCGGTAAGGATAAAATACACGCCCCAGGCAAACTGGTAGACAATAGCCAGCTGGATTATAATGCAAGCATCACGTATAACGTCGACGCCGTCCAGTTCGCTAACCTGATCAATTACATCAACAGCCCGCTGCCCGCCTATGACCTCACCGATTTCAACTGCACCGGTTATGCGGTCAGTGCCTGCGCTTACGCCGGGATTACGCTGCCAAACGCCTACACCACCGTGGGGCTGCCCACACCTGACCATGTGCCCCACCTTGCGGAAACCCCGGCCGGCCTGGGCAACAGCATCGACAATATGAAGGGCCAGCCCGGCGTCAATACCAATGGTGGAACCGGCCCGGCCACGCATGGACCATGTAATTAAAAATGCTTAACTTAGGATAACACCATGAATACGAAACTTAAATATGGCCTTTGGGTACTCATAGCCCTCTTTCTTCTCACGAACTATACCCCCGTAGCCTGGCTTCTCAAGGAGGATTATACCTACGCCAACAGTGATAACACGTATACCGACAGCGAAGAAGGAGGGAAAGGTTTTACCTACGAAACCATCGTCCGGCGCTATGCGACCTTCTTATGTAAACACCCGGATAAAGACCTCGGCGATAATCGCCTTTTCCGCACCTTTACGTTCAAACCCTGGTGCATCTGGGAATGGCACGACATGATCTTTCACAGTGAAAGGTTCTGGCTGCCGTATAAAAAACCATAACACCAAAGCTACCGGCAGCATCCCTGCCGGTAGCTTTAATTAAGCAAAATATTTAACTTTGTGTTAATCAATCAATACTTATGGGATTCCTGTCATTTATAGCGAAACTGCTGGGACTCGGACGCCGCTGGAACGGCACGCCCGAACAATATCTGGCCATGGTCATGTACATGGCCAAAAAAAACAACCCGGATTATACCGTCCAGGAACTCTGGCAATGGGGAGAGACCATGCAAAAGGTCATGAATGTGAAGCTGGCACCCTATAAAGACTTCCTCGACCTGGTCGAACGCGGCACACCTGACTATACCATGGTAGAGAAGGTCGATGAAAAGATCAGCGAGCTGCATCAGCGGCGCGACCTAAAACAAGCCATCTATGGCGAAAAGGCCGACCTCGGCGAAGACGATGTGATGAGGAGCGATTCCGAAAGCGCGGTATTCGCCCGGAAAATGGTCAAGGACCTGTCCGAACACGTTCGTTTTTCTGACGAGGAGCAAAAAAAGCTCGACGAACTATAATTGAATGTTATATCCTTACCAGGTGCTAAAAATAATAGTTAATTAATTTCTATAAGCTTAGTTTTTTGAGTTATTTTACACTCAAACTCATGGGAAAATTCAATCAGCAGCCAGTAATTGATTATAAGGCGGTTAAGGAAGTTGTCAAATGTTATAATACATTAGATTACGGCCCGAAGTTAAGGCAATTGCTTTTAATGATCTATCCGGGAAATAACTTTAGCAAATGCTGCAAATTGGAATTGCATCAGAAACTAAACGATTTAATCTTACTCAGTTATGAGGGGGAACAAGTACTAAAGTATGAACTGTTCAAGGAATTTCATAATAAGAACGTGGTCGCAGCTTATGAGATCAAAGTTAAAAGCAGCCGCGTGGACTTTTTAACAATCAATGGTTTCACTACCAGTTTTGAGATCAAATCCAATCTTGATAATTTAGACAAATTGGCTAAGCAGTCCGTTGATTATCTATCCGCTTTCGAATTCAACAATTTAGTGATCCATGAACGCCATCTGAAGAAATGCATTGACATGATACCCGCAAATTTCGGGATCATCACCGTGGATAAAGATCAGCACAGCTTTTACCGTAAACCTAGGTTAAATCAGCATCTCAACCCGTCTGTACAATTATCCCTGCTGACCAAAAAGGAATTATTTCAATCTTTTGGCACGTTCGCCCAAGAAGATATTTTGATCAGCAACAACACAGATACAATCAACGATTTATTCAAACTGGCTTTAAAAGAACGCTATCGCAGCAGGTGGGAATTCATCGTCGAACATTCCAATGATATATTGCCGATCGACATCCAGTTCTTTTTTAACAAAAACATCAAGCCAGCGCACATTTATAGCTAAAGCACAAAATAACCATCCTGGATCTTTGTGCGGATACAATGCAAATAATGTTCCATCGATATTCTCTTAAACTTAGCTTGATTTTTGCCGCTTTCCTCTTCGTCCCAAATATCCTCGATCATTTTCCATCCTTTGTTCTCCACGGAAAGATATTCAAGTTCATTACTTTGCATTCTTGCAGCAGCATCCGACCTTAATACAGCGGGAACAATAATGTTCTCGAAATCCTTCAGTTCTCGCTTCTCGGAACCTTTATACCCGTAAAAGTTATTTTGGACCGCGTCATAAAAAATAAATCCCGGGCTGATAGCCCCGCCACCTTCTATTTTGTCTTTTTTGATACCCGCATAGTCTGCAAAACAATCCGCTCCAAGCTGGTCATAGCGGTTCATTAAGCTGTTATCGATTACTTCAATTCTTTCACCGTGTTCCAACTCAAAGTTTTTAATGCTGTTATAGATACAATTACGTAGCAACACAACATGGCATTTATCAAAGGTTTTCAAATGATCAATCATGAATTGGATCGTTGCCATATCATCCTTGTCCGAAAGGCAATAATCCTCTAAATCCACGATTAAAAAATCTTCACGTTGCGCCACCGCGCTAACCTGGTTGATGTCATTGGTAAAAGTCTTTTCAGAGGTTCTGAATGCAACAGTCGGAAATACAACCCGCAGGTCAGCCTCCTGTAACTTAATGGAATTGGGCTCACCGGTCAATTGCGAATAAGAGCTGATCACCGGGATGATCTTCCTGCGAAGCACATTCAAACTCAAAAGATAATCGGTGCGAACTTTCCTTTTGCTGACCACCCCGCGTAAAAACTCTAAAACTTCTTTTTTCATCTTTCTGGACTGATTAAGATGAATAGGAAGATCGACAAAGACCTTTTCACTTTTGATACTGTTCAGGGTGGGGATATAAATCTCGTTGAAATGTTTGGGTTCCCGAACCTTTTTTGGTTTCCCAGGTTTTGGTTTAGGCGGAAGCCGCTCAAATTCCTTGAAGATCTCTACATAGGGAAAAATATCACTGCCAAAATCAAAAGTGGTCAGCACTTTTTTTTCCTCCTGACGTAATCTGAAAACCGGTATATAAGTTGGTATACTCATGACAAACTGAATTAAATGGACTAATGCTCAATGAAATAATCGAGATTGATTTTTACTTTTAAGTTCGCCCCAAAATAATGCGGGACCATATTCAAATTCTGTAAGCGGCCGATCACGATCGCCGGATGGGTAGCATAATTTCGTGCGATTCTTCTCACCGCCTTTTCATCTACGGATTGATTATCGATCTCCGCTAAGAAGGTGTCCGGCAATAGCCAGTCACGCGCAAAATCATTCGCTTCGCGTTCTTTTTCGGTGTCATTTTCCACGCCCTCGAACTCTTCGATAAAGATGTCCTTCTTTCCATGAAGTAAAATATGACCGGCTTCATGATAAAAGGTGAACCAAAAATGGTCATTGGTCTTATACCGATCGGTAATCTGGATCAGCGGTGTCCCGCCAACCCAGCGCGCAGCCCCGCTGATCGGCGCTTTAGGTAGGGTATTGGAATAAATAACCGCTACCCCGGCTTGCTGGCACATCGCTTGTAAAGTCGTCGGAAAATCTTCAGGCTGTGTTTCCACCAGGGTCTTGATCTCCTGCAATACATTTTTAAAACTGTCTTTTTTATACTCCGGGAATTGTTGTTTCCTCAGCTTCAGTTCGCCGATCCTTAACCAGGCTGCCATACTACTGAGTAAGGTTTTATGACTGGGGCTTTTCCGGAAACTGGTCTGTGCATAGTTTTCAATGTAAACATTTTCCCATTCCACAGGCGAAACCACGCCATAAAATTGCAGGCATTCTTCGACCATCCCGGTTCCAACGCTGCTGCTTTTCAGGTAACCGAACTTTTGCAGCTCCTTGATCGGCTGTTCTTTCAGCCAGTCCAAGCATTGTTCTAAGAATTCTTCCTGTTCTAATCTTGCTAATTTTTCACGGTAATGCATTTCCCGGTTCAACCAGAACTGCATATCGATACCCAGCACTTTTTCCAATTGCAGGGCGGTATTGATCGTTATAGGTGCTTTTCCTGAAATGAGGTCATTGATCTTCCCGGGAGTTTTCCCCATCCGGTCAGCCAGTTCCGCTTGGCTCATTTTCAGATACTCGATGGTCTCTAAAATGGTGTCTCCGGGCTTGGTTAACAATTCTCTTTCTATTTTTATATTGCTGCTCATGTCTGTTTTTGCTTGGATTAATGGTAGTCTGTGGTTTCGATAATCCTAATGTCTGTCACTTCAATGGTTTCAATTCCCCCGGTATCCTTCTGGGGGATGGGGTCATGGTTGATATCGAATATCATCCGGTGATTGCCTGATATATCCAATGCCCATTCGCCTTTCATGTCACCGGACAGCGGGTGACAGTTAGCGGCAGGGATCTGCATGAGTACTTTCAGATTAGGAGATGCTTCAATATCATCCAACCTGTTCTGTACTTTTTTGGCCATTGTACCGTAGGCTTTTTTTATTTCAGCCAGGGAACTCAGCTTCTTCTTGATCTTATTTGAACCGTAACTGATGTTCATTTTAATAATTTTAATTACCGAAAAACGGTAATAATTTTTTCAAATGTAGAGATTTTTTTTGGTTTAACAAATTATCATGCTTTTATTTTGCTGATAATGAGTGTACCTAGGAAACCAGCCATGACAACCTGAAGATTTATCAGGTATATTTGCGGGATGCCTAAACTCAGAAAATGCGCTTATTGTAAGAAAGAAGTCAAGTTGACCAGGGAGCATATTTGGCCGAGTTGTTTGATCACCCGAATGCCGGAACTCCAGGTCAACTATTTAAAAAACAACAGACTATTTACTGCCGGGGATTTAGTGATCGCAGATGTTTGTGCTGCATGTAATAATATCAAATTGTCACCGCTGGACGCTTACTTTTGTTCGTTATATGACGGATATTTTAAAACCTACAAAGAAGATCTGACCCCTTTTAAGTTCGAATATGATTATAATTTGCTGTTGCGCAGCTTGCTCAAGATAACCTATAACTCTTCCCGAACCGTCAACCGTGAGTACAATGATTTTGAGAAATATCGCGAGTTTATTTTAACCGGTAATGGTATACACCAAGAAATTCTCATCAAATTAGATATTGTCCAGCCAGCAATGGTAAAGGGGAAAAAATTTTACCCGTCATCAGCCCGTTGCGGTGAGATACAGATCGGCGGGCCTACACCGAACTTCTTGCTACGGCTGATCGCGGTCAACTCATTTTATTTTTACATCGTTATATCTAAGTCAGCCGTCCTCCGGTCCGATATGGAGGAAGAATTCAACCGCATTTTTGATAACTTACAGGGAACAATCATCCACCCGTACAAACAGGGAGTCATTGTCGATACATTTTCTGATGTTGATACCCTAAACAGCCACGGAGATTTCCTGGCCAGTACGCAGGAACTGTATTTTGAATATGTAGCCAAGAAAAAACGTTAGCTTATGGCTGATATCAAGACATCAACTGATTTATCCTTAAACAATGCCCAATGTATAACAGCGCCAAAGAATATGCGGACCTGATCAAAACAGAAGAATACGAATACAGCGCCGAACCGGATGATCTGGAAGAAAGGAAAGCCATGTTACGTGCGCAATATGCAGAACAAATCAAATTGATCAGGTATGACCTTGACGCTGAATTTACCCCGACGAGGACAAAGTACCAGCACATTTTAGATATGCACAAGGTGATGTTCTGCGCCAGTCTCCCCGAAGATATCCAAGCGGAATTTGCAGCTCAGTTTCACTACACGACCGCCGATAACCGCCGCATGTATGCACGCATCAAACGATCGCCGGACCAGCGTTTTTACGCCCTGTTCATCAGCTCATCGCTCATTACCATTTTGCACAAACTGGGTAAACTGGAACTGGCAGTCCACTACCCCGGCAGGGTCGTGTCCTGTTCCAGGTATCCGGACGAAAAAGTAACCCGCTTGCAGCTCATCGAAATGCTTGCCGAAACCTACGCGCATTTCCGGCTGACCAAATTACCGCTCGGCCCCCTGATCATCCTGGAAGAAAACCTGGATTTCCAGCATTACCTGACACTGACCACGCAGGAAAAGTTGCTGGCTTACCACGAGATCGCGCACTTTCTCAACGGTGACCTGGAACCGGACGCTAACCAGCAAAAACTAAGCGTGGATTATCCGAACCTGAGTTACCAGCGCGAACATTACGCTGACCTGGTCGGTTTTGCGCTCCTGCTACGCGAAGAAAAATATTATGGCGAGGTATCCGAACAGGACCGCAAGCGGATTTTGCTGGCATTGATCGGTTTGTTTAAAGTCCAGTACGACCTCCAAGGACCGGAAACCAAAGATTACCCGCACCCCTTTAACCGGCTGCTCATCATCATCGAATGTTTTTACGGCAAATCGACCGCAGGCACCATTGGCGATGCTATCGAAAATGACCGTTTCCACGTCCTGGATGTCCAAAAACTGGCGATCGAAAATTTAAAGGAAGAAAAATACGAGGCTTATATCGATCAGCAATTAAAACTCCGGTTTCAAAGCTGATTTGGCCGTCAAACGGTCCGTTCTATGGTCAGGCTCAATATTTTTTCGGACAATAGGTCCGCCAGGTCCTGAGTAGTAGCCAGCGATAATATTTCCGCGCGGTCGAGCAAAAGGATCGAAACCCCATCCCGGGTGATCGCATGCAACACTTCGCTATGCGCATTGCTGACGCCGTCGGCGGCCCCCGTGATCCCACTAAGCGAGATCAAAACGCCAGCCGAAAAGCCACGGTCGACCAGCTTGCTGATGAACCAGCGGACCTCGTTGCTTCCGAGGCGGCTCGCCGTATTTTTACACTCCGTAATGATGGCAAAATCCAAGAAATAAAGGTCCGAGATGCGTTTGTCGTTTTTGAAAACAACATCCAGTTCGTGGGCCCGGACACCGTCCAGCACATTTTTTTTATGAAAACTTACTCCCCGAACTTTTTCAAATAAATATTTGACCAGTGTTTCAAGCTTGTCGCCTTTGACATCGCTGTTAGGGGCGGTATCCGATTCGTGCAGTAACCGGCGGATGGTCGCTTGGGAATAATTAGCCATTTTACTTGTTGTGAACGATTCGGTTACGTTGAAAAAGAATAATATTTTCGAAAGAATCCTGCAGCAGACTATTTAAAAAGTCCTCTACATCAAAAGCCAGGATCAGTGGTTTGAGGTTAAAGTTCCATTCGAATTTGGTACGTTTGGGATCGAGATAAAATAATAGCGCAAGCGAGGAATCAGACTTTTCTGCATAGACCATTAACTGGTGGGTGAAATGCTCTATCTTCGCCAGCGTCAACGCGCCGGCTTTGACTTCTACGATGATCGGGTTACCCAGCAAGCGTCCCAGCTGATCATTCCAAACGGCAAAATCCACCCCGTGATCACGGGCCTGCAGTTGCTGCACATATTTAAACCTCAAGGTGCGGAATATTTCTTCAATAATATATTCCAGTTCCGTGTGACTTGCGGGTCCCTGCCGCAGTGCCTTGGCTTGTGCAAGCAGCGACCGGAAAACGCCCTTAATATCGTCGTTATAAGTAACGGACCCTGCCAACCGGGAAAAAATAGGGATGACGTTTATCGTAAAAAAAGGCTAAACTTGAAAAAAGAACAAGGCAAGCTACACACCCCGCATGATACTTTGGGGCCGACCAGAGCCCGTTTATAAGTTTGGGACTGTCACTCTTTGCAAAAAATATTTATGGGAACCCTCTTTTCGGAGAAGGCTCACCGCGCTTATAAGCTTAAACACCTTTAGAGTGGCAGAGCTTGCCCTGTTTCTTAAAAAAAACAATGAGCAAAGCTAAGAAAAACAAGAAGAAAACCCTACCGCAAGGCGGTGCCGGGATCAAGATGAAACGTTTCGAGCTGATATATCCGCGTTCGGCAGGGGTCGATGTAGGCAGCATGCTGATGGTAGTCTCTTATACGGATAGAGAAGGATTGTCGCATGTGAGGCCATTTGACAGCTTTACCGATAGCCTTCATGAACTCGCTGCCCTGTTAAAAACAGCAGGCGTACAGGAAGTGGGGATGGAGGCCACAGGCAGTTACTGGATGACACTGTTCACTATCCTGGAGGATTTCGGCATGCGTGTCACCCTGATTAACCCTAGCCATTATCGTAACGTAGCTCAAAAAACAGATGTAAATGATGCTCAGTGGCTGCATCAACTCCTCTCTTACGGGATGCTGCGCCATTCCCATATCGCCGATGAGCCTTACCGTGAACTGCGGCAATATATTCATGGAAGGGACACCTGTAAGGATCAGAAAAGCGATACACTGAACCGGATACAAAAAAACCTCACCCAAATGAATGTGAAATTCCAGCACCTGATCAGTGATATAGAAGGGGTGGCTGGTATGAAATTGTTGCGCCTGATAGCCGCCGGGGCAACCGATCCTGATACGTTATTGGCCCAGGTCAATCATGCGCTATTGAAAGCCAGCCCTGAGGATCTGCTTAGTTCACTCAAAGGAGATTACCGACCTCATTTGGTCACGATGCTCCGATTGAACCTGGAGGCCTTCGACTTTCAAAAAAAACAGATGCTGGCTTACGAAACCTATATTGAAGGAACTCTTCAAAGGCTGGTGCATCAAAAGGATGATGCTTTGACCAAACCCATCGAAAAAAAAAGGGCTTGGTGAGGAAGAACCAATATCATTTCAATCTGAAGGATTATCTGCTGGCTATCCTGGGGGTTGACCTGACGGAGGTAGATGGGCTGGATGAGATCGGACTGCTCACGATACTCTCGGTCACAGGAACCGATATGAGTAAATGGCCTACAGCCAATCAATTCGCCAGTTGGCTGAACCTCTCTCCACGTCAAAGGATAACCGGCGGGCGGGTTGTAGGTCATGAAAAGCGGGTAACCCATAATCCTGCTTCGCAGGCATTCCGGCTAGCGGCATTCAGTTTATGGCAAAACAAAGGCCCTTTAGGCCAACAATACAGAAAGCTGGCAGGAACGCGGGGAAAGAAAAAAGCCATCAAGGCCATAGCCAGAAAGCTAGCCGTCATCTTTTACCATATGGTACTTAAACAACAGCCTTATGATCCGAAGAAAATAGCACAGGATCCAGAGAAACAATTGGCCAGGAAGATCGCGCGACTGCAAAAAGATGCAGCTAAATTAGGTTGGACACTCCAAAAAGTATCTTAATAATCAACAACTTAGCACCACGTCATTATAAGCTTCCGTCCGCTTCCCTTTCGCCGCCGGCGTTTTCGTCGGTTTTCTTTTCTTGCTTTTCCATTCCTGCAAAAACGCGTCGATCGCCAAACCTAAGAAGTCCTTATCCTCCAGGTTGGCTGTCAGCGACAATTGGTTCTCCAGGTAAAACGGCACCTCTGTTTTCTTGTCCACAATCACGAAATATTCTTTGCCAAGGCCTTCGCAGACACCGATCTCGTAAAGTACATTTCTATTGTTCGGCGTAATGACGAAAATGGCAAAGTCCGCCTGCCGCAGCTTTCTTTTTAATATTTCCTGAAAGGACGACCCGATAGCATGTTCGTAAAGATCAAAAACCTCGATCTGCCGCTCCTCCAGAATTTCACTTACGAGGGTAACATTTGCTTCGTAAGATGCCGACAGAAAACATTTAAAGTGATTGGACATGTATGAAAAGAAGGTTGATAGTGGCTAAATTTCCATAAATATAAGCAATATTATAACGACTAATAGAACATTGGCATTTACTCAGGGTCGGATAAATAACTCTACGGGCATGCTGTCATTGGAAAGTTTACGGATGTCCTCCTCGAGTCCCCTGGGGTTTTTGATCCTGCTTTCCGGGTCATAAACGAAACAGATCAACCCTTTGCAATTCGGATGATTAGCATAATGCACCGCATCCAGGATCAGTTGCTCACCGACCTGCTTATCGGCCAGGCCCTGGCGGGTCTTTTTAACCTCGATCACGATTTGTTCGTTTTTTAATAAAAAGTCAACCCTGGTCGAACTCCCTGCATAAGAGGGCGTATATTCTTCTTCCCGCACATCCTTAAAGTGCAGCCGGAGAATGGCATGGATCAGGTCCTGCACATCATATTCATCGGTCAGGTCAAAAGCCGCCCGGCTATTGTGCCTGTTACGCAACTGTGTACAGAACGGGTGGAAGTTCTCAAAAATATCAGCGAGTATCTTTTCCGTGTAGTCGGTCCTGGCACCGGATCGCTGGGGGGATTTCAGTTCCAGCTGCCGCAGTAACTGGACGACCATGTCGTTAAAATTACGCGGAGCCACCGCCTGTGTTTGCAGGGAAGAAAGATATCCCCAGACCTGGATATGCGAGGGTACGCTTAACCCGCCGCGGCTCAATATCCCCAGGTCATAGACCGGCATATGGTTGGGTATCCGGGTCTTGATAAAGGTATTGCTGTCAAAACCCCACCTGAAATCACCGATCTTGTCCAGGATGCCGACCTCGTTATTGAATTTTTCTACATCCCGGATCACGGAAAGCTCGGTAACCAGGTGCTTTTGAAATTTCCTGAAACCGGCGGTGATCTCCGTGATTCGGCTACCCAGAGCGACAACGTCAACACCTGCTTTCTTAGCAATGTATTCGTAAAAGTAATCTGCTTCGACCTGGATGGTTTGATGCTGGCTATTCGGGTTTTGATAGTGGTTAAAATCGTTTCTCGCCCAGCCGCCGACCCATAAACGTTCAAAGTAAATTTCAAACTCTTTTGCCGCGGCCAGGTTTTCGGACAGCGCCACCAGTTCCTGCGCGTGCGCTTGGTCAAGATCTGAAAGGGCTTTTCTCAGGGAGCTAATGGTCGGGATCAGGTCGTTCATGTTATCGGAAATTCCTGCAAATTAATAAATAAGCATGGGATTCTCTGAGCGGCGAACGCCGACACACCCGTTGACCGCCGCTGCTGTATATATTTGTATCTTCACTTATGGAATACGCATTGGTTAATGGGGTAAGGGTATCGGCAAGCGCCGGCCTGCAGGGCAGCTGCCCTGCCTGTGGGAATGCGGTCATTGCCCGCTGCGGCAAGGTCAAGGTACACCATTGGGCGCACCAGCATTTACCGGACTGCGATATCTGGTCTGAACCGGAAACCCCCTGGCACCGGGCATGGAAAGCCCGTTTCCCGGAAGCCTGGCAGGAAGTACCGTTCACCGACCCGGAAACCGGGGAGATCCACCGCGCAGACGTACACACCCCCGGCGGTGTTACCCTGGAATTCCAACATTCGCCCATCTCTGTGACCGAGCTGGGCAGCCGCAACGCCTTCTACAAAAAGCTGGTCTGGATCGTGGATGCCCAACGCTTTCAAAAGAATTTTGAATGGCGCTGCCATATTCCCGACCCGCGGTCACCGCTGCTGGATAATTTCAGCATCATCGGGACCGGCCGCTATTCGATGAACGTGCCGGAGAACCTGATGTTCTTCCGCAACCCGGCCCACGACAAGGATTGGGACGCGGACCGGGTACTCAGTTTCCGGGATCCGGAACTGGCAGAGGTCAAAGCGCTCATGCAGCGATCCGGGGATCTTTTCCGGCTGTTTGACTGGAAATGGCAGAACGAGGCCTGGCTGAACTCGGAAGCTCCGGTTTTCCTGGACTTTGGTACGGACCAGCTGTACTGGCTACGCTCGCGCAAGCAGCACCGCCACCCGGGTATCCTCTACTATTTGCAGGTCGTATCCAGGCAGTCCTTTATTGAGAAATATGGCGGCAAATGAAACGACCATGTGGTGCCGCCCGTCTGAACCATCAGGCAGCACCGAAAAGCCGTACAAAATAAAGAACCCATGCGGTAAAACATTGCTTCATCGCTCTCGCGTCGGTACTCTTTTAATCCGTACTTTTATTTTTTTGCAACCATGAGTTTTTTCGAACTTCCCAATGTAGACCGCTATTCTAAATTCAGTGAACAGTCCGAGACCAGTTTAAAACGTTCGCTGAACCAACTGAACAATTTGATATGCCGGACGGATGTACCCGATAAAGGCTGTGATTTTGATGCAGAACTGATCGACAGCGCAAGTAACGCGACCAACAGGCGGTTTGGCATCCAGTTAAAAAGCATTGAAAACCCGGTCATCGTCGCCGGTAAGGAATATATTTCCTATCCCTTTGAAACTTCCCGGCTGGCCTACCTGCTGAACCGGCCCATCGGCACGGGGCTGATCGTGCTGCATGATGTACAGCAAGACCGCTGTTTCTTTGATTTCGCAGATGCTGTCTATAAACGGTTGGCAGAGGAACGGCCGAACGACGACTGGCACATGAACGATAAGGTGAATATCCGCATCCCGGTCGATCAGCTGCTGGACGACGAAAAGGCCGCCCGAATACATGCTTATTTTACCCAACGCTTCAAAAGCGCGGAGCTCATCCTGAACTCTTACGGGGCACGATACAATTACACCACGATCGCCAAACCCGGCCAGCCAACTTACGATGTCCGTAACCCGGATGATATCAAGCGCCTGCTGCTGGCGCATGGGATGTCCTTTCTCCAGGATTATCATGATCTGCCGCTGCTCTACCAAATGATCACGCAGATCACTAACCAGGAGATCGTTGCCGATAAACATTTATTGATCATCGCCGCTGTCGTCTATGGCGAGGTCGGCAAATACGCTGAGGCTCATTTTTATATGGCTAAGGTAAAAAGGCGCAGCGACCTGACAGCAGATGAATTGCTGGTTACCCACTATAGCGACCTCAAAACACGCCTGACCCTTGATGAGATCAGCACTGCTGATTTTTTGACCGCTATAAAAGCGCTGAAAGCCAAGGCCAGTTCCGCGCAAAACCTGGTCATGCTGGAGATCAATATTTCCTATTACGAATTGGTAAATACCCCGTTAGGGGTGCCGGTCCCGCCGAAGGCCGGCCAAACCATCGCGGAATTATTTACACGCATTCAGCAGCTCGAGGTCAAGCCCGGCACCAGGAAACTCCTGGAGATATGGAACGCGGAGAATTTATTGCTGCTGATCAATCTTTATCGGAAAGAACATTACCGGGCGCTTTTCGTCCGCGAGTGGTCAAAAATACCCGGGATGACCGATCAGCAAAACGTACAGGATGTCGCGATCAAAACCCTGGAAACCGTTTTATTCGCTACCCTCGACCGTTTGTTCAAAGCCGGCGAAACCGAAAACGATAAACTGTTAATGGCCTCGGTCATCGACCTGCGGGCCAAAGCTGTGCTCGGTCATGACCTGGACCTGGTCGGTAATTACCCCATGCTGCAGCACATCAAGCCGCATGAGAACGGTATTTACCGGAATCATATCGAACTGATATGGGGAGCGACCAATCTTTTTTCTGAGCTGGGCTATCAGCAGCATGCGTACGCCGCTTTGTGTTATGGCCTGGAACTGCTGAAGATCGGTCGGATGCATTACCATTACCAGCTTGATTTTAACGATCAGGAACTGGAAGCCGCCAGACAAAAACTGGAAACAGCGCTGGAACTGGACCCCTACCAATATCATTACGATCAGTTACTGCTTAAGCACCAGGAAGTGGCAAAGGAAATGAACGAGCGGCCCATGTATCATTGCGAGGATATGGATGATGAGGACATCGCCCAAAGCGCCAAAGGCCTCCTGGCTACCTTGAATTTAACACCGCAATACCTGCCGGTCCTGATCAGGGAAGTGGAAACCTGGCGGCTGTTTTACCTGCGCTGCGACCCGGAAAGGGTCGAGCTGATCCAGCAACGCACCGGCGCGGCATCACCGGAAGAATTCTACGGACAGGAACACCGTTATGCACTGCGGAATAAACTGACCAATATCATTTCCCCATATTCTGCGGACGTGGACCAGTTATTAAAAAGCTGGGGGTATTGAAGGGGGGTTTAGCCAAAGGCATAGTATGCTTCGTTATGGTGCCAGCAGGAATTAAACCGCCGACAAACGCCAGTTGAATTTGACATTTTCCATCCTTGACTATCCCCGTCCCATACCTCAACTCAGTTCGAACGCCGTTTCATATTTCAGTTCTGACATGACAAAAAAAGTATGCATGGTCCGGACGTTCTTTAAGCGGGAAAGTTTGGCCATCAGCACCTTGTTGTATTCCTCCATATCCCGGATCGCGATCCGCAACAGGAAATCATAGGTGCCGTTCATGTGGTAACATTCGGTGACCTCGGGTAACAGCACCACTTGTTGCTGGAAATCCGTAAGCCCTTTTTGGCTGTGCTTGCTCAGCGTGATCTGGGTATAAGCGAGCAGGCCGCGCCCGATCTTGGCCGGGTCAAGCAATACCGTATACCTGTGGATATAACCTTCTTCTTTTAACCGTTTGATCCGGGAACGGATGGCCGTAATACTGCGGCTGAGCTTGTCGCCGATCTCTTTATCCGTCATTTCTGCATCTTTTTGCAGCAAGCTTAATATCCTGCGGTCGATATCATCAAGGGGTTTGATCACCTGTACCGCTTTGTTGTTCGTTGTCGGGAAGTTCACCATAACTTAGTGTATAGATAAAAAAAATAAACGGCAGTGCAGGCTACTCCCGGCGCCTGTCTGTGAAAACGTTAAGCAAAAATACGCTTCCGCACCAACCGGCTTCGTGTAAGCAAGGTGGCCAAAAAGCATTTTTGAAAGAAAAAGTCAGTTCAATTGGTTCATGCTTAGTTAAAATAACTACGTGCCTGCCGCATCTTAGCTATTTTAACCAAAGTGTGCCGCAAGTATAGCATTAATAACTAAAAGGCTGAAACTTTACACCACGATCGCGGAAGCCAACCCGCTGTAAAACCTTCAACCAACATGAGCAAAACCAGCAAGCATAACTTCGGGGCGGGGCCCTGCATTTTACCGCAAACCGTCTTAAAACAAGCCGCCGATGCCGTGGAGCATTGGGACAAGGCCGGTTTATCCATTTTAGAGATATCGCACCGTTCGCCTGAATTTGAAGCAGTGATCCGAAACACGGAAGCACTGGTACGCGAACTGCTGGACGTGCCCGAAGATTACAGCGTCCTGTTCTTACAGGGTGGGGCGAGCCTGCAGTTCTGTATGGTACCTATGAATTTTTCACAAGGCAGCCCAAAAACAGCGGTTTACCTGGACGGGGGATACTTCGGGCAAAAGGCCATCAAAGAAGCAAAGCTGTTCGGTAAAGTGGAAACCATCGACTGGAAACAAAGCAAAACCTATACTATACCCGGTTCAGCAGCCTATTTCCACTGCACCAGCAACAATACCATCGAAGGCACGGAAATGTTCAGTTTCCCGGAAACCCCGGTGCCGGTCATCTGCGACATGTCCTCCGATATTTTTTCGCGGAAGATCGATGTCAGCCGCTTCGCCCTGATCTATGCCGGCGCGCAAAAGAACATGGGCCCGGCGGGCATGACCCTGGTCATCGCCAAAAACACTTTCCTGGACAGCGTCAAGCATCCGCTTCCTTCCATGCTGGATTACCGCGTGTATCGGGACAACGGCTCCCTATACAATACACCGCCCGTATTCGCCATCTATACCGCCATGCTCAACCTGCAATGGCTGAAAAAGAAAGGCGGCGTCAACCTGATCGCCCGGGAGAACCTATGCAAAGCGCAGGCCCTGTACGATGAGATCGACCGCAACCCGCTGTTTGAAGGACTTGCCCCGGCAGCCGACCGATCCCTGATGAATGTGACCTTCAAGATCCGGAACGAAGCACTTGAACCGCATTTTTTGGATTTCGCGGCCCGGCGTGGCCTGGTCGGCATCCGCGGCTACCGTACCGTCGGCGGTTTCCGGGCCTCCCTGTACAACGCCCTGCCCTATGAGAGTGTGACCGCGCTGGTGAATGCCCTGCGTGATTTTTCCAACGACCAGGCCCTGGAGATCTGATGGCGGCGATCAAACCCTTCCGGGCGATACGCCCGAACCCCGTTTTCGCCGACCAGTTGGTCCTGACCAAGCCACAGACCGCTTCGGTGGCCGGCGAGGTGTTACCGCCCCTGAAGACCCTGCTGGAAACCGGCGCGCGGCTGCGCCCCGAAACACAGGCCGGACAGGCCGAAGCCTTCGCCGCGATCAACGGAACGCTGCGCCACTTATTGGAAAACGGCACCCTCTTGCAAGATGAACAGCCCGGTATCTACGTCTACGAAGTGGAAAGCCCTGCCTGTAAACAAACCGGCATCTGGGCGGTCACCGACCGTTCTAACTATACCAACGGCACCATCAGGACACACGAACTGACCTTTGGCGACAGCGTGCGGCGTTTAACAAATTACCGGTTAGCCACCGGACTGGAAGGCAGCCCTGTCTTACTCGCTTACGCCCCGGACCCCACTATCAACCGGCTCATCGCACAAGCCAAAAGCGGGCCGCATTCGACTTTAGGTAATCATTTGGGTCTGCACCGCCTCTGGAAGATCGAAGCGCCGGACCTGGTGCGACAATTGGTCAAAGCATTTGAAAAAGTCGGGCCGGTTTACCTCGCCGACGGGCATCACCGATTCGAATCGGCCGCGCAAACACCCTTCCCGGATATCTCTTCCCTGTATCTTTCCACTGACGAACTCAGGATCCGGGAATATGACCGCGTCGTGCTCCCCGAAGTTCCGGCAGCACCCGGCGCCCTGCTCCAGCAACTGATGCGGCATTTTGACCTGCTGGGCGAGGGAAGCGACCGGAGCATCCAGCCACGGGAACCGCACCGCTTTGGCCTCTTCCTCGGCGGCACCTGGTACCATTTGCTGGCCAGACCCCATACCTACCAGGATCAAAGCCCCGGCAGAGCCACTGATGCCGCGATCTTACAGCAATACGTCCTCGCCCCGGTATTCGGTATCAAGGACCCGAAGACCGATCCCCGGCTCAAATGCCTGGGCGGCGAGCAGGCGCTCCCCGAGATCAACGCCCTGCTGGACGCCCACCCGGGAGCCATCGCTTTTACGCTTTGCCCCCTGGCGGTCAGCGAACTGACCGCCGTCGCCGATGCCGGCGAAGTACTCCCGCCGAAATCGAGCTGGATCGACCCCAAAATACCTTACGGCTTACTGATGAACCACCATAAACCAACGATATGAAACCTGTCAAAATTTTAGTGATCGGCGCGCTCGGGCAATTGGGTACCGAACTGACGGCCGCGCTACGCAAACAACACGGCAGCCATGCCGTCATCGCCGCTGACCGCCATACCCAGGACACCGTCCAGGGGCCGTATGTACAACTGGACGTGCTGAATTTCGGGGCGCTGGCCGATCTGGTCCGCCGGGAAAAGGTCACCCAGATCTACCTGCTGGCCGCCATGCTCTCGGCCAGCGGGGAACAAAACATCCACGCGGCCTGGGAACTGAACATGCAAGGCCTGATCCACGTCCTGAAGATCGCCGCCGCCCAGCGCCTGGACAAAGTCTTCTGGCCGAGCAGCATTGCCGTCTTCGGCCCGGGCTCCCCCAAACACCTCTGCCCGCAGGATACCTTCATCCAGCCGAATACCATTTACGGCATCAGCAAACGCTCGGGTGAATACTGGTGCAACTATTACTTTGAAAAACACGGCGTCGATGTCCGCAGCCTGCGCTACCCGGGCCTGATCTCCCACAGTACACCCCCCGGGGGCGGTACGACCGACTACGCGGTGGATATCTTTTACAAAGCGCTGGACGGGCAAACCTTCCGCTGTTTCCTGAAAGAAGATACCTGTCTGCCCATGATGTATATGCCCGACGCCGTCAGGGCCACCCTGGAACTGATGGAGGCGCCGAAAGAACAGGTCCGGGTGCGGACTTCCTATAACCTGGCCGCCATGAGCTTTTCGCCCTGCGACCTGGCCGCCGCCATCCGGGAGCGCTTACCGGCTTTTGACATCCAATACGAACCGGATTACCGGCAGGCCATCGCCGACAGCTGGCCCGCCAGTATCCAGGACGCTTCCGCCCGGCAGGACTGGGGCTGGAAACCCGGTTATGACCTCAACGCGATGGTGACCGAGATGCTGCAGCAATTGCAGGAACGGCGGCAAACCCCAGCGCCCCCCGTTCAAACCCATCATGACCAGGACCAGTACGTATTTACCAAACTCAGCGAACCATGAGACAGCTCCAGATCACGCCCTCCTTTACCAACCGCGACAGCCAGTCGCTGGAAACCTACCTGAACGAACTCGGCAGGACAGACCTCCTCAGCGCGGAAGAGGAGGTCGTCCTGGCCCAAAAGATCCGGCTCGGCGATCAGGCCGCACTGGACCGCCTGACCAAAACCAACCTGCGTTTTGTCGTATCGGTCGCTAAAAAGTACCAGCACCAGGGCCTGCCCTTATCCGACCTGATCAGCGAAGGCAACGTCGGCCTGATGAAAGCCGCCAAAAAATTCGATGAGACCAAAGGGTTCAAGTTCATCTCCTACGCCGTCTGGTGGATCAGGCAATGTATCTTATCCGCCATCGCCGAACATTCCCGCATGATCCGCCTGCCCATGAACCAGGTCGGGGACATCACCAAAATGAATAAAGCCCTGGCCCTGCTGGAGCAACAGATGGAAAGACAGCCCACCACGAATGAACTGGCGGAATACCTGGAAACGAGCGAAGATAAGGTCAGCGACGCCCTTTATTTCGCGACCCGGACCGCCTCTTACGACGCGCCATTCCGTACCGAAGACGAAAACAACCTGCTGGATGTCCTGCCCGGCAACGAACAGGCGACCGACCATGAACTGATGGTCCTTTCCAACCAACAAGAAGTCCGCCAATTATTGAGCACGCTTACTTCCCGGGACCAGGAAGTGATCCGCTGGACCTTCGGCCTCGACGGGAAAACCGCCCTGCCGCCCATCGATATCGCCCCGCTGCTGGGGATCAGCGCGGAACGCGTGCGGCAGATCCGCAACCAGGCCCTGCAAACCCTCCGCGAACAGGCCGCCACCACCACATTTCAACACCATAGCTAATCCATCACCGCCCATGTACGACACCTTAAAACACCGCCTGCAACAGGAACTCGACCAGATCCGGGATTCCGGCCTCTATAAAAACGAAAGGATCATCAGCTCCGCCCAGGGCCCCGAGATCACCGTCAACGGTAAAACCGTGCTGAATTTCTGCGCCAATAATTACTTGGGCTTGTCCAACCAGCCCGGCGTCACCGCAGCCGCCAAAGCGGCCATCGACACCCATGGCTACGGGCTGTCCTCCGTCCGCTTCATTTGCGGCACCCAGGATATCCACCAAACCCTGGAACGCAAACTATCCGAATTCCTCGGCACGGAAGACACCATCCTCTATGCCGCCGCCTTCGATGCCAACGGCGGTATCTTCGAGCCCCTCTTTAATGAAACAGACGCCATCATTTCCGACCAGCTGAACCACGCGTCCATCATCGACGGGATACGTTTATGCAAAGCGCAACGCTACCGCTACCTGCACGACGACATGGCCGACCTTGAAAAACACCTCCAGTCCACACAGCACCTCCGGCACCGGCTCATCGTCACCGACGGCGCATTTTCCATGGACGGCACCATCGCCCGGCTGGACGAGATCTGCGCACTGGCGGAACGCTACGATGCCCTGGTCATGAGCGACGAAAGCCACTGCACCGGCTTTCTCGGCAAAAACGGCCGGGGAACACACGAACACCACCAGGTCATGGACCGTGTCGACATCCTGACGGGGACCCTGGGTAAAGCCCTGGGCGGCGCATCCGGCGGATTTACCTCCGGGCGCAAAGAGATCATCGCGCTGCTGCGCCAGCGCTCCAGGCCCTATCTGTTCTCCAATACCCTGGCACCCGCCATCACCGGGGCCAGCATCGCCGTCCTTGACCAGCTATTGGCTTCCACCCATTTGCGGGACAAACTGGAAAACAACACCCGCTATTTCCGGGAACAGCTGACCGCCGCCGGCTTTGATATCAGGCCCGGTTCCCACCCGATCGTCCCCGTTATGCTCTACGACGCGAAACTAGCGCAGGCTTTTGCCGCAAGCATGCTGGAAGAAGGCATTTACGTCATCGGCTTCTGCTATCCCGTCGTCCCCGAAGGCCAGGCCCGCATCCGGGTACAGCTATCGGCCGCGCATGAACAGGAACACCTCGACCGGGCCGTGGCCGCCTTCACCAAAGTAGGCACCGCCCTAGGCATCATTTCATCAATCAACTCATGAAGCAAAAGAGCAGCCCGCCATACGTCAAACGCCTGCCATTTGTTCGCTTTTAAAAGCAATATTTTGAAATGGGGAGACAATTTGCTAAATTAGCTAATTGTTTTCCCCGACATGAGCACGTACCGCAGCCTTTCCGACCCGGAATTGGTCGACTTATTGAAGTCGGGCGACCAGGCCGCGTTCACCGAAATCTACGACCGTTACTGGAGCATCATGTACGCCCACGCCTATAAAATGATCAAGAACCGGGAAGAAGCCAAAGACCTCATCCAGGAGATCTTCAGCACGCTCTGGCTGAAAAGCCACCTGCTCACCGAAGACACCAACGTATCCGGCTACCTCTACACCGCCGCCCGGAACCGCGTCTTCAACCTGATGAGCCAGCACAAGACCAGGCACGATTACTTCAACGCCATCGCCCGCTTCGCAACCGAAGAAAGCACCGCCACCATCGAGCACCTCGAAGAACGCGACCTCGAAGCCGCCGTAGAAAGAGAGATCCAGTTACTGCCCCCCAAAATGCGGGAGATCTTCGAACTCAGCCGCAAACAGAACCTCTCTCATAAAGAGATCGCCGAGCAACTGAACCTTTCCGACCAGACCGTCAAAAAACAGGTACAAAACGCCCTCAAGATCCTCAAACCCCGCTTAAGGGACGCCGGGACCGGCATCGCCATCCTGCTTTTCTTCCGCTGATCCCGCCAAGATTAACAAAACATTAAATTTATTTTAAATCCATCTACCCCCAAGGCCATCCTGGGCTGTTTTATCTATAAATACACCATGTATTAACAGCATGACCACACAGGAAGCAGCAGCACTAGTAGAAAAATACAACCAGGGGAAAGCCAGCGCCGAAGAAAAAGCCCTGCTCGAACGCTGGTATCTCCTGGAGGGGAGCCAAACCATATATTCGGACACTGAAGAGGACCTGCCGACGCTGAAAGCAGAACTATGGCAGGGCACCCTGGAGCGCGCCGGTTTGGAAGAAACACCAAACAACCGACGCCCGATGTGGCGCCGTTACGCGGTTGCCGCCTCTATCTTATTAGCCCTGTCATTCGGCACCTACCGCTATTTCCATCAGGAACAAACCAAACAAGTCGCCCAAACACATGACGTGACCCCTGGCACGAACAGCGCCACACTGACCCTTAGCAACGGCCAGCAGATCGTGCTGAACAGCAAACCCAAAGGGCAGATCGCCATGCAGGGCCAGGTCGCCATCAACAAAACGGCCAACGGCCAGCTACAATATTCCGGCAACGCCACCGAAGCCTTATATAATACCATCACCACCAAACGCAAAGAACAGTACGACGTGGTCCTGGCCGACGGCACCCATGTCTGGCTGAACGCCGAATCATCCCTGAAATACCCGGCCTCCTTTAATGGTCCGGAAAGAAAAGTCGAACTGACCGGCGAAGCCTATTTCGAAGTCGCCCACAACAAAGCCAAACCTTTCCGGGTGCTGAGCAAAGGCCAAACCGTAGAAGTATTGGGTACGCACTTCGACGTGAACAGTTACAGCAATGAAGCCGCAACAAGAACCACACTCTTAGAAGGCTCTGTAAAAGTAATTGCGAACCATAGCGAGCAATTTATTAAACCAGGTCAACAAAGCATCTTCAACGCTGAAGGCCTGACCGTAAAAACAGCCGATACGGAACTGGAAACCGCCTGGCATAACGGAGACTTCGTCTTCAAGGGCGAAAATATCCAAACGATCATGCGGCAACTGGCGCGCTGGTACGATATCGACGTGACCTATGAAGGTAAACCTTCTTCCGAGGGTTTCCAGGTCGCGATCTCGCGCTTCAAAAACATCAGCCAGGTACTGGCAAGCTTAGAATCTACCAAAGGAGTCCGCTTCAAAGTGGAAGGAAGGAGCGTGACGGTGATGCAATAACGTTTACCAGCAACATGGTCACAAAAAAAAGCCATTCCGGGTTCGAGGCCGGAATGACTTAAAAGCTGGCCTCTCCTAATTGTTTAAATTATTTAACCTGCGTTTGCCCTGGACATCTTGACAATGGGGGCAGGCGCATTAAAACCATGCTTAAAACAAATGTACAATTTTTACCCTAAAAAATTTGTACGACCCTGCATCTTTCAGGGGAGTACGGCTAAAATCCTGTTAACGATGAGGCTCACTGTCATTTTACTGATCACGGCTATTCTACAGGTAAGTGCAAGTTCCTTTGCACAAAAGATCACTTTGAATAAGAAACAGGCTTTGCTGGTCGATGTGCTGCGGGATATCCGCAAGCAGAGTGGTTATGATTTTGCGTTTACGAATTCGACGTTGGATAAGGCGAAGCCTGTAGATGTAAATGTGACGGGAGTGGACGTGGAGGAGGCGCTGAGGTTGGTTTTTAAGGATCAACCCTTAGATTATGTGATCAAGGATAAGGTCGTGGTAGTGTCTCCAAAGGTGAAGACCCCTGAGAAGTCTCTGGGCGAAGCACTAAAACCAATATCGGTAGATGGCCGTGTAATTGATGAAAAAGGGAGCCCGTTACAAGGAGCCACAGTGGTCGTTAAGGGGACAAAACTGATCTCAATAACAAGTGCAGACGGAAAATTTCATTTTCTTGATATTGATGATAAATCTGTGCTGGTGATCAGTTTCATCGGCTACATAACGGTTGAGTTGCCTACTAAAGCGCAAATGGGGGATATTACACTTGAATTAGGTAACGCAAAATTATCCGAGGTTGTAGTTTCCACCGGCTATCAAAAAATTTCTAAAGAGCGTTTTGTCGGATCATTTTCCCAATTAGATAGTGCGAATTATGCGCGGCGCGCAGGAATGGGCATTATTGATCGCTTAGACGGAACTGTAACAGGACTGTTGTTTAATAAAAAAGGTGGGGCGGCATTTCCTATTCAGGTTAGGGGCATCAGTACTTTGGGGGTAAGCCAAACGCCGACCTCGCCATTGATTGTTGTTGATAATTTTCCTATGGAGGACGCATTTGATATTAATTCGATCAACGCGAACGACGTAGAAAACATAACTGTTTTGAAAGATGCGGCTGCAGCATCTATATGGGGAACCAGAGCTGGCAACGGCGTTATCGTTATCACAACCAAGCGTGGGAAATTAAATCAACCATTGCGCGTTTCGATAACTTCAAATGTCTCGGTTGATGAAAAACAAAAATTGGATTATTTTCCAACCGTTAGCCCATCGGATTTTATAGACATAGAACAGATGCTTTTTAACAAGGGCTATTATGATAGCAATATCAATAATACAGATGATCGCCCGGTATTATCCCCTGTTGTTGAAATTCTTGCTCAAACCCGAAACGGTCTTTCTTTAACAGATGCGGCTGCACAAATCAATGCGCTTCGAGGTCATGATTTAAGGAATGATCTTAACAAATATGTTTATAGAAATCCGCTTAGGCAGCAATATCAAACTAGCTTGACCGGTGGTAGCAATAATTTAGCGTATCAGTTTTCACTTGGTTATAACAATACACTAAATAGTACTATTGGCAGTAAGCCAGATCAACAGTTTACTGTTAATAGTAATACTACCTACAAGGTGTCTAAAAAGCTGGAACTGCAATTTGGTATTAATTACTCCCAAGGATTGGCTAAAAGTTATACACTTCAACTGCCATCTACGACAGCGCCGTACGCAAGCTTGGTGGATAATAACGGGGGCCCAGCAGCGATTGCTAATACTTATCGGCTAGCGTATATTGATACCGTTGGCGGTGGCAAGTTACTTGATTGGCATTACCGCCCACTAGATGAAATCAGGAACGCTGACAACACCCGAAAAAGTTATTTTACAAGGTTTAATGTCGCGACATCATACGCGGTCACCAATTGGTTAAAAGCTAATATTCAGTATCAGTACACGGTTGCCACAGGCTCATCTGAAAACATTCAAAGTTTAAATACCTACTCAACACGGAATACCATCAACGGATTTACATTACCGAATGTAACTGGAATCGCAAAATATCAGGTTCCATATGGCGGAATTGTTGATATAAGTAATTCTGAAAATATATCCAATAATGTCAGAGGTACGCTGAATTTCAATAAAGCTTGGAACGGGGACAATGTCATCACGGGACTTATTGGAGCGGAATTGTCCAATATTTACGGTTTAACTAGCGCTCAAAGGCTGTATGGTTACAATGAAAACACGGGTTCCGTTACTCAAGTATTGAATTACGCAGATTATTATCCGATTTTTTATGGTGCATCTCCCGGTGCTTCTGCTCAAATTTCAACAGTAAACCTCTTACAGGAATCATTAACAAATAGGATTGTTTCGATTTTGGGAAATGTTTCTTATAGTTATAAAGATAAATACACGCTGTTTGGAAGCGCCAGGCGTGACGGTGCTAACGTATTTGGCGTTAGTACTAATAACAAGTGGAAACCACTATGGTCAGTCGGTGGTTCATGGGATATCTCCAAAGAGGAATATTTTAAAGTGGACTGGGTAGCAAGTTTACGCCTACGTAGCTCATTTGGTTATACCGGAAACGTTAATAATAGACTATCTGGAAAGTTTACATTTTTCAGTTCCTCAGATCCCGTTATCTTAACTGGTTTAGATTATGCTTCTGCAAACCAACCACCCAATCCAAATTTAAGATGGGAACAAAATGCTACTCTGAATTTTGGAATCGACTATCAGTTGTTTAAAGGTCGGCTAAGTGGAACCTTTGAAGTTTACAGTAAAAAATCCACTGATGTTATTGCCAATAAATACTTGCCGATTTCTTCCGGTGTAAACTTTACACCGATAAACGCCGCCGATTTAAAAGGGAGTGGTTTTGATCTGAATATAAATTCGGTCAATACGATTGGAAAGATTAGCTGGTCGACTAATATTGGATTAAGTTACGCTAAGACCATCGTTACGAAAATCGACAAACCAACGGCCATAACTGTCCGAGATTTGTCGGGATATTCGGTTAATGCTGTTCCTGGCCAACTTGCCTACGGCCTAGCGAGCTATAAATGGGCCGGATTGGATCCTGTAACTGGTGATCCGAGAGGTTATTATCAAGGACAGATATCCAATAACTATAATTTAATTGCAACAGATTCGATCCAAAATCAGGTGTTTCATGGTTCTTCCATTCCTTTGTATTCAGGTTTTATTCGAAATAATATAAGCTATAGAGGTTTTACTTTATCCTTTAACCTTACAGCGAGGTTTAAATATTTCTTTAGAGAGCCAGTAATGGATCTGGACTACGTCAACGCAGTAAATAGTAATTTTCTTTCAGCGGATTATTATAATCGCTGGCAAAAACCGGGAGACGAATTAATTACAAATATTCCTTCAATGAGTTATCCGGCAAGCGGCAATACAAGTAGTAAAAATTCCTTTTATCAACTTTCCGAGATTACAGTAAAAAAGGCCGACAATATTAGAATACAAGATTTAAGACTGGCTTATGATTTTAGTATTGGCAACTTTTCATCTAAAAAATATCACTTGCAAACATTCTTATATGCAAATAACCTAAATCTAATTTTATGGAAAGCCGCTAAAACAAATTACGACCCGGATTTTGTTGGCGGGAATGGTGGCTTCACTGCACCAATAAAGACCTTAACAGCTGGTTTAAATGTTAATTTTTAATTGTAAAAATCATGAAATTCAATAAATATTGCAATCATTATAAATTTATTCTAATTATCGTGGTAGTGCTTTGCGGCATAACTTCCTGCAAAAAGTTTTTGGACAAAAAGCCAGATAAGTTGGCAAATGTTCCCTCTTCGCTTAGCGACCTTCAAGCTTTATTAGATAACTCAGCACGGATTAATGAATCCTCAGCTGTTTTTGGGGAAGCCTTAGCTGACAATTATTACCTCACTGCATCAGACTATAATCAATATATAAGTGACGCACAATACTACACTTGGAACAAGGATGCTATACCCTACGGACTACCTTGGAATGTTTCCTATCCAAGCCCTGTGTATTACTCAAATCTGGCCTTGACTTATTTACCTCTGGTAGAATCCGCACCAAGTGATGCAGCTTTGTATAACCAGATTCAGGGAAGTGCCCTGTTTATTAGGGCCTATAGCTTTTTTGAATTAGCGCAACTTTATTGTAAACCGTTTTCATCTACAGCAGCAACAGATCCAGGATTATTGCTTAAGCAAAGTGCAGACATTAATGAAGTTGTTGGAAGAGCTTCGGTCCAAACAACCTACGATCAAATCATAAATGATTTGAAACAATCCATAGAATTATTACCTGTAAGAAGTTCAGTTATTACCAGACCTTGCAAGATAGCCGCATATGCGGAGCTTGCACGTGTTTACTTAAGCATGCGCGACTATACAAATGCTGGAACGTACGCTAAAATGGCACTTGATCAGCAAAATGCCTTATTAAACTATAATGGATTGATTCCTGTTCAAAGCCCTCCAATTAAGGTTCCGAACGTTGAAGTGATATATTACAGTTATAATTCAGCGCAATTATTAAAAAACGACAAGTGTAAGGTGGATTCTAATTTATATAAATCCTATTCACAGGATGATCTAAGGAAAAAAGTATATTTTAATGCAAATACCGGAGCCAAAGCCGGTACATATTATTTCTGGGGCTCCTATGCAGGTCAAAAAGCAACTTGGGGGACGTTCAGTGGATTGACTACCAGTGAATTGCTATTAATACGGGCAGAGTGTTACGCCAAAAACGGCAACTCTATTTCTGCGATGTTTGACTTAAATACGCTTTTGAAAACACGTTGGACAACTGGTAAATATGTCGATTTAGTTGCCTCTGATGCATCTAATGCTTTACAAAAAATCAGAATTGAACGTCGAAAAGAACTTGTATTTCGAAACCAACGTTGGACGGATCTGAGAAGATACAATTTGGAAGACTCTACCATTACATTAAAACGTATCATCAATGGCAAAATATATACGTTGCCACCTAATGATAACCGCTGGGTCATGCAAATACCGACTGACGAGATCATCAAACGGGGGATAGTACAAAACCCCAGGTAAAAGACTGGTATTTTAAGGGCACAATAAGTTTTAGCCAATGGTTAACTGGAATTATTGTGCCCGTTTTTTTAATTTTATATAATACTGATTATGAAAAAGTTGAGCGTTTCCCTAATGATGGTCTTAGTCTCTATTGTTGCTGTTGCACAAGGGCACTGGCGAGAAAAAATCGGTGACGAATGGTTTAATAAATATGGGATTCACAATTTAACGGTAGGCAATAAAATGCCTGATATCCCTTTTGGCAAAATTTTAAACAACACAACTGGTAAAACCCATTTTTCTGAACTAAAAGGTAAGGTTGTTATCTTAGATTTTTGGGGCACTGACTGCGCGACTTGCATAGCAAATATCCCGCGAATGGAAGAACTACAACGGCAATTTGGCGATAAAATTCAAATTTTTTTAATAAACACTAATGAGTCTGAGGAAGAAATCAATTCTGGAGGAGCCAGGTTTTTAAAAGCAAGGCATGCGAAAGATTTGAAGAGCGCATCCACTTTACCCTCCATCGTGTTAGAAAAGACATTAAGCAGTCTGGATGAATACTATAATTCGAAATGGGCCAAACTTTGGACATTCCGTGGCATACCATTTCATGTAATCATTGACAAAAATGGTATCATTAGATCGTTGGGTGGGCATGAAGGTACTTACCCACAAAAGATACAGGATATTATAGATGATAAAGACGTTTATTCCATGAATGACATAAATATGTCTCCAAATTTCGGATTTGGTAAATCCCGTCGGCCGTATTATGAGTATCTTGGAAATATGACCGATATTCCAGTAGTCTATGGGGCTTTTTTTTCGGCATATAATAATAATCTGGGTAGATTTTCCTTGGTGAGCGCGAAAGACTCCATAACAAAAACGACAAGGAAATCCTACATTAATTATCCACTACTAAACATTTTTGAACATAGTTCTTTGGGAGTTCAGGTTTTAGAACAAATCGAAAGAAAACATATTGTGTATAATTCTGGTGGGCTAGAACAATTTATAATCCTACCGATAGCGGCCGACACGGCCCGCATAACGAATAACTTCTCTCGCCTGGCCAATAGTTTTGTCCTGTCCGGATCGGACTTACATGCAGAGGTGACGAGTGATGATATTTTAAAAGCATCATGTTGTTATGAACAAATCTTACCGTTGAGCACATCCATAAAAGAACAAAAGGATTTAATGGTTAAAGACTTAAATGGTTACTTGTATTCCAAGTTGAAGTTGACCGCTGCTATTCAAACCACAACCTTGCCCTGTTATATCTTAACAAAGCGTGGCGAGGATAAAGTATCTTCAAAAACACCGGAAGACAAGTCTAAAAATATTGAACCTGCTGAAGTTAAAGTTGGAAAAGATGTTTTTATTAAGTATTCCAATTACGGTTTGCGTTATCTATTTCACGATATCATAGGGGAGTATGAATCTGGTAAGAGGTTAAGTAAAATAATGTATCATAATAGAATGGCTGAAGCAAAACCGTTTTTAATTATTAATGAAACAGGGTGGCCAGACCTTAAGCCATTGAATATGATGATACCAAAGGATTTAACATCGATGGATGATTTAAGAAAATTGTTGAATCAATATAATCTGGAATTACAAGTTCAGGATAGGTCCTTAGACTTTATCGCCTTCTCGCCCGCTAGCAATTAGCACAGTGCCATTTAACTTTCTTTAAATATTGATATGAGGATAAACTTGTTATTGCTGTCTTTTTTTATGGCTTTGAGCAGCTGTTTCATAGTGAAAGAAAAAGCACAAAAGAAAAACGTTCCTGTAACTTCCGATAGCCTGCGCAACCAAAACGGGAAGGTTTATATGGATTTACTAAAAAATGCACATACGCGTCATGGTCTCATTAATACGCATCAAATCGGAGAAAGTTATTACTTAGAGCTACCCGTTAATCTGCTTCAGAAAGATTTCCTGTTAGTTACCAGGATTGCGAAAGCGGCCTCAGGGGTTAGACCATTTCAGCAATTGCTCGGTTATAACGGAGATCAGCTGGTTACAGAAGTTGTCCGGTTTACAAAAGATGTTGAGGGGAAAATATTTTTAAGAAAAGTTAGCAATAATGAAGGTGCTACTGATAGTACTGCGAATAGCTTAAGAGAGGCTGTTAAACGCTCCAATTTACAACCCATTGTTGCCTCGTTTGACATCAAAACTTTCAATAAAGATTCGTCGTCGGTTGTGTTCGAAATAACTAAATTTATCTCTGATGATGAGCCTTTATTATCGGTGCAGCTCAGATCAAGGGATAGTTTTGGCTTGGAGAATTTTCAAAAAGATAAATCACAGGTTGAATCAGTTAGCGTATTTGAAAACAAGGTCGAGATTTTGACCTTAAAAACTTTTACGAGTTTAAAAGGGGGGGTTAAAACCAATGAGTTTATAACGTCACTGATTCTTCTCCCTACCAATTCTATGTTGCCCAGGCTTTCAGATAACAGGGTTGGATATAGCAGCATTGCTTATTTAGATTTCGATAGTCCGCAGTTTGCTGTAGGCAAAACGTTTATTCAAAGATTTCGGTTGGAGCCAACAGAAAATGATGAGCAGCGATATTTAAGAGGTGAACTGGTGGAGCCTAAAAAACCGATCATATTTTATATTGATCCTGCAACACCTGAAAAATGGGTAAAACCATTAATGGATGGTGTCAATGATTGGCAAAAGGCATTTGAACATGCTGGGTTTAAGCGAGCTATCTATGCGCTAAAAGCACCTATAAATGATTCATCATTTAATATCTATGACGGGCTTCATAACGCTATTATATTTAAGGCATCAACACTTCCTGCAACACGTGGACGGCGCGTTGTAGACCCTCGATCAGGGGAAATATTGGAATCGCACATTGATTGGTTTTATAATGTGTATACTTCGATTCGGGATGAATTTTTCGTTGGCGCCGCTCTCCGTGATTCAAGCATACGGGGAATGAATTTATCAGACTCGCTAATTAACCGGATTATAAGGGGCGCTTGTTCACTGCAGGTCGGAACTTGCTTAGGTCTGCAAATGAATTTTGGAGCTTCTTCTTCGGTTAAAGTAGATAGTCTTCGAAGTCGATCTTACCTTGAAAAATATGGGTTTTCACCCTCCATTTTAGATCCTGTATGGACAAATTATGTCTTACAGCCCGAAGATAATATACCAACCAATCTACTGTTCCCTAAAATTGGCATATATGATGAATGGGCGGTGGAATGGGGGTATCGTTGGTTTCCCAAATGGGAAAGCGATAGTAAAGAAAAAGAGTACTTTGACAAATGGATATCTCAGAAATTGAGTAAAGATGATAGATATCGGTTCGGCGAGCCATACGGATTCAATGTTACCGACCCTAGGAACCAAATGTTCGACCTAGGCAACGATCCCATTAAGGCGAGTGAGTTGGGCATCAATAACTTAAAGAAGTTGCTCGCTCAGTTGAAAATTTGGACTGCTAATGGAAAAATTGATTATTGGTATCTGGGTGTGATTTATAACAAAATTATAGAAGTGTATGGAAGGTATATTAACCATGCATTATTCAATATTGAAGCAATTACGCAAACTCCGCAAACGAATAGCTCTCGTGAACCTGTAATCAACTTCGTTCCAAAATTAAGACAAAAAAGCGCGCTCCGCTTTATTTCCGAACAATTATTTGAAAATTCAAAGTGGATTACTGATACCGGCCTGTTAACAATTACAAATACTAAAGCTGATAGCGCGGTAACGGCGCTTAAATCGTCGGTAGTTGACTATATTTTAAATTACAAGCGATATGATGGGGCAATAGTGCATGGATTTTTAAATCAAAGAGACAAGTATTCTTATTGCGAATTGTTAAATGATTTGGATCGCTCCATTTGGGCTAAGCTGGAAACACCTCGAAGTATTGAAAACTCAGATCGGACCTTGCAAAAAATTTATGCTGATAAGCTGCTTTTGTTGATCGAATATAAACCGGAAAACGCTTTTTGGGCTTTTGCAGGCACCGCTAAAGAGGAGTATGCCGATATCAGCAGGTCTGACTTCTATCCGACCATACTCAGCAATGTGATTAGCTTGAGGGATAGGATTAAAATTGCTTTACCGAAATGCGAAGATCCCTTGACCAAAGCTCATCTATTATTCATTTATCAAAGATTGCAAAAGGTGTTAAAGCCAAAAGCATAAGTCCCTCATTTAGGTATATAATTATGAAATGTTTTAAAAAATGTTGCGATATGGGTAGTTTAGATAAGCTACAATTTAAGATTTACAAGAATTTCTTTCTCATTGTTCTTTTTGTCTTCGTGTTATCGTGGTCGTCATGTTCTATTTTTCATCACGGCGACAAGAAAACTACCGGGTTGTCAATAGTCGCTACTGCAATTAACGATAGCACCAAGAGAGGTCTGCTGGGCCAAGCCAAAACGGGGTCAGTTAAACCTTATAAAGAAGTGATCACATCGAAAGCCAAGTCTGATTCCGGTTTAATTTTGGTACATATTATTGACAATCATTATTATTTTGAAATTTCAAAAGCAGTTTTAAACAAGGATATTCTAGTCACTACCAGGATTGCAAAGGGAGCAACCGGTATACGGCCCAGCAATCAATATGAAGGATATGCCGGGGATTTGATCGGAAGCCGGGTGATCCGTTTTGAGTTTGGCGGAAACGACAAAGTTTTTATAAGGGAAATTTCTTATAGCGAAAGGGCCAGCGACACCACGTTGAATGGTATGTATAAAAGCCTTGCCAATTCAAACTTGCAGCCAATTGTTGCGGCTTTTGATATTAAAGCCTACGCCAAAGATTCTGCTTCTGTTGTGATAGATGTCAACGAAATTTTAAATAGCGACAATCCACTGTTCTTTTTTTCTGCAGCAGATAAGACAAAGTTCAGTTTAGGAGGCTATCAGGCGGACAAATCATATTTGGAAGCCATTCAATCGATGCCGATCAATGTAGAAATTCAAACGGTAAAGACGTTTAAGGTGGAACAATCGAACGCAACATTTGAAATAAACACTTCTTTGGTCTTGCTGCCGCTGGAACCTATGAAGCCACGAACAGCTGATCCGAGGGTTGGGTATTTTTCAGAATCCTTTACGGATTTCGACAAAATAAATGACCAACAGCGGACAGAGATGATCACACGATTTAGACTTGAACCTAAAGAGCAAGATAAACAACGGTATTTAAATGGTGAATTAGTCGAACCAAAAAAACCGATTATTTATTACATAGATCCCGCAACACCCAAAAAATGGGTGCCCTATTTGATAAAGGGAATTAACGACTGGCAGGTAGCGTTTGAGAAAGCGGGTTTTAAAAACGCCATCTACGCCCTTGAAGCACCGAAAAATGACCCTGACTTTAATTTATATGATGCACGGCATAATGCTGTCGTTTATAAGCCATCCGCTATGGCAAATGCGATGGGGCCGCATATCCATGATCCCAGGACGGGTGAGATATTGGAAACGCATATCAGTTGGTTCCATAATGTGATGAGCTTATTACACGACTGGTATATGGTGCAGGCCGGACCGAATGATCCACAGGCAAGGACTATGCATTTTAGCGATGAATTAATGGGCCAGCTTATCAGATTTGTTTCTTCCCATGAAGTGGGGCATACATTGGGTTTATTACATAATATGGGTGCGTCTTCCACCGTACCGGTCGAAAAATTACGGGATGAAAAATACTTAACAGAAAATGGGTTTTGCCCCTCAATAATGGATTATGCGCGTTTCAATTATGTCGCGCAACCACAGGATAAGATCAGTCAAAATAATTTATTTCCACGCATTGGCATGTATGATAAATGGGCGATTGAGTGGGGGTATAGATGGCTGCCTGATTTAACTTCAAAAGAACAAGAAGCTAAATTCATGGATAATTGGATAGTATCCAAACTAAAAACGGATAATAGATTTTGGTTTGGTGCTGAAACAGGTTTGCTGGTGACAGATCCGCGTAGACAAACTGAAGATCTCGGAGACGATGCGATGAAAGCCGGAGAATATGGTATAAAGAACCTTAAAGTGGTAATGAATAACTTATTGAAATGGACAATGGAACCGCATTCTGATTATTCCAATTTGCAAAAAATGAATGACCAGGTAATTGGGCAGTATCAGCGGTACCTTTTTCATGTATTGAATAATATCGGCTTGACAAAAACTACCGTCATAAGCAGTGAACAGGCCGGAACTGTGGTAACGTTTATCCCAAAATTGAAACAAAAGCGGGCTGTTCAATTTTTACAGGAACAACTTTTTGATACACCAACATGGCTAATGAACAAACAAATATTCTCTTTAGTAGGCGGAACTGGGCCTAAACTATCCGGTTTTTTACAAGAGCAGGTCATAAACAACTTGGTTTCCCCGACGAATTTTGAACAAATGCTCACTTTTCAATTGGCGAAGCCGCAAGAAGCTTATTACTTCGATGATCTTCTCGATGACTTAGAGGCTGGGATCTTCAAGGAGTTCACCGGAAAGGTAGCAATTGATGTTTACCGGCGTACTCTTCAAAAAGCCTATGTTGATCGTTTAATTACCCAGGCGAATTTTGTACCGACAGATATTAGCAAAAAAGACGAGTTCCTAAATCTTCGCAGGACTGATTTCTACCCGATTATTCAATCGCATATAAATACGATGATTATTCGAATAGATAAAGCTTTACCGAAATACACTGATCAGAATTCAAAAGCCCATTTATTAAGTTTAAAGAGCCGTTTGATAAGGGTATTTAAGCCTGATGCGCCTTTTATCATTTCAACTAACTCGAAAAAGCTGCAGTCGGGACTTCAGGGTGTTATTTTATCAAATTAATATTCTAGGAATATGAAGCAATTAATTTTCACTATCGCTCTTGCGTGTTTAACATCGAGTTGTATCGCACAGGTAGAATGGACTTTTAGATGTCTAAAAGTTTCAAATGATATGTATGAAATACATATGAAAGCGGAGTTAGCAGATTCATGGCATATTTACGCCCAGGATTCGCCCAAAGGTGGGCCGGTACCCACAAAAATCATATTCAATCCTAATCCGATGCTCGGATTAATTGGTACTGTCAAAGAAATAGGAAATAGGAAGAGGGAATATAATAGCGTTTTTAATGTTTATGTTTTGTCCTACAGGGATTCAGTAGACTTTACCCAATTGGTTAAAGTTAAAAGCAAAATTCAGACCTCGATTAGTGGTGTGATCAGTTTTATGGTTTGCAACGAAAGCCAGTGTATGCCACCCGCGAAACAAAAAATTTCATTCGAGTTAAAGTAAACGAAAAGATGAAATCAGCACTTAGAGTGGCAATTTTAGTTGCATTATTATCAAATATTTGTGGCCATGGGGCCAAGGCTCATAACATGGCTATTCCTGACTCGTTATGGGAGCAATTGGGTGAAAAAAGAATATCTCCGGATGGAAAGTGGCTGGTTTTTACTGTGCAAAAAGGTGCAGCGCTCTTTGGGTTTTTGCGAAACAATAAATTAAAAACGACAACGGAATTGGGTAAATGCCCGGAGCTGCCCCTCCTTTCAAACGATAGTAAATATGTATTGATAAAAACCTCAAAAAAAAGATATCGATTAATTAGGCTAACGAATCGTAGCCATATAGATTTTGACAATGTACAAACAGCTGTATTTTTTGGAAATAATTTATTGATTGTTAATGAATTATATCAAGGTGTTAACTACAGCCTTGAAATAGTGCAACCGAGCAATTTTAAAAAACACCTTATTTCATATAAGATTAAAGAGCTTGTATTTGATAGCAACGGCCAAAATGCTTTTTTTTCAGTTGAAGATTCGATTTCCCATTCTAATAGTCTTTTCTATATTAATCAAAAGGCCGTGAATCCGGTAATGATATTTAATACGACAAAGTCGCTTACAGAGTTGAATTACCACAAGAATGGCGAGACCCTATCGTTTGTAACAAGTCAACAATTAAATGCCACGGCATATTTGTATTTTGTAAAATATAAAAAGCTTACTGAAATTAATTTGCCTAAAATACCGGGAATTAATTTTAATCCTCATCAGGCGCTTAACCATGATTTACCCAATAGCGATCCTAATAATATCCTATTATTGGCAAACAGGGCAGACACAACAAATAGTAAACGTAAGATATCCGGACAGCCCGATGCGCTACGGATATGGAGTTGGGATAAAAAAGAGCGGGATGTCTCTCAAATTAATTTTAAGATGCAGCAGAGTAATTTTACGAATACTGAAACTGTCTTCTTATCATTAGATTTAAAGAGCGGTAAAGTTGCTAGCATAGGAGCATTATTTAACGCTATAGTCCCGGTCAAAGGTCAATTTGCAGTTCGCTTCATCGCTCTTAAAAGGAACTACGAAGAAATTTTCGGCAATGAATCAAATGTGGAAGTTGTAAACCTTAAAAATGGGCAAATAGAGCAACTATTCCATAAAAAAATGTTTGGGGGTAGAGATATCACCCTGCAGTCGATAGCGAGCATTTCTCCTGATGGAAATTTATTTTGCTACTTCTTGAACAAGCAATATTATGTTTACGATTTTAGAACCAAAGCCCATACCTGTATTACGAAAAACATTAATGATATTTTTTGGGATGAAGACTATGATACGCCTAAAGCAATCGCGCCGATTTCCGATATTTTCTGGAGTAAAGATTCTAAAAAGGTGTATGTCAATAGTAAGATGAACGTTTATTGTTGTACAGTAGACGGAGTCCGATATTTTAATCTCACAAATTTTAAAGATCGAAGCATAGCCTTTAAGGTCTCGAAATTAAGTGGGCCTGATTATATAATTGAAAATGAACAATCCATTTATTTGGATGCGAGAGGAGTTGAGTCGGGATATACTGGTCTTTTTAAGTTAGATAAATTTGAATTAAAGCCACTAATCTTTGAAAATTGCGCGGTAAAAGATGTGACTATTTCAGCTAGGACTCATGAATTCACCTTTGTTAAAGAAAATGCGGATCGATCGCCCGGTTTATTTATTACCGATAAAGATTTCTCCAGTCAAAACATTGTGTATCAAACAAATTCTTTTTACCAGCAAGAACACCCGGGAAAAAGTGAGCTAATAACTTTCAAACTGAAAGACGGAAGAAAGTTACATGGGGCGCTCTATTATCCATTTAATTTTAGGCAGGGTTTAAAATATCCGGTAGTATGTAAAATTTATGAAAAGCGGTCTCAAATGCTTCACGATTTTGCTTTACCTAATAAGTTGAATCCTTACGATAAAAATAATTTTAAATATCAAGGTTATTTTGTCTTTGAACCGGACATTGTAATGCGAACTGGTGATCCTGGAATTTCTGCAGCCGAATGCGTAATTGAAGCTGTAAAAGAAATTATAAAAAATCCGTCAGTTGATAAAGACCATATAGGACTAATGGGGCATAGTTGGGGTGGATATGAAGCTGGTTTCATTATTTCACAAACAAATTTATTTAAGGCTTCCATTGCTGGTGCCCCACTTACAGATATGACGAGTATGTATTTGGGGATTAGATGGGACGATAATAGTTACAACTCTTCGCTTGGCTTGTTTGAAATGGGACAAGCGCGGCTTGCCGGACCTAATTATGATCTTCCCGAAGCTTATGTACGGAACTCAACCGTCTACCAGGTAAAAAACATTCATACGCCCTTATTAATTCAAGTTGGCAATAAAGATGGCACCGTGGATTGGTATCAGGGTATTGAGCTATTTAATGCCTTAAGAAGGAATGAAAAGCCTTGTTATCTATTGGCATACAATGGCGAGGGGCACAATTTGGTTAAAAAAGAGAATGTAGTTGATTACACGAATAAGCAATTAGAATTTTTTGACCATTATTTGAAGGGGAAGCCTGCCCCGGCATGGATGGTCGGTCATGAATAATTTTAATAGGATGAACCTTCCGAATAGCATTTACTTGTCAATTTTTTGCATTGTATTTTTTGTAGCCATGTTGATCTTCCCAAAGATTTCAAAAAGTCAAAATGTAGATACCGTTAGTTATTTGTATGGCAATATGTTGGGGAAAAGCCTAGCCTCAAAAGGGGTCGAAAAATTAAATTTCGATTTATTATTAGAGGGAGTAAAAGATGGTATAGTACTAAAAAGTAGATACCCGGATTCCATTACCAGGCATTTAATTAGACTTTTTGAATCCGCGGCTTGGAAGAGTAAATATGAGGCCAATATCAAATTGGGAGAACGCTTTCTTTTCGAGAATCAAAAAAAGGAGAATGTTATCGTCACACCGAGTGGCCTACAATATCAAATAATCAAGCTTGGCAAAGGTGAAATCCCTAAGCCGGAAGATGTCTTAACAGTAAACTATAAGGGGGAGTTGGTCAACGGTTTGGTATTTGACAACTCTTATGATCGAGGGCAGCCCGTTATTGTCAAAATTAACCAAGTAATTAAGGGATGGAAAGAGATATTGCAATTAATGCCATTCGGCTCTAAATTTCGTGTTTTTATCCCATATCAGCTAGGTTATGGGGTGGGCGGAACGAACGATATACCTCCCTATTCAACTTTGATCTTTGAATTGGAATTAATCAGCTTAGTCAAATGAAAACCGTGATTTTAATACTTTTTTGTTTTTTTCTCTCTTATGATCACGGCTATGCACAGGTAGTATCTGGAATTTCAGTAAAATCTAACAAGTGGAGTAAGAACGTTGTTGAGGTTGAAATTAGGGGGGAAATCAATAAAGGATGGATTGTTTATAGTCAAGACAATCAGTCAATCGGACTCAATGGTCTTAAAATGGAAGTCAATAATGCCGAAATTGAATTTGGGTCACCCAAGCAACGTTGCACTCCAGTTATAATAAATGATGATTTATTCAATAACGTGCCACTTGCCGTATTTAAGGGGCATTTTGCTTTTTCTCAATTACTTCATTTCAAAGGAAGTATTCCTGGGCGATTAAACATATTACTTAGTGGTTTTGCCTCTAAAGGTCAAAAATTTCTTCCCATCACCGATACTCTCAATTTAGTTATAGATGCAGATAATAAATCCAGCCATGTTGTATTGGACATAACTTCTTTAGAAATATCTAAACCTTTGTCAAATTGTGGTATTGGAAAGTCAGAAAGCCATTACTCAATTTTGGCGATATTTTTATTGGGTTTTGCAGGCGGCTTGCTGGGATTATTAACCCCTTGTGTGTTCCCCATGATCCCCTTAACCGTATCCTGGTTTAGCGGACAATCCGTAAATAAGGCAAGTGGCATCAAGAACGGGATGCTATACGGCATATTCATCATATCGATCTATCTGTTGGGTAGTTTGCCCTTCCATTTGATCAGCGGATTAAAACCCGAACTGCTAAACTCCCTGTCGACCAATGTATGGGTAAACCTGTTTTTCTTCGGCGTATTCGTGTTTTTCGCCTTGTCGTTCTTTGGGCTGTTCGAAATCACCGTTTCAGGCAAACTGACCAATAAGGCCGATAGCAAAAGTGACCTCGGTAGCATAGCAGGCATCTTCTTTATGGCGCTTACCCTAGCTTTAGTATCGTTCTCCTGTACCGGGCCGATACTGGGTAGTTTGCTCGTCGGTTCCTTGTCTTCAAGTTCTGGAGCCTGGGCCTTGACCGCGGGAATGGGAGGATTCGGTTTAGCACTCGCATTACCCTTTACCTTATTCGCCATGTTCCCATCCTGGATGAAAGCGCTACCAAAAAGTGGCGGCTGGTTAGCCGTATTTAAGAAATCACTTGCCTTTGTTGAAGTGGGTTTGGCTTTTAAATTTTTGTCCAATGCCGACCTGGTCGACCATTGGGGTATCTTGCCCCGTGAAGTATTTATCGGGATTTGGCTTTTAATCGCTATGCTACTGGCCGCCTATTTATTGGGGGCCTTTGAAAGGAGCGCCAATTTGAATGGTCGCAAAAAGATCGGATATGGACGGATCGCATCCGGCGGTATCGTTTTGATGTTCGCCATCTATTTAGGTGCCGGTCTGTTCAACAAATCCTCGCTTGAACTATTAAGCGGCTTCCCGCCACCGACCAGCTATAGCCTGTTTAAACATAACAAAACACATGAGGGCGGCATCAAACCGGATGTCATGAATGACTACCAAGCAGCATTGGCTTTGTCCAAAAAAACAGGCAAGCCGCTGATGTTGGATTTTACCGGTTGGGCCTGCGTCAACTGCCGTAAAATGGAAGAAAACGTCTGGACAAAACCGGAAGTCGCGGCTTATATCAGATCACATTTTGTCCTGATTTCTCTCTATGTAGACGACCGTAAAGAATTGCCCTTGGATCAGCAATTCATGTACGGTAAAAAAGAGATCAAAAGCGTGGGTGACCTGTATGCGACCATGGAATCGGTCAACTTTAAACAAGTCACCCAGCCACTTTACGTCCTGCTCAGCAAAGATGAAAAATTGCTGAATACACCGGTGGGTTATACACCCGATACTGGGGAATACTTAAAGTGGCTGCAATGTGGTTTTGAGGCCAGTCGAAAATAAATGTTTTAGTTAATAGTTAATTATAAGTGAAAACGAGCCTCCCCCAACGGGGAGGCCTTTTTAATCATGGTATTTCAGCAGATCATAGGCGGCGGCAGGATCAGGGTCCTGCCCTTAGACAGCACCGGAGACCATACCTCGGCGCTGCCGCACCGCCATGCCTTCGTCATGCTCCTGTGGGTCACCGAAGGCTACGGCCGGCAGGAGATCGACTTTGCCACCTACGAACTGCTCCCTGGTCGTTTGTTCCTCGTCCTCCAGGGACAAGTGCACCGCATGGCCAATGTCAGCGCCAAAGGCTGGCTCATCCTCTTTGAAGAAAGCCTGCTCACCGGTAACCGCCGCGAAGAGATTCTGAACTACTTCGGCTCCGTACCCTTCGCCGACCTGTCCGCACGTATGGGCAGCAACGTTGACGAACTCGTCGGGCAACTGGCCGGCACCTTCGACAGCGACATCGCCATGGCCGAACATTACCTCATGCTCATCCTGCTCTACGCCGCCAAACAGGTCAGGCAGCCCGAACCCGGCGAACTGCCGGGGCAAATGACGCAGGTCCGTAAATTAAAGGAACTGATCAATACCCATTTTATGACCGAACAGACCGTATCCTTCTATGCCGACCGCATGTGCATGACCATCACCCAATTGAACACCCTGGTCAAAAGACTTTTAAACAAAACCGTACACCAACTGCTCACCGAGCGCCTGGTACTGGAATGTAAAATACTCCTGCTGACCACAGCCTTAAGCGTCAAGGAGATCGCCTACAGCTTAGGCTTCGCCGATATGGCCCAGTTTTACAAGTTCGTCAAAAAACATACCGGACTGGCACCAACGGAGTTTAGGAACAGCATGAATTTTTAACCAATAATCAGCAGTTTTTGACCACCGGAATTAGCGGGAGTTAAAGAGCTTTGGCATAAGTGATCAGCAAGCAATATGCTGGCAACAAAAGTTGAAATGAAAACAGGCAACGTGGAACCCAGCCTAATTCAGGCGGGTTGTACAATAGTCTTAAGAATTGAATAATGGCCAAGTAAATGAATACTAAACAAGGATAAGATGAATGAACCTGGGCGACGATCTTACATTTGGCTGTTTGGGCTTATTGATCATCATCCTGCTATTTGTCATCATAAAAATGATATGGAACCGTTGCCAGGGCAGAGATGAACTGGACGGGTTCTTTTAACAATACTCTTTCGTTCTTTATAAGTCAGTTAATAGTTAATGAATGCGTTAATGATGTGAGCATAATCCCGCGGTCGAGTAGCCGCGGGTATGTTTTTTTTGAGTGAGTTAATGAATCAGTGGCGTCTTTCCGGGAGCGGGAAGGCGCTTTTTTGAAAATAAAACGTACCGGCTGCGAGGCCGGTCAAGATATTCAGTATACCGTTTCCTGCCGATAAAACGACCAAATTTTGATAAAGCATCGGGAAACAAGTGTATGCCAGCGGTAAGCGCGCGGGCATGGCTTGTTTTTGCACCGGTGCTTGGTCGTACCGTTCGGGGACAGTCATGGCCCGCGCTTTCCTTTTACAAAGCGAACCATGGAAAGACAGATCCGGATCGAAAAACTCAGCGCGGGCATCGATAAGACGGCCGGCATAGACACTTTAAGGGACCATTTACAACTCCTTTGGATCAGAGGCGGTAAAGGCGACCTGGAAATCCACTATAAACATTATAAAATTCAGCCGCAGCGCATCTTTTTCCTGCCGCAGGGGCAGCGTATACAGATCGACTGGCAAGGTACCGGCTGGCTCATCCGGCTCGAACCCTGGCTGCTGCGCCTGTTCTTTCAGCGCCACCCCGAAGAAAAGCTGCTGCCGCTATTCCTGCCAGCCGGCCGAAAATGCTATACCGACATCATCCCGGCCACTGCCCATGCTCTGCAAAGCCTGGCCCAGTTCATTCAGCAGGAACAGGAAGCCGAACATAACTTGAGCATCGCGCAGACCTACCTCTACGCCATTTTGCTGCACGTCGCCAATGCCTACCGCCTGGTCAACAAGATACCCAAGGTTAGCTTCAATTATGCCGTCGCAGAAAAGTTGCTCCCGCTGATCCAGGAACATTTCCACAAAGAGCGCCTGCCCGCGTTTTACGCCAGTCAATTGGGGATGCCTGTCCGTAAACTTAATGAGACTTGTAAACGCGCTACCGGCAAACTGGTCCAGGAATGGATCACCGAGCAACTGCTCAGTGAAGCCGAACGCCTGCTGGCCGAAAGCCCGCTCAGCATCAAAGAGATCGCCTATGAGCTGGATTTCGCGGACATGGCGCAATTCAACCATTTCCTCAAAAAGCATAACGGGCAATCACCCACCGCATTCCGGCAGGCCTTGCAGACTGACAAAAGATCGGACACGGATGGACAAGCGGGCTGAGATCCTCAGGGTTAGCTTTGATCCTCACCAAGGTGGTGAGGCAACATCTCGTTCTTTATGGGCCGGTTTTGGCCAATGAATTGCTTAAACGGGCGCGACCCGCGCCCGTTTTTTACCTCATCCTATCACCCGTAAAAATACCCCATTATTACAGAAAAAAACATACATTAGCCCCGCTATTTGCACATCCTGAACATGAAATTCCCGGTAACCGTCATTGATAAAGACCTGTATTTCCAGAAGATCTCAGCCCTGCTGCTCGATGATGAATGTGTGCTTTTTATCGACACGAACATCCTGGCCACCTTTTTTAAACTCAATGCCGACGCGAGAAAAGAGCTGCTGGACTGGATGGAGACCTTCACCCAAAAGGACCGTTTAAAAACTCCGACCTGGGCGTTGAACGAATACACCAAACGGTTCGTACGAAAACGGACCGGGGATTACCTGAGTACCGGCGATAAGTTGAAAACCATTATCAAGGAATTTAAAGAGGTCCGCAAGTTCCTGTCCATGCATGTCGACGAAGAAAGCCTCAAACTGGCCAAATATGCTGACCGGCCAGCCTATATCCAGGACTTGGACAAGGTCAGCACGACACTGGAAAAAGTATCCGGTCCGTTAAGGAGCCGCAAATCGGACTATATTGTCAAGATCAACGAAGACCTGCAAAGAGTATTGGAGGGCACGGTCATCGAAAGCGATATCTTCAGCATGGTCGAGCCGGTCGGCAATTATGGGGCTCACCGTTTTCGCACAGAACTTCCCCCCGGCTTCGAAGATGGGCACAAAGACTTTAACGCTTATGGCGACCTGATCATCTGGCAGGAGATCCTGGCCTTTTGCAAAGCGCGGAACCGCAAAAAAGTATTGATCCTGACCAACGACCAAAAGCCGGACTGGATGTATGCACCTTACCAATTACTAATCAAAGGCCGGCGGGTATCCAACAATGAACCGGAACTGAAGATAGCAGACCCCAGGCTGATCTATGAGTTCCGGCTGGCTACCTATTCCGAGGAGCTTTACATCATCAATCTGGAGACTCTGACTAAAATAGCGATCGAAGACAATCGTAAGGACCTGCTGAACGTCGCCCGTGCGCTGCAACTGGTCAAAGAGGAGGAGACCGCCAAGGAAGAAGAGGAAGAAGCGGTTGCCATGGAGGATAGCTCAGGTACCCTAGCTGAGGAAACCGAAGGTCCAGTGGAGGAGCAACTTGGCGAAACATTCGCCGTTCCCGAGGAATTGCCGTCGGAGGAGGCAACAGCCAGCCCCGTGGAGAAAGCGGCTGAGCCCTTTGACACAGAACCGGCACCCGTTGCCCGGAAGCAACCCTATGCGCAAGCTGCACTGGCCGATGCAACGTATATCAGTTTTGTGGATCCCAAGATTGCCGATATCGTTGAAAAGTTAAAATCGCATAGTTGGTATACCCAAAACCCTGCCATTGACGAACTGGCGGAATATGTGAACCGTGGCAACAATAGCCGTCTTTACCACAATGACCTTTTCGTGCTGGGTAGAAATATTTATCAATCGGCGACAGGTGGCGCTTATTCCGCCATAGACCTGATCGAAAATAAATTGAGCCGGCTGAACATGGCATTCAAGTTAAAATCCCATATCGTTGCCGGCATGTTTTACGAAATCTACTTTGACAGCCAGGGTTCGTTCCGCGGGCATAACCTGAAATCCTATTTATTAAGCGATGTTTTTGCTTTCCAGACAGATGCTAATTACACCGAGGCGATCGCATTTATCAACCGCGAGCTCCAGCATCACCTGGGGGAATTGTTTGTTTTGCCTGGCAACACCTCAAACGTCACTGTCGAATTGATCGTGGAAGAAGTAGAAACCAGCTGGGCCGGTACGATGCTCGGGGTTAAAGACCTGAAGATCGACGGGGAAAGCGTTTTGAAATACAGCGAGCTTTATTACCATCACCGTTTGAAGCAAACCTCCGGCGAAAGCAACATCAAAGAGCAGATCGAAAGCGTTTTTGCGATTCCGTCCACACAACAGGTACTGAAAGACAATTCCGGCAAAGGCTTGCCTTATTTGTTTGAGAACAACGCGATCCTTTGGCGGGGAGAGCTACCCCCGGCAGCCAAAAACGTTTTCGCGGCGGATTTTTAAGTAGATGCTCAAGCCGACCAGGGCTTACTGCTTTTCTTGGAATTCCTTTTTTTGACGGCCGGTTCTTCCTGTTGATGATCCGCGTGCTGGACGCCCATCGCCTCCTGTACCTTTTTTTGTTTCGTCAGCTCATCCGCCACCAGATCAGCTACCTCCCGTTTGATTTTCTGATACGCAGCCTCCACCATATCCTCGTTCACCTCCTTGATCACCGGCATCGGCCGGTAACTATCCTCTTCCAGTTTCAAAGCCGCATGGTCATTGATCACCCGGGCATGGAAAGATTTTAATTCCACCGGGTTATCGGGATCATCTGCCACCATCCCCACAAACTCCCCCGAAGACAAAGCCGATATCTTGGCAGCCGGCACCGCGAAATCCAGCTGCGAAGACTTACTGGTCGACGTATCATCACTATTGATCGACACGCTCTGCCTTTCCTGCACGATCTTGCCGATCCGCTCCGACAATTGCTTGGCTGTATCCCCGGTCACCTGCCCGCTGACGATATTACCCACAATATTCATGATCACCTCCGCCTGGTCACGCCCATAATCCTTTTTCAGCTGCGAGAAATCCTGTATCCCCAAAGTGGTCGCCACTTTGTTCGAACGCGCCGTCGCGATCAAACTGTCAATGCTATTAAAGAAAATGGTCGGGAACTCATCGAACACCAAACTGCATTTACGCTGGTGCTTGCGGTTCACCAGTTTAATGGCCCGCGAAATATACAGCGACAGCACCGCCCCATAAGTTTGCAGTTTGGCCGGGTTATTACCCACGCAGATGACCTTCGGTTCCTTCGGGTTATTCACATCCAGCGTAAAGTCATTGCCGGATAATACATAATACAGCTGCGGCGAAGACAAACGCGCCAGCCCGATCTTGGCGCTGGCGATCTGGCCCTCCAGCTGGTCGGTCGCGTTATTCTGAAAGGCGGATACAAAAGGATTGATCAAAACCTCGATCTCCTTTTCCATGCGGATCACCTCAAACAGTTCCTTATAATCCCGCTGCATCAGCTCGATCACGTGCGGCAGGGTACAATAGCGGCCATCCCGGTATTTTTTCAGGTACCAGATCACCGCCGTCAGGAAATTGATCGGCGACTCTACGAAGAAATCCCCCTGCTTTTTGATCCAGTCCCGGTTCAGCCCCAGCATGATCGTGCGCGACGCCTCAGTCGCATCGCTGATATCCTCCATATCTGCCGGATCAAGCGGGTTACAGCGGTGGCTGCGGCTCAGGTCGTCAAAATTAATGACAAAGAATTTAGGCCTGACCGGGTAGGCGCTTAAATTATTCAGCAAAGTATTGTAAGCGATCCGCGTCAGGTCGTCGTATTTGAAATCATACAGGAACATCGTAAAGCCTTTTTTGATATGCTGGGTAATGACATGCCGGATCACAAAATAAGATTTACCCGCGCCCGGCGTACCGCTCACCAATAAGCCCCGGAAGGGGTTAATGAAATTGATCCAGCCTTTGCGGACCCGGCCTTTCAGGTTGTATTCCGTCGGCAGGTTCACCGAATACTCGTTTTCCAATAGCTCCTCCTGCTGGGGAAAGGTCTCGTTCTCCTTATTAAAGACATCCTTATCCAACTTGACTTTCAATAAGCGCGACAATCTTACCCCACCCGTCAGGATCAGCAGGTAACCGCTAACCGCCATCAGCATATAGAGCACGGCCACCGTGTTGACCGCTGAACAATAAAACGCCAGTCCGTTTAATAAATAGAGCAGCAGTCCGCAACTGATATAGATCGATTGCTTTTTCACATCGATCTTTTCTTCCTTCCGCCCTTTAACGCCCACCAGGGAAATACCCAGTAAGAGTAGCGCGAACAATTTAGGTTTCATCAGGCTATTAAATAAGCCCGTACGCGCGATATTGCCCACGATCCGGTCGGTGATGCCCGCCGTCCAGTTCCAGCCGGCAAAGGCGGGATACAGACAGATATAAAAATGGATGGCCAGCACGAACAGGCTGAACAATCGGGTCATATCCAATATTTTTCGTAGTGCGGTGATGTCTTCTCCGGTTTGCATACTTATAAAGTTTTACGTTTTTTCTTTTTGCGTTTTTGCTGCGGGATGATGGGCATGAAATCCTGCGCGCCGCGGCCCAGGAGGTCTTTGATCAGCTGCCCGGTCAGGCTTTCCGTTTGACCGGTCGACGGTTCGAGTGCTTCCGGCATTTGCTTGTCGTTCGGCTGGAAGCTATGCTGCTGGCCCGGCTGTTTAGGGTGGTCATAAGTAGCCAGCTTTTCCAGCGAGGCTTTGGCGCTATATTCCTTGCCCAGGTCACTGCCGTTGAAAACCGTCTTGTTCCGATGATCCACGAAGGTTACCCCGTAGGTAAAACCCTGCTCATTTTGCCGGAAAACCACACTGACCTGCCTTTTCGCTAGGTCTTTTATGAATGTCGCTTTGCTGAGTTGATGATATTTTCCAAACACCTGGTCAATGGTTTTTTGCAGCTGTGCCTTTTTGGGCTCCCGTTTTTGTTTATTGGGCGCATATAGTTTTTCCAGGTTCTTTAAAGTTGGTTGATAAGGCAGCGCACTGGCCTTGATCGGGATGCCGATCCGCTGCCCCTGTTTATCCAGCAGGGAATAGACCAGCCCCTGACGTTCATACATCGCGCTGTCTTCCGGCCCCCGGTCAGCCAGCACATTGAACTGCTGTAATGCCGCATTCAATTCCGCCAGTGAGGTGAAGCGATAGCTCTGCGTCACGGCGGTCACCACGTTGGCGATGGCCCGCTTGGTCGGCGTCCTGCCATATTGCGCGATCTCCGGTTCGGCCGCTTTGATGCCCAGGATGTTTTTGAGCTGCCGCCCGTCCGCTTTGACCAGTCCTAATTCTACTTCCAGTTCTTTGCGCGTCTGCTCCGACAGTGTACGGCCCAAATTATGCACCGCGATGCGTTTACCGTCCGGCTGGATATTGGTCGTTACGATATGTAAATGGCTGTGCGCCGCGTCATGGTGCCGGTAGACCAGGTAAGGCTGCTCCCCGAAGCCGATGCGTTCCATATAGGTAGCCGCCACTTGCTGCAACAATTCATCCGCCGGGTTTTCCTCCGGCGCGAAATTCAGCATGATATGCAAAGCGTTCGTTTTCACCCGGCTGTTCAGGTCGGTCAGATGCTCGAAGCGGTTCAATTTCTCGTTAAAGCCCAGATCATCCAGTTCGCTCCCGAAACGGCTCGCCATTAAGAGTTCCGCCTGCCCGGCGTCCACTTTGCGCTCATTGTAATTGAGCAGGCCCCGGATGCTTTTCCCGCTGACGATCCTTACAACCATTTCTGCGTGAGTTTAGCGACCAGCACCAGTAAGCGGTCGGTTTTCTGTTCTATTGTTTTCGCCAGCTCCGTTTGTCGCAGCGCATAAAAGGCCCGCTGGTTCTCACTTTTACTGGAATGGAAAGCTTTGGTCACCTGATTCAGACTAACGCCGATGGCTTTCAGTTCCTTGCGGATCGAGGTCAGCTCCTCCATCACGCCGTTCATCGAAATATCCTTGTAGAGGCATAAGATTTTTTCCTGCGCCAGGATCTTCCTTGCCACCTCAGCCAGGGACTGGCAGGCGCTTTCGGCCAGCAGCTTTTCCAGCCTTTCCTGTGTGGCCTTATCCACCCGGGTGCGGACAGGGTAACTGTAAAGCTGGTCACGTAAAGTTGCTTTTGGTCTGCTCATATTTTGGCTTTAGCCGTTTCCGCAAGTTCCGCCGCGGAAAAATTCGGGCCGTGCCCGAAGACCGTTTGTGTGGACAAACGTACATCTTGCGAAACACTGGCGTGTTTGCAAAAGCGCTTAAACCGCGCGCTTTTGCGGGTTAAAAATGGTTTGCTGTTCCTGCGGAACGCCTGGGTCTGCCGACTTCGCCGGGAGGGGGAAACTTTGCAGGAGTTTTCGGATGGCGTCGCGGGGCTGACGCCGGTGCGGTTTGATGTAGGGTACCTGATCGTTCATGCCCAAAGGTGGGCAAAGCCACCACCAGGCTTTGTAAGTCCGCTAACCTGCACTGAAAATTATTTATCTTTGCCTGCTCATGATCAAGCTCTTTACCGTCGGCTTTCCCAAGGAAATGGATGAAGCGGCCCTCCATACTTTTTTCAGCGACTTCGGCGATGTGGCCGCGGTCAAGATCATTACCGATCAGGAGACCGGGTCCAGTAAAGGCTATGCGTTCATCGATTTTTTAGATGAAGTAGGCGCCAACCTGGCCATCAAAGAACTGGACGGCTCGACGCTGGAAGGCCGCACCCTCGGCGTGCGCCTGGCGGACAAACAGCGGCGCCCACGGGTAAGTCATGAACTGCCCCATCAGCAGCGGAGCTATGAAAAGGTCAGGCAACCGAAAGGGAAGCGGCCGCGCAGACAAGCTTGAAAAGCCGGCCATATATTCATCGGAATTCGTACTTTTAGTCAACCAGATACTTTAAAAATGAATGCAGATTTCCCGGAAATAGTGATCGAATTTTATCCGGCCGATGAGGCCACACTTGCCCAGCTGAACGAAACGTTCGCGGCTGACGAAACCATGCGGTCTAGCGGTTTTGACGGCACGATCATCCTGACCATCATCGCCGCATCACTGCCCGTTATCCAGCGCGCTTTCAAATTTTATGAGGCCCATCAGAAAACCATTCGGTCGGGCAAGGTCCGGATCAAAGACAAGGAGGTCACCTTCGAAGGTTTTTCGGCGGATGAGATCATCGAAATTGGCGAAAAAGGTACTATCGAAAAGATCCGCCAAAAGCTGAAGTGAAATGACCGAACAGGAAGCCAGCCGGGTGATCCGGCTTACCCGGCCTTTCGCCAAGTTCCCGGCTTATTCGCATACGGACGATTTCCTTGACCTGGAGGCCGAGATCGGTAAAGGCTTCATGTTCGTGAGTTTATATGATGAACGGATCAATTCCACGTTAACGGAAGTGGAGGGCGGCATCCTGCTGATCGGGAATACCTACCTTTCTTCTTTTGCATATAACCTGATCCTGGCCTGGCAGTTCGAAATGAGCCGGGGTTCAATCGATCACCAGACATTCAACCCGCTGATCCGCTATAACCTTAAAAAGTTCTTTGCCGAGCAGTTGTTGCATAAATATAACAATACTTTTTCCCGCGCTATTTTCCTGGAAACCCTGTTATACGAACAACACCGGATGATACCGGTCATTCATGCGGCGAATGAAGACCCGAAATGGAAGATCGTCGCCGATAAGCTCGCCGGCATCATGGGAAACTTCCTGGTCAACCACGAGCTGGGGCATTATTACCGCCGTTTTAAGCCTGAAATATATGAAGACGTTATCCGCCTGAACGCATCGGCCCTACAGCCATTTACCGATTATATCGCAGCCAATTTCAATGAATGGTTCCGGGAAGAAATCATTTGTGACTTGCTCGCGGTATTCAGTAGCCTTTCCCTGTGTGGTGAGGACCGGGCTGCGATGACCTATACGCTCCGGGCGGCGGTCCTGGGCTATCATGTTTTCGGCGTGCTGTGGTCGCTGGAAAAGTCCGCTGAGATCACCGCCAATGCCCAGCGGCTGGAGCCGGACCGGATCGTATTCCGGACGATCGAGAAAGCGAGCCAGGAATACAGTTATGATATCCGGGCGGATGAGGTCATGATCCAGCGCAGCGTAATGGTTACTTATTTATGTGAACAGATCGCCGCCGACCGCGGCCTGCAACTTTACGGTACCGATGGCGAATTACCCCTGCCGGAAAAAAGCCTGGATTATTTCTTATCCTACCTGGACCAGATCATGCTACAGGAAAATGCCAATGACCGAAGCATGTCGAGGCTGGTAGCAGAATCATTGCATGATCATCCCGAAGGGCTCGAATATCTGTATCTGCATTCTAAAGTTTTCCGGTCAGAACGAAACATCTCCTTGTGATGGAGGGCCTAAAGGCACACGATTACTGGCCGGGAGGCGTTATAGTTGAAAATAGGAACGATGATATCACCGGCATTTGTCGATAACGTAACGGCCAAGACCGACATCGCGGAACTGGCTGCGGAGTTTACGGAACTGATCCCCAAGGGCAACAGCCTGGCCGGCCCATGTCCCCTACATGGCGGCACTGGTGCTACCTTTACCGTTTCCCCGGATAAACAGGTCTATAAATGTTTCAAAGGCGGCAGCGGCGGGAACGCAATTAAGCTGGTCATGAACGTGCAAAAATGCAGTTTCCCCGAAGCTGTGGTTTTTCTCGCCAAACGTTGAAAATAGATGTGCCCGCTGACGAATAGCCGGTACCTCTCGCACCGTCGCTTTATAAAACAGGCAGGTCAAGTCGATTGAATTTGTTTAACGATTTTATCTAAAATAAACTTGTCGAACGATTTACGGTCTTTCAAATACAGTTTTGCTGCCTGGCTAAAATCAAGCGAATTAACCCGTTTTAATTCTTGAATGTTGTTCCAGTATTCGGGCGATTTTTCTATAGGACGTATCTGGTTTTGTTTGACTTCGAAAAGGTAGGGGTCTATATGGATGGGAAAAAAGATATTTTTCCAGAGTTCTTCCTGTTTTTGACGAGCTGTCGATAATTCAAATTGGCAGGCCTTGCTTTTTAGGGAATGCTCAGAGGCGATGAAAAGTAAGATCTCATGTTCCCATACGTTCTTGGTCATGATGTCCTCCAGGTACTGACCACCGGGCGCATCCTTTTCCCATAAAAAAGTTTTTATGCCGAAGTTTCTTAAAGTATCATCGAGTGCTGCTGCGAATGCGCGGTCTTTAAAACTATAAGAGATGAATATCTTTTTGTAATCGGTTTGCGAAGAGATCTGAGCGATCTTCTCTTTATAATCGAATGCATGTATATTGAAATAAGCTTTTAAAATTTCCGGGTTGTTTAGATCACTTTTGAGAATGGTCTGAAAATCCATCGAGGCATATACCGGCCGAATTTCAATGTCTCTGATTTCGATGGTCTCGTCATTGAGGGTGCAGTCCTGAAAAACGGAAAAGTATAAGGTGGAATCTATAATGGAAGTGTTGCGCAAATCTACAGTGTTAAAATAGCAATCCATGATACGGCAGCTATCGAAAGTAACATCTTTGGTATCTTCTTCAATTTCAGTTCCCGGCGGATAATATCTGAATGACCTGAACATCGAAGCTTCGAATTCACAGGAAACGAAATGTACATTGAATAAGTCTTCCGCTAATTCGAATTTATGAAAATCGCATTTTTCAAATATGGTATTGTCCATATCTCCTTCGTCGATCTGAACATTGCGGAATTTACAGTTATAGAATGAAAGTTCTGTCCAGCCGAATTGTCCGTGAGAGAACCGGGAGTTTTTAAATTCACAATCCGTAAACTCGCATTTTTTGAAATAGAGAAAGAAACCCCAAACGTCTTCAAACGTACAGTGAACGAATTTGCAGCTTTTAAAAAGAAAGCCCTGGTAACTTCCTGAAAAATGATAGTCTTTAAACGTATAAGATTTAATTCCTACGTCAGGTTCATCCTGATCATTTCTTTTAGCCGGTTGAATCAGTTTTTTGGGTAGAGTTTCGTCGAAATGCGCCAGTAATGTTGATTTTTCATAACTGATCCTTGTAGTCAATTCTTCCAATGTGGTTTATAATTGTGTATGTAAATTTAGCTAATAAAATCATTACCAATGACATCATAGGAGTTTAAATCCCAGTGCTGAAAGCTAAACTTACAATTTGTTTTACACCGGGCACGCACATTCGTTCTTTGATAACTTTTAACGAGAGCGACCATGCAAAGAAGGCCCTATACACCCGAAGATGTCGTGCAGATCCTGCGAAAAGGAGGCGAAATTATTACGATAGAACAAGCGAGGCAGCTATTGGAAACCTTCCGGAAATTGGCTAAATTGGTAGTGCAGCAACAATTTAAGAAATGAAAACAGCCTATTTATATGTGCGGGTGAGTACCGACGAGCAGGCCGATAAGGGGTATTCCCAGCGCGACCAGCAGGAACGTTTGAAGCGCTATTGCGAGATCAACAGCATCCAGGTCATCGATGTGGTCATGGAAGATTATTCCGCGAAAACCTTTAAACGGCCGGCCTGGACGGAACTGCTGACCGATCTGAAAAAACGTAAAGGTAAGGTCGATCATGTCCTCTTCACCAAGTGGGACCGGTTCAGCCGGAACGCTGGGGACGCCTATATGATGATCAGCAAATTGCGTTTACTGGGTGTTGAGCCGCAAGCCATTGAACAGCCCCTCGATCCCTCTATTCCGGAAAATAAGATCATGATGGCCTTTTACCTGGCCGCGCCCGAAGTAGAGAACGACCGCAGGGCATTGAATACTTTTTACGGGATGCGCAGGGCACGTAAAGAGGGCCGTTATATGGGTGTCGCCCCGCTGGGCTATGAAAACAAGATCACCGAATATGGCCGGAAATATATCTCCATCGTAGAAGAGGAGGCGGAACATATCCGCTGGATATTCCAGCAGTTGGTGGATGGTCATTATGCCGCAGAACAGGTACGTAAACAGGCGAATGAGCGCGGGTTCAAATGTGGCAGCGCTCATTTTTGGAACATCATCCGCAACCCGGTCTATTGCGGGAAGATCGAGGTGCCAAAGTTTAAGGAGGAAGAAGGCTACCTGGTACAAGGGCAACACGAAGGTATCATTTCCGATAAACTCTTTTTTGATGTGCAGGATATCCTGACCAGCCGTGCCAAAGGTGCGTACGGTGCCAAAATGGTGTCGATCGATAAACTGCCGCTGCGGGGACTATTGATCTGCCCGAAATGCGGGCGGATGCTGACCGGCAGCGCCTCGAAAGGCTATAGTGCCTATTATAATTATTACCACTGCCAGCATAAATGTAAAGTGCGGTTTAAGGCGGAAGATGCCAACGAAAAATTTGAAAAGGTATTGGCAGGATTTACCATCAGGCCGGAGAGAGCCGAGATCTTTGAAAATGAATTATTGGTCGAATATCAGAATGCCAACAAACATGGGGCATTTTCCAGCAGTCGTAAAGACCTGTTGAAACAGATCACCGAGGTGAATGTCCGGCTGAGTGTGGCCCGGAAAAAATATTATATGGAAGAGACGGACGCTGCCGATTATAAAATCTACAAAGCGGAGTGTGAAGCGGAGATGGTTGGCCTGGAAAAGAAGTTAGGCGAGATGTCAGAAGGGGTGCAAAAGATCGATAAAGTACTCCATGAAGCGGTCGAAAATGTGTCAAAATTGCAAATTTATTGGAAAACTTACGATTCCATGGGCAAAAGGAGGCTGTTCAATGCGGTGTTCCCGGAGAAAATTTGGTATGACGGAAGCAAATATCGAACTGTTCGGGTCAATGAAGGTATTGAGGTAATCTATCTGAAAAACAAGGAGTTAGGCGCGTTTGAAAACAGAAAAAGTGACCTCGAAGATCACTTTTCTGCTCAAGTAGCGGGGAGCAGGATCGAACTGCCGACCTTAGGGTTATGAATTGCGAAAAACATGAATTGATATGAACCAAAATGTGCCTATATGGCTCAGAAACGCGGTTTTTGATTCATGTTGCAACATGTAAAATCATAAAAAATCACGAAATGTTGTACCTATGTTGTACCCAAATATCAAAGATTATGCTTATATTTAGGTGATAAAAACAACAGAATAGGCCTCAATTTTAAATCCGATTTTTATGGCTTCACTTAGAGTGGTTTTACGCAAAAAAGCGAACAAAGACGGCACCTATCCGCTGGCGATCCGGGTAACCAAAGACCGCAAAACATCCTTCATTCATTTAGGCCATCACCTTCATGCAAAAGATTGGGATGCTAAAGGGCAAAAAGTTAAAACATCCTATCCCAATTCAAAGCGGCTGAATCATCTGATCCTCACCAAAACGGCGGAGGCAAACGATACCTTGCTCGAGCTCGAAACCCACAACAAAGATATTTCATCAAAACTGGTCACCGCCGAAATAAAACCAAAGGCGGCAACATCGTTTTTTGCCCAGGCCGATATATTCGTCGAAAATCTGCGGACGCAGGGAAAATACAATCGCGTGCTCACCGAGCAATCGCGGATCAAAGCGATCAAGGAATTTTTGGGAAACAGGGATGTGACTTTTCCGGAGGTCAATGTGCCCTTGCTGGCCAAGCTTTCCGCGTGGCTGAAGAGGGAGCGCAGGATTGGCGAGCGGGTGGTGAAGATGAACGAGCGAACCATGATGAACTACCTCATCCTGATTCGCACGATTTATAACCAGGCAATTGCGGCTAATATTGTCGATCAGAAACATTACCCTTTTGGTAAAGGGAAAATTGCGATCAAATTTCCGCAGAGCCAAAAAGTGGGTCTATCCGTGGAGGATGTGCAGAAAATTGAAGCGCTGGAATTGCCGTTGGATTCCTATGAAAATCACGCGCGCAATATCTGGCTGACATCCTTTTATTTTGCCGGGATGCGTGTATCCGATGTCCTCCGGTTAAAATGGTCGGATTTTCAGAACGAGCGCCTCTATTACCAGATGGGAAAAAACCTGAAGGTCGGGTCACTCAAAGTACCCCAGAAAGTTTTCGCTATTCTCGACCAGTACCGCCATCAGGAAATGAAGCACGATCTTATTTTTCCGGAACTCAAGGTGCTTGATACGTTGGACAAGCCCTACCACATTCAACGCAAAATTTCCTATGCGACCAAGCGGCTCAATACGGCATTGGGAGAAATCGCGATCCATAAGGATGTAAAAATAACCAAAACCCTGACCATGCATATTGCCCGGCACACGTTCGGCCATATTTCCGGCAATAAAATCCCCATCCAGGTTTTGAAGGATTTATACAGGCACAGCGATATCAAAACGACGATGGGCTATCAGTCGAATTTTATTCATGAAGAAGCAGATAATGCTTTGGACGCGGTGGTCGGATTTTGAAAATCCGGTTTTATCGTTCAATGCGTATCCTTGTAATTATAATATTGGATTTTAGATTTACAAGGATGCTTGCTTGCAAGTGAGCCGAAAAGGGACCATCGCTTAAAAGTGATCTTAGTTTTAATTCTGGTTGAATTTCGGTATTTTATATACCTTTGTGTGTTTTATTATAAACCTTTAGCATTGTTAAGGTTTGTAATTTATACTATAATGGTATCATGACTACCAATATGCAGACAAAAATAAACCAGCTATTATCTTCATTGCCCGGCGGGGTAGTGGTGCAATCCTCTTGGCTTGCCGAGCAGGGTTATAGCTTCGATCTACAAAAGGCCTACCGCCGGAGCCAATGGCTGCAATCTATCGGCACGGGTGCGATGATACGCAATGGCGATGCCGTGGGCTACCAGGGCGCGATCTATGCTTTGCAGAGGCAAAGTCATTTGCCCGTACATCCTGGCGGACGAACGGCTTTGTCGCTTTTGGGTAAAGCGCATTATCTTTCCTTATCGGAAAAGAAGGTGACGGTTTTCGGCGAGAGTAACGCAAGGTTGCCCACCTGGTTCCTCAACCATGACTGGGGCGTGGCGGTGGAATACCATCAATCTTCATTTTTACCACCGGATATAGGCATGGCCGAAGTGGAGGTGAAAAGTTACTCTATCCTGGTTTCCGGCGCTGCGCGCGCGCTGATGGAGTGTTTGTACCTCGCGCCTGAAAAAATGGCGCTGATGGAATGCTACGAGCTAATGGAAGGGCTCAATAATCTGAAACCTGGGCAGGTTCAGCAATTGCTGGAACAATGCGGCTCGATCAAAGTAAAACGCCTGTTCCTTTTTCTTGCGGAAAAAGCGAATCATCACTGGACTAAATTTCTGAATCTCGAAAAAGTTGATTTGGGAAGTGGCAAACGGAGTATTGTCAAGAACGGGGCCTATATCGACCGCTATCAAATAACCGTACCCAAAGAATTAGCAGAGCATGAACGAAGCGTATAAAAGGCAGGTCAGCCTGCTACTGAATGTTTTACCGGAAGTGGCAAGGGAATCCTGCTTTGCATTGCATGGTGGCACGGCCATCAATCTTTTCGTCAGGGACATGCCGCGCCTGTCGGTCGATATCGACCTGACCTATCTCCCGATTGAAGACAGGGCTGCATCGCTACAGCATATCGCGGAAGCGTTGGAGCGCATTAAAGCCAGCATCGAACGAACGATGCGCGGTGTGCGTGTCAATCACCGCAGGGACGCCGCCAAGCTGCAAATCTCGGTCCAGGGGGCCGATATCAAATTAGAAGTGAGTTTAGTGGGGCGCGGAACCATCAGCGATCCGGTGGAAATGCAGCTATGCGCAAAAGCCCAGGAAGATTTCGACGCGTTTTGTGCCATTCGGTTGGTGCCTGTCGGCCAACTTTATGGCGGTAAGATTTGCGCGGCGCTGGACCGTCAGCATCCGAGGGATTTATTCGACGTAAAATATTTACTGGCCAATGAGCGTTTTTCACCGCAGGTCAAGCATGGTTTCTTTCTATCCTTGTTAGGCAGTGACAGGCCGATCAGGGAAATTCTACAGCCTAATTTGCAAGATCAGCGGTCAGCACTGGCCAATCAATTTGACGGGATGAGTGACGAGGCATTTAGCTACGAAGAATATGAAGCCACGCGTGCTGAACTTATTCGGGTTATTCACGCCAACCTGATGCCGGACGATAAAGCATTTCTACTAAGCGTAAAGGGATTGACACCGGACTGGAGCAGGTATGATTTTTCAAAATTTCCTTCTGTCGCATGGAAGCTACACCATTTACAGCGCTTGAAAGAAAGTAACGCGGCCAAGCATCAGCAGATGTACGAGGCGTTAAAGGATATGCTCAATAGCATCTAACTCAGCGCAAACGGAAAAATAGTATGATTATTTTCCGTTTGAATGGCGAATAGTCATGGTATTTTGGATGAAACCATTCTTTAGCCGACATGCTGACCGGTCACGGTTTATCCGCCAGGAACTCCAACGGCAATTCCGGTTTTCCGAACTCTCTTAATAGTTCGTTGATAGAGTTTAAATTCCTCACCACATCCGGGGTCGGCGCCAATCGTCCCGATTGGATTAAGCGGATTTGCTCGACACCGTGCAGGCGCAACTGAAAACTAAAAACCCCGATATCGTCGCAGTCCTGCAAATCCTTCGGCTCAGCCAATTGATAGGGAAGGTTGATGATATTCGATTGTTTCGATTCTTTCATAGGAGCCCATATCGCCTGTCCATGCACTTCAATTATATTTGGATTTATCCTTGTAATCAATCTCTTTATCCTCGCATCATGCCCAATTTTAACGATCAATCTGCATGGGTTCATCGTCGTTCTTCATGCGACTTTCATAGGCCAGCCACCGTTTGCGATTTTTCCATTCTTCAATCATTTTACTATCAAACCCTGTTGTCTTCACGGTCATATCAACCGCTTCCATGACGTTTGATTGAGGCGAATTTATACCTCTTCCGACAGTCAAGGCCAGGGCGAGTGCCACAAAAATAATCTCCACACCTGCGCTACGCTCCGGGTCGTATTTTTTTTGCGTCAGCCTTGCCTGCCATCCCCACGCGCAAATACTCTGCCTCTATCAAAGTCAATGAAGCTGTTGCTGAATTGGGCTTGATGCTTAACAGATTTTTAAACATTAAAACCCATCAAAAAATGGAATTTCAAAACCAAAATGGCGTGGCCGAAAAGAATGGCGCTGCCAAAGAGAACAACAAGAACGTTTCACAACCTGTTGATGTGAAAAAGCCTGGCACCAAAAACTCGGCGAGTGAGAAAACCGCCCCCAATGACAAACCGGACACGCCCGCAGATTCCAATGCCCCGGTAGCAATCGCCCAACCGGTATCCGCAGAACAACCGAAAGAAACCGCCGCAGCTCCCAAACCGGTATTGAGCCTGGAAAGCAAATTAAAGCTTGTCGAAGACCTGTACCGAAGGAGTATCCAACGCAATAACCTGATTGGCCGCATCCAGCAGCTGGAAGATTTTGAAGTAAACCTGGCGACTGAACATGACGAATTGGAAGAGAATCCCTATCAGGGCTGCAAATTAATTATCGAAGATGATAAGCAACGGCGTTTTATCACGACCACACCCGGTTTGATCCGTCTGGTGTCACAGTTTATTTATGAAGCCTGCAACCGGAAATTGGAAGAGATCGAGGCGACGATTAATTTTCCGAACGCCTAAGACGTTTCTCCATGCCTCCCGGCAACGGGAGGCATTTTTATCTTTTTTAAATCCACTGCAAGTATCGACCTACTATTATTGGGCCGATATTTTTTTATTAAAAAATAGTATCTTTAGCCAAAGCAAATCAAACAGCGATGGCAAATGCAGTAGAAGACGCGTTAAACCGGGCAAGCGCCGAGCAACGCGAACGGGCGATGGCGACGATTGGGGAAGCCCGCCGCAATATCCTCAATGCCGATATACAAATGGCCTATTCCCCGTCCGGGGATGCCGCCACGATCAAAGCGCGCAACGAGCAGATCATTGAAGAAGCACAGCGCTCGATTCCTGCTGAAACGATGCAAAGCGTTGATAGTGTATCGCCTCCAATGAACACTCCGCCGATGCATGGTATGGTGAATACCGAACCTATAGCGCTTAATCCTGAGTTCAAATCCACCATCGAAAGTATTGAGCAAGGCGGGGGTAATAATTACCTCAATCCGAATGCGGTAGACCGCGCCATGGCGCGGCAAGCTTACGAAGCACCGCAACAGGACCCGCAGGAGCAGGCCATGAGCCGATAATTTTTAATATTATTTATAAACACAAATAATATTTTTTATATTGGGTTGAATTAAATTTATCGCTCCGATGGATTTCAACCTTGACCAAACCATTTATCAATTCAACGACGAAGAAGATTTTACCATCGGCAATGCCTGCGAAGGCGTGCAGATTTTCGGCGGCATAGGCTCCGGGAAAACCAGCGGCAGCGGTGAGGCGCTTGCCCGCGCGTTCCTGCGCTCCGGCTTCGGCGGTTTGGTGCTGTGCGCCAAAAAAGACGTGCTGGACGACTGGAAACGCTACGCCCGCGAAACCGGGCGGGCCGAACAGCTTTTGATCTTCGACGGGTCGGGTAATTTCGTTTTTCCATTCCTGCAATACGAGATCGAACGCGAAGGGGAGGGAGCCGGTTATACCGATAACCTGGTGAGGCTCTTTACCACCATTTACGAGGCCATTGATCGAAGTTCCAAAAGCGAAGGCAGCGACCCGTATTGGGAACGCGCCATGCAGCAATTACTACGTAATACGATAGACCTTTGCATGATCGCGCGAGGCACGGTGTCTGTGCCGCTCATCCATGACGTGATCCTGTCCGCGCCGATCAGTCTCGCACAGATCGATACGGACGAATGGAAAAATAAAAGCCTGTGCTGGAAACTGTTATTGGAAGGCTACGGAAAGGACCTCAATAAATGGACAAGGCATGATTTCGATAGCACGGCATCGTTCTGGTTAGAAGAATACCCCAACCTTGCCGATAAAACGCGCAGCAGTATTTTATCGACGCTCACGACGATGATGGACATTTTTCTACGCAGGCCCTTCCGCATGTTGTTTTCGGAAATGCCCGAGGACCGGCGCAAGATCGCCTACCCTGAATTAACCCACCGGGGCGTGGTGATCGTTTTGAACCTGCCGGTAAAGGAATTTGGCGAGGCGGGCAGGGCGGCGCAGGTGGTCTATAAATATCTCTGGCAGCAGGCGGTGGAACGCCGGGCGACCACCAATCAAACCGTTCCGGTTTTCCTTTGGGTGGACGAGGCGCAAAATTTCGTGACGGAATACGACATGCAGTTCCAGGCAACGGCTCGCAGTACCCGCGCCTGCACGGTCTACCTGACGCAAAACCTGCCGAACTATTACGCGGTGATGGGCGGCACGCAAAGCAAATACCGGGTGGATTCGCTCATGGGCAACCTGCAAACGAAGATATGGCACGCCAACAGCGACCCGATGACGAACGAGCAGGCGGCGGAAGTGATCGGACGTAGCTGGCAGATCAGGCAAACATCCGGGGAAAGCTACGGGGCCGACTTTTTCAATATGAGCAGCGGCAGCAATGAAAGCTTTGATTATGACGTACCGCCGCAGTCATTTACCAAATTACGCAAAGGCGGTGCGCTGAATGACCGCGTGGTCGAGGCCATTATCTTTCAGAACGGGCGTATCTGGTCGAATGAAAAGACGCATCTGGTAGCAAAATTCAAACAATATGGCGCATAAAATCATAACCAAACCGTTCAGCAACGAAGATAAAATCGATAAATCCCGGAATGTCACTGGAATCAACAGGTGGGCGCAGTCCTCACGCACCATGGGTTTGATCATGCTCGTACTCGGATGGTTTACGATTCCCGTGGAAGTATTTTTACGGCGGGATTTCGGCCAACGCTGGTTTACGCCAGTCAATTTTTATGCGGGCTTTTTTTTGATGGTCGCCTTTACAGCAATGCAGGGGGTAGCCTACAGAATTATGCCAACCATACAGGAGCTGGTATGGCCTATTTTAGGTCCCCACGGCGCTTTCTACTCCTACAGCTATGCCGTGAGGGTCAAAGGGGCGGTAGAAGATATGCTGGCTACCATGTTGCTCTATTTATTGTTCAGCTGTTACCATTTGTTTAAGATCAAATGGCGTAACCAGGCCAATATTCCTTTGCATTCTTACGATGATGGCACACCAAACTTTCAATGGTTAGCCAATATAGTGGCGTGGATTTTAAATATCCTCGCTGCTCCCTTGTTATGGCTGTTTTTTTATATGCTCCCGAGAGCATTGCGCAAAGGCAAGCCTTTTCCTAAGCTCATTACAGACAAGGCCGCTTTTACCGGCATGTTTATCGAACCTGCGATTGTGTTTTTTTTCGCCTGGGTGTCTTCCAGTGTCGAAAGTCTTTGGCTGTATATTTCAGGTTTTGCGGTCTTAATTTACGCGCAATGGAAAGAGATGGCGAAAAAAAATAAATTGCTCGATTTCCAGGATGGGCGGATCGAAGCGGAGATGATGCGGGAATTGAGGAAGGGGACCACGGAAAAAACGGGCGGGAAAAAGAAAGAGCCTGTAAAAGATGCGCAGACAAAACAGCCCTTTGTGCCACACATTATCGTGCCCTATCCGGATTTGACGGCGATTATTGAAGAGATGAATAGGGAAAAGATTGGCGCACGTAGCGCGCGTTAATTGAGAAATTCGTCTAAAGCGTCATCTCAACCTTATCTTTTTCAAGCCGTTCATTGAGTAGTTTTTTCTGAAACTTTTTATCAGGTTTAATCGCGGTTTCTTCTTGCTTAGCGTTGATAGTAGTGGCGTCTTTTATAGCATTATTCTTTTTCCCAGTAAGAATAGACCTGCATTGATCATCCTCTTTTGCGCGTTGATAATCTTCTTCCATCCTGCGTTTACCGCATTCAGCTCCATTAACAGTAAACCAGGCAGCTGCTATTGACCTAAGAATACCGCGTGTCGGAACTAACGTTTCCAAGACTGAGCCTATCGCCATTCCCGCAAGTCCCCACAAGGCTAAATCCTTGTTCCAAATGGTGGGTGTTCTTACTTCTTTACCGTATTTAAGATCATGCTCCATGCCCTTCTTTTCAATGGCGGCACCCACACATCCGGCAGCAACGCCCAATCCTAAGCTTCCAACAAGTCCGCCTATTCCCCACATCTGACCAACCTCACCGCCGCATACCCCCGCGAGCACACCGATCCATAGCGAATTATTAAAAAAAGTCGGTTTTTTATCGGTAGCTAATCTGGGGTCATTAGCCATGGAACAGTCTCCTAATCTTGCTGGTCGCATTATAGCCAAAGATTGTTACAGTTTTATTACAGTATTTTAATTATTTCTAATTTATTGAGGAGAGAAGACTATACGTGAACCATACCCCCATTTAATGAGTAGGGTTTAAGCTGATATGGAAAATCTAATACTAAGTGTACTTTTCTGCACGATAATCAGTTCCAATAGGCGTAAATTCGATATTACTTTTACCGGAAAAAATATTCACTAACACTTCTTTCCATGCGAAAGTGCGCTTAGGCAACTTAACTGAATATATCGTAGGTTTAGAAGCCTCGACAACTACCATCATTGTTATGCTAACAAATCCGCCAAGCTCTATATGTAAACTATGATTACCTTCGCTAACTCTAAAGTCTTTATAATCAAGATATTCAACTGTTCCAACATTATTCCCGTCAATAAAAACATTCATGTGAGAAAATCGGCAAAACATTTCATTCCCACGAACGATTCTAACTCTGCCCATAACATTACATTAGTTAACGTTTAAATATATCTTGTCAGGATAAACTAAGCGCCCATCGCGATAGTAACCTTCGTCGGGACTTATTTTCTGGTCGAAGAAACTTACAATACTTGGCAGAGAATATCCCAATATTGCACCTGCGATTCCACCTATAATTGCTGTATTCTTATTATGTGATAATCCCGCTTGCATACCCGCTCCACCTAATGTTCCTGAGGATATTAACGGATTTACTTTTTTTGCAGCATCCAATATTTTCTGCGCCATTTCTGGTTTAGTATGTGTACCATTATGAAATACATATATGCCATAATCGTTCCTAAATGCTAAAAGTAGACCAGAGTGGTCAATTAGCGCATTTCTTGTTAAGATCTCTAATTTAACAGCAATATGTTTATTAGGATTGTTTAAGTCTTTGCCTGTGATTGCGAGGGTGAAGTCGTTATTATTTGTAATAGCCATTTTGGTAGGTATTTAGATTTAAACACAATATAAATATTAAGTTTCAATAAATCAGGATGTGTAAATAATTTAATATAAAATTCATAAAATATAAATGTTGCTGTGCCTCGCATAAGGTATCGCTAAATAATTTGGGGGAATAAGGATCAATAGAAATCTGACGGGTTGCCGTTCATTATAAATCTTCCAACCCAATTCCCGAAACAAAGAGCCCATCTTCCTGCGCATCGTTTCCCATGTCTGCCTGTACGTAGCGAACACGGTAGGTAACCAGGCATTCGTACAATGCCATGAGGTTCCGACCAGTAATCCTAATACGTTTTTGCGTGGTCACTACTTCGATACCCATATCCACTTCAAAATTAATTTCCGTGAAATAGGTGTACGGAAGAGCCTTGCGGCTACCGTCTGACAGGCGCAGTTCAAGACAAACCGGGTTTTTACTCCGGTCTGTCATAAAATACGGGGAGGCGATATTTTCTTCCTGCTCGGCGGAAGAATTAACGCTGATGCGATGGATTTTGCTCTGTTCGAGCCGCTGTCTGAAGTCCATGGGTTGCGATTTGTGGGGTTAAATAATCGTAGTGATGCGAAGTGTTTTCCGTTCCGGGATACGCCAACCGGTTCATTGCCTGAACCTGTTCCTGGCGTTTGGTCATCAGTTCCGTGGCCGATAGGCGCTCTGCCGATTGGCTGACCGCATCCAACAAATGCGCTTTATCGTCGGTATAGATAGATACGGCCTCACGTCCGCGTGAGACAGAGACGTAGAATTGCTCCAGCGACGATGCTTTGAAGGTGGCTGAGCTTTGCGAGATGATGACCTGATCTGCCGTTTTGCCTTGCGAGGCATGGGAGGTGGACACATAGCCCAAATTGAAATGTCCGAAATCCGGCGCGATGGTCGAGCCATTGGAAAGCTGAATCTGGCCTTCGGGATCGAATCCCTCGACCTGGAAAACCGAGCCGTTGAACAGGTGTTTGCCCTCATTGCTTTTACCATTAGCCGTGATACGCAATTTATCGCCCTCGGTGATCGCTAATGGCCGTGGTTCAAAGACCGAGAACTTTTTGGATTCGGCGAGGGCGAGATGGTAGTCGGCCCCGGCGGCATCCACCGCCTGCACGCCTGCTTCATCCGCCTGCGATACTTTTAGTTTTTCCCCGGCTTTTACGCCCTTGCTATGCTGGTGGAAGATCACCACATCCCCCAATCTGTAACTTTCCGGCTGCTGTTTTTCTGCTTCGGTGAGTTGACGGTTTTTGAGTATCTCAAATGTCCGGTCTTCCTGGCCGATCAGGTGATTCTCTTTGAGCTTTTCCCGAATTTTATCGGTGACGATCTCGCCTTCGGCATGGGTGGGGGCGATCACCAGCACTTCTTTCGCCGGGCCGTTACCGCCATAAGTGGCGGTACAATATTCATTAGCAACCGCGTTCACGCGCTGCGTGCTGTCCGCTATTTCCTGGATGGACCCCATCCGGTCTAACTTTTTAAACCCTTGCTCTACTTTGCCCTCGGATAGATGCTGCACGGCTTCTTTATAGGCCATGTTCTTTTGCCGCTGGATTTTGCTCACCGTGACCGGCTTAATGCCTGCTTCCTGTTGGATGATGCGCATGGCGTCCCCGCGTTCCACGCTGGTATGCTGCTTCGTATCGCCGGAAAGGATTACCCTCGCGCTTTGCGCCTGAGCAATCGCCAGGACGCGGTTCATATCCTTGTTGGACAACATGCCCGCTTCGTCAATCCAGATCACCTGGTTTTTGAATTGGGGGTGCAGGCTGGTTTGCTGCACGAGCCGCGCCACCGTGTCGGCATTGGCAAACCCCTCGCTGCGCTGCACGCCCCGGCTGGCTTCGCTCGACGGCGCGAACGAAAAGATTTGTTTGCCGCTTTCGATGATGCCGAGCTGGACTTCTTTCATCAGCGTGGTTTTTCCGGTTCCGGCTTTGCCGGTAATCAGGACGATCCCGTCCGTCGAGGATAGCGCGTGTTTCACCGCCGCTTTTTGCTGATGGTTGAGCAGTGGGTTTTGCGGCGCGTAGTGTTCATGGATGGGCCGGAATTTATTGCGGGCGGCGATGCAATGCTGAATCAGTTGCTTTTCTTCCTTCAATGCCTCCTTCGTCGTAATAAACGTGCGGAGTTTTTCGGTTACGGACAGAACATTGCTTTCCTGTCTGAACGCTTGCCGGACTTGTTCCGGCGAGGATTCGCCAATGGCGGATTTAATGGCCATGGCCAAAATTTCTTTATCACTCGCTACCGATTTGCGTTCGAGACGATGGTCTAAGGCAAATTGCACTGCGCGCTTTGCGGCCTCTTCGTCTTTCGTTGGGGCAGGTTGTTGTTTAAGGCGGAGCAGGGCGGTTTGCTCATCTGCCGTGAGCCGGGAATGCCAGGCGCTTTCCTGTTGTTCCGTCGAAAGCGGCGTTCGTTTGGCCTCGCGTGTTTTGGCACCGATCTTTGCTTTCTGCGTGTCATCGGTAATGCCGTGTTCGCGGCTATAATCTTCGATCTCCTGGGTGCGCCGCGAGAATTTTTCAAGGGTGCGCTTGTCGATCCCGGTCAGCTCGAACCCGTTCTTCGTCCGGGCGACCTGGTAACCGGCCTGCTGTAATTGCTGCGCCAGCTTTGCATGAAAGATGGCTTCGTAATAAGGCGCATCCTGCTTGGCCTGCTGAAACTGCCCGGCTTTCCATTTCTGGTCCTCGCCGTCGAACGTGGCATTGAACACGAAGCAATGGCTGTGCAAATGCGGGTCAGGCACCCCATCAATCGGGCGGGTGGTAAAATGGGTGAACTCGCCGTAGGCGAGATTGCCGGTGACGCGGTTTTCATTCTTTCCTTTCGCGCGTACACGCGCCTGCATGCCGCTTTCGATATCCGTCATCGTATCGCGCACGGCGGATTGGAACGCGCTGAGAATGATTCGTTTGTCGCTCTCATCCGCAAAGGCGTAAGCGAGGCTTACCGATTTGCTGGCATTGAACGTAAAATCATAGCCGACCGTGCGGTCGGTGTCGTTCCGCCCCGTTAGGGTTTTGCGCGTCAGCGGGTTGATATTGTCGCATAATTGCGCGAAGGCTTTTTTATCGATGCTGCCGGTCAGGCCGAGATTTTCGGCGGCTTTTCCACCCCATCTACCGATCAGCTCTCTGCCTTCGCCGTAATAGCTGAACGCCGCCGAATGGCCCTCTTTATAATACTGCTCGCAGTAATATTTCTTAGCGCCGGAAGCGGATTTGTTCATGGTTATGCGTAACATTTCTGCCTGATTTCCTGCATATTACGACGCGTTTTTGACTCTGCAAAATTTTGGTCTGACGTGGATTAACGTGGTTTGATATGGTATTTTCGTAAGGCCTTTTTCTGCATGGCTGAGGGTTACGCCGCCCTTATCGCTGGTGATATGTCCAATGCGGAAACCAGCATCTTTGTCCTGCACAATTGTCGCGAGGCGATGGGCTGTTTCCTCTATTTGCCGGTGCCCGCTATAGCTAAATGGCTATCGGGGGACTGCCTGAGATTACGTATTGCTCACCGCATCGTTCGCGGCGTAGGCGGGGCTGATCCTGTCCTTTTCATGAGAAGCTGAAGCTGCCGCCGCGCACCTATCAATACTCTGTAGACGCTCTGACCCAGAGACGGATTCGTTTTGGACAAAATTAAGTGTGTAAACCCCGCCTATGATGAACTATTTACATCGGACGGACATTCCCGGTACGGTTTCGAGCAGACAGCGAAAAAAAATAACTACGAGCCTTGATCGACAGAGCCTCGATAATTAGCCTTAGCGCTATTAATGTTTATTAGTTAGACTTATTGATATATTTTATTGCTTTTTCTTTATAGTACATAAACAGTAATGACGTTGTAATTAACTTGTTTCCAGGCGTGAGGCCTTGCAGTACATATTATGATTCACTTATAAAGCGAGTGCAAAGATGGATAAGCGAAATGTCGTGAGGCTATATATAACATACTTCATCCTGCTTTTAGCGGCTTTTCAAATTAATGATACGTCGCACTCATTAGTTGCTACAAAAAAATTTATGGAGGATTCGAAGGTTGGCGATGGGTTAAGCCCAGAAGATGCCGACTTTATGGATAGCATTAGTGTTGATCTAAAATCTGAAGAGATAACCCGCCCTGCTGGTGCGCCAAACACAAATAAGTTGATTGTCGAAAAATCAGAAAATGATTGAATTATAAAGAAATAATTGGCTGACTATAATAATGTTTTTTGGTATCTTGTCCTATCAAAAAATATCGACGTGAAAAATAAGTTTTCCTTCCTGATCTGCTTGATATTCCTTCTCTTTATGCAATCTGCATGTAAGCGTCATGATGAATCTCCGGCATCACCTACTGACGATTTTAACGCAACTTTAAATATAGCAGGTGACGGATTAAGCCCGGAAGATGCCGACTTCATGGATAGTATCAGTGTAGATATTTCGCACGATGATATTTTCTTTTCTGATGGCACACCAAAGTATCCAGATGCTGCAATAATTCAACAAGGCGAAAAAGTTCAATTTACAAATCCTATACTTACCACTCTCGGAACCAATAAATCTTTAACGGCATTGGCCAGAGATCTACTGATTGACGACATGTGGGTTAATGTGGTTGAACTTAGTGCTGAAAAAATCTTTGTAACTCACCCTGATGATGGTGAACTTAGTCCCAAGCATATGGGCTATGCCTATAGCTATGGTCAGCGTGATTACGGGCACAGGCTTCCGCCTCCTGATGGAAATTTGCTACATAGAAAATATTCCGTTTTTGGTACCGATTGTTCCGGATTAATGATTAATCTTTCAAGAAATGCCGGCGTGCAAATTTCTGATTGCATCTCCATCACTTTTGAAGGAGCGCTAAGACAAGCATTAGCAAAAAAAACTGCTTATACTGGTATGCGAGTTTGTAATCTTGGAGCGTTAAGTCCTGACCAATTCAAAAATTGTGACTATATAATTTGGCCAGGCAAAAGACATATTGGAATGTTAAGTAATTCAACTAAGGGCTGGGTTGTTTTTTCGTCACACGGGACGCCGGTACCTCTTTCGCTGCAAGATCAGATGAACAACTGGGGGCCAAAAAGAGGAGTGCACGCTATTTCTCTTTCTAAGGCTTTATCAAACCCGTATTGGAAAACGGGCTATCAGATCGTTCGCATAGTCGCAATTGGTGACCAAATGCTCGGTGGTAGCCTATTTTATTTAGATAATACTAATCAGCACGGACTCATAGCTGCAACACAAGATCAAAGTACTAATTATACAATTCCGCATGACATACCGGAGACAGGAAATGTAACTACTACTGGTAATGAATCTGCAATTTACAGTGGTTTAACGAACACACAAAAATTAATAAGTTCAAATACTGCGGCTAAAGGAGTCGCTCTCCTGTGCTCGAATTACAAAGGTGGCGGTTATTCGGATTGGTATTTGCCATCGAGTCTCGAATTGGCCGAATTATATAAACAAAAAGACATTGTAGGTGGCTTTTTGTCGAATTATTATGCTTCATCGACTTGGATAGTTAATCCCGATCCAGACTATTATGGTACTGGAAAAGGTGCAACGTTCATAGCGATTTCATTTCTGAATTTCAGTAATGGATCATCTTATTCGGTTGATGGGAATGCTCGGGGCGGTGCACCTGTTTATCCGCCTTCAAATATACGTGCAGTTCGCAAATTTTAAAGCTATTACCTTTCTAATATTGATAATTAGCAATGGGATAAAATGAAAACTGTTCTCTCACTTAACATTATTTTGATTGCATCGACACTCGCGTTTTTTGTTGGGTGCACAGAACAAAACCCTTCAGTAATAGTCCAGCAAACTTCTCCTTGAGCCGCCCCCTATAAATAGGTCCACATTCAGAGTTAGTCTGGATAGATTAAGGACCATGGATAGGGAGTATTTTAATGGCAAGGAAGCGATATACGGCTGAGCAGATTATTGGGTATTTACGACAAGCTGAAGTGCTGCTTGGTCAAGGGCAGAACATGGCGGATGTGTTGCGTGCATTGGATGTCACGGGGAACACGTATTACCGGTGGCGCAAAGAATATGGCGGACTGGGGTTGGATCAGGCTCGGCGCCTGAAGGAGCTTGAGCAGGAGAATGCGCGGTTAAAGCGCGCCGTTGCGAATCTGACGCTAGATAATCTGATCCTGAAGGAAGTATCGACGGGAAAGTTCTAACCAGTCCCGAGCGGCGACGGGAGGCTGTGATCTATGCGCAGCAGAAGCTGGGGATCACAGAGCGGCAGGCATGTGCGGCTCTGGGGCAAAGTCGTGGATTACAGCGGCGACAGTCAATACGAGCAGATGATGAAGAAGCGCTCACCGCCGATATTATTACTCTGGCCAGGCAGTATGGTCGTTACGGCTACAAACGGATTACGGCGCTACTGCGCACGCAAGGCTGGGTCGTCAATCACAAGCGGGTGGAACGGATCTGGCGGCAGGAGGGCCTCAAGGTTCCAACGCGGCATAAGAAGAAAGGTCGCTTGTATCTGAATGATGGCTCATGCATCCGGCTGCGTCCATGCTGGCCCAACCATGTATGGGCGTATGACTTCGTGGCGGAGCGTCTCACGGATGGAACCAAGATCCGGACATTAACGGTGGTGGATGAATACACGCGTGAATGCCTGTCCTTACGAACGGGCTACTGTTTAAAATCGGACGATGTGATGTCGGTGCTGACAGAGTTATTTACAACTCGCGGCGTTCCCGATCACATCCGTTCCGACAACGGCTCCGAGTTTACCGCCAAGTCGATCAGATCCTGGCTGGAAAGACTTGGCATCAAGACCTTGTATATCGAGCCCGGCAGCCCGTGGGAGAATGGATATAATGAGAGCTTCAATGGTCGCCTGCGCGATGAGTGCCTAAACGCGGAGACGTTCCATACACTGAAGGAAGCCCAGGTGATCCTGGAACAGTGGCGGCATCATTATAACCACATCCGTCCCCACACCAGTCTCGGGTACAAGCCACCCGCACCGCTGGCCCGCATGAAGGAAGGGGCCTACGCTTACGCTTCGGCCCCTTCCTTCATGCCTCCATACACCCAATCCTGTAACTTAATCTCTGGACCTAATAATGGGGGTTGACCATCCTCAGGTAGAAGAAAAAGAAGTGGGGCTCACGACATCCGACGGCGAATATCAATTATGGGAAAGCTTTCCCGTAGTTGAAACCCGATCTTCAGACCTAAAAACAATTGAAGGCGGTAATTTAAATGAATGGATTAAGTCGCACCCTTTAAATTTTAATTTTGACAAATCTTCTAATGAGCCAAAAACGCAGTATCAGCCAGATTAAAGCAAAATCCATCAATAAATGAGAAATTATAAGTCACTTAATACAATCTTGTTTGCTTCCATAATTATTTTGTTTATTGGCTGCAAAAAAAAAGAACAACTCCCTTCAGCAACAGACGATAAAGTTACGCAGGAAAAAGAAGTAGGGCTCACAACAGCCGATGGTGAATATCAATTATGGGAAAGCTTTCCTATTGATTCAACTTGGCGACTCTCAGACTTAAAAACAATAGAAGGTGGCAGCCTTGACGAATGGATAAAGACCCACCCATTAAATTTCAACCAATCCAATAATTTGTTGAAAACACAATCTGAATCTCAGCAATCTACATCCACTGGCTCAGCTCTAAATGATTTGATCAATAAATGCAAAAGAGCTGCTTTTGATCTGGCCCTGCGATATCCGTCGGAGATCGCAGAATTTCATACTAAGTTTCCAAATGTGGTCGGACAAGATAGGCTTGCTTACGTTTGGTACGCTAGTGATATTAATCAGCAGCATCAATGCAGTGAAGATCCAAATGAAACTGACTGCAACTGTGACGTGGCGAGATATGGCCTTGATTGCTCCGGCTTAATCTACCAAGTATTTAATAGGGCGGGACTACTTATTGCCAGAATGAATACTGGCGGGTATGCAAATATAAGCAACTGGAATTCTGCATTAGATAAATCGACCATTTATTCTGGCATTAAGGCCATTGATATTACCAAGGGTCTCAATATAAAGTATGACCTCCGTGAAGGTGATATAGTGGTCCGGGCTGGTCACCATATGGGAATGGTTTTTGATAGCCAAATTAGCAACCAATCCAGTAGAATAATTTTGAATTCTTTTGGTAAACCCAAAAATGACTGCAAAACAAATTCTGATATAAAGCATGGACCGGTCGCCATGAATCCGGATGACGATGGACTTAAATCTCTTTTCGGCAGGGGGTATAAAGTCTTTCGGTTTACCAACCCCCAATCGCAATACACATTATTAACATCACTAAGAATCAATCTCGTTTTTGCTGCAAGCGGGCCAAAACCATCATTTGTATACGCTGAATATTTTTTGGGAGCAACAGTCTATGACTCTAAAGGCCAGACTGTGCCTGGTGTTACTGTAAGATTTACTTCGGACATGGAAAAATACCTTAGCTTCGATCATCCTACTATGGCTACTCCTGTTACGAATAACCGACTTAGAGTTAGTGACCGATCCATTCCTGTATTAATAGTCTCTGCTACAATGCCAGACGGAACTTTTCTCGAAGATACACGCCAACCATCTTTTTCCTTTGATATAAACCAACCGTCCATTGCCGTTGGTAGTACCACTAAGATAACTATGTCGGTAATAAACAAGAATATTAATTAGAACAGACATCTTCCCTTATAGCGCCTATAAGGATGTTTAGAGTTTAAATACAAAACCAATTTTGGGCATTACCCTGCCCGCGATTTCATCGGGGTCAGGGTCGGGCTTTCCGCTGTATCTTCTTCGAAGGATGCCGCTTCAATCCGCTAATGCATTTCCCACGCCGTCAAAACCGCCTCGCTCATTCGCTGCGTTTACTTCGCTCTTTCGTTCAGCAATTTTTCCGGCCGCGCTGCAAGAGCCTTGTTGCCGGTGCCAATCCCGCGATCCCAAATTTGATCGCACGCTTCGTTTACCCCCCCCCAAAAAAAATTCCAGCTTATCGGCAGCAGGGCGCTTGCACTTCCCAGGTTGATTAAAGGGTAGCCATTCCCGCAGGTTAAGCTCTCTAAGGTTGCACCCACCGCTTCCATGCGCAAATTACTCGTCAACCACACCACCAAATTAGGAATGAGTTTTACGCTGATGGGCGAGACACGGTTGCTATATCGTTACGGTTCAGAGCGTATAATTTATCAAGACATTGAGTGATCCTTAAATGCCTTTTTAAGTGGTTGAATTTTATTCAAGAAAAATTTTCCGTGTAGAAGATAATTTTGTTTTTACATGCTGATGTTGCGCGAATTGAGAATTTGAAACGCCTTTATTAAGAAGAGTATGTGCTTCAAATATTGCTTCACTTTTGTCGAGGTTTTTGCAGAACTCATCGTAATTCACTTTGTGATTTGAAATTTTAATATCCACATGGAAATGCGAACTCATATCCAGTAGAGATTTTTTTAGCTCTGTATGGGCTTGTTTCATCGATATATTGAGTTTTTCTGAATATATGCATTTATCAGAGCCCAAATTACTCTCTTCCTTCAGAAAATTTCTTTCAATTATCGAATTCTCTTTATGATAAGCTTTTGTTTTTGTTGACCAAGAATATATATCTTGTTCCCATATTTTGCCGTTTGATGAGATTGGTCGTTTAAACTCAATCTTCGTAATAAATCCGTTTTGAGAACAAATAACATTGACGGAAGAATCGTACCTTTTGTCTTTCATAGCCTTGTCTCCTAATTTATAAATTTTTTATAGCCGTTCCTCTATCAAAATCATACTTTTTAAGAAAAGGTTAATAGGTAGGGTTCGCTGGAACGGTATCGTTCATTATCACGATGCAAAAATGATATAAACGCCAAAAAGCATCCGTATTCTTAATAGTTAGTTGATCTCCTACAATTTGATAGGTTGAAGTATCGCGATCAGGATATATAGCATAAATTGTTGAATTGGGTGGTAAGGTCTTGTAGGTAGACTTAAAAGTAGTAAATTTTTGCATTGAGGAATCAATCTCAGCAAGGCTATTGAGCGTTTTAAATTTACTTAGATATATTGCGCTTAGAAAAACCTCTGAGTTTGGCTTTGACTGAGCCACGTACTGTTTATATTCTTCTAATATCGCATCATTTTCTTTTTTAAAGCTATCAACAGGAGCTTTTTGGGTACTATCTACCGCGACGGTGTCTGGATAATTTTTGACGGAATTTTGCGTTCCAACACAGCCGCTGAAACACGAAAGAATACCACTTAGTAAAAGCCAATATTGGCACTTTTTATGTAAGTAGCGGAAAACTCGGTAATAACTTTGGTGTGTTAGGGGAATACGAACTTGTTTGAATTGAGCAACTGGCATATTGAGAATGTTTAAATTTATGTAGTATTACTTGGCCACCTTCCTTATTAATAAATTTCGTTTCAAGTTTAACGTCAGATTTTCTTTGGTATATTATCTTACTCGGCAATATAATATTAGTGTTTCTCTCCTTATCAATACCTTCATCAAAATGGAGATGCCTCGCAGCCCACGCCATTGTTTCAGCCTCGTGTTTTTCTAAATCGCCAATATGGTTATAAGTTTGATCATCCTGATATTGATAGAATGGGACAATATATCGTCCAGTGCGATTATAATTTTGGTTTGATGCAACAGGATAAAATATAGATTTATTTACGAGATAAGATTGGTTTTTTTCAAAAGTATTATCTTTAGCATATTCATCATTTTTTTTCTTAATATCCTTCGCCATTTTCGGCAGCCCAAGGATTTCTCGCAAAAAATCTTCTATAGGTTCTTTAGATAATTCCACCAAAATTGCTTTACCTAATTCCTCAAGGATGTCGATTATCCAAGATTGAGCAAAAAGCGATTCAGGATTAACAATTGCAGTGGCGCTAAGCAGTGAGGTAATTTTAATAAATTCTTTGCGTTCCATATTGTAATAGTTTTAGTTCTATAAATATAGAAAAAATCGTATAATTTATAAATACGAATGATATTTTTTCGAATTAAAATAACTTATTTAACTCGCGTGCACGCCTGATTTTTAGCGGTGGGATATTGAGCTTTTTATTTGTCTGATTCATTTTGATCGTTGCTTTAAGAAAATTTAATACGCGGGAAGGTTGGCTTCATACGTGATTCGTGCAGCTATATTCATCCCCAGATGATCAGTTGCCTTATAATGTCCGTTTACTTACAGATAGCAAGTCTCATATCGTTTAATTCCGCTAATGCATTTCCCACGCCGTCAAAACCGCCTCACTCATTCGCTGCGTTTACTCCGCTCTTTCGTTCCGCGATTTTTCCGGCCGCGCTACAAGAGTCTTGCTGCCGGTGCCAACCCAGCAATCCCGAATTTGATCGTACACTTCGTTTAACCCACAAATTTCCCGCTTACCGGCAGCAAGGCACTTGCACTTCCCACCACGGGAAGAAGGCGGTTTAAGAGGAACCAAGCCCTGCGGGTGCCGCGCACGGTAACGGTAACCGTGAAGGCAGTCCCCCTTAAACCGATATCGGCATTTCTTTTTTGGCTGGCTCAGCCAGGATTTTATATGGCATTTTTTGTTGGTTTGATTTCATTTGGCCTTTGACGAGGCAAATTTATCCCTCTTCGGCACACAAGGCCATGCAGAGTGCCGCTTAAAAAATCTCCACGCCTGCGCTGTGCTCCGGGTCGTATTTTTTGCGGCAGCCTGGTGTGCCCGCCCCCCGCGCAAATATTCTGCCTCTATCAAAGACCAATTGAGGCGTATGCCGAAATGGTTTGGGTAGAAACATTTTTTTAATCACTAAACACCATCAAGAAAATGGATTTAAAAAATCAGAATGGCGCGGAGTTGCAGGGAGGTGCGAGCGCAAACGAGGCAATTAACGGCAGGACCACCTGCAAGAATTTTTACGGAAACTATCATTCCTGACCGGTGCAATGGTTCCATGAATGCCGGACCCTCCAGGAGGTGAAGGCAACCTACAAAAAACTGGCCCGGCAGCATCATCCGGATTTAGGTGGCGATACGGCCGTCATGCAGGAAATCAACCGGGAATATGCGTTCGCTACTGCCAGGATCATGAATGGGGCAGGGCTTAGCGAGGAGGAAACGGAACACGAGATACTCTCGTCGGAAGCCTACCGGCAGGCCATTGAAAACATTGCCCACCTGCTCGGCGTCACCATCGAAATTGTTGGTCATTGGATTTGGGTGACCGGCAATACCTACCCCGTACGGGATGTTTTAAAAAAGGCGGGCTTCTTTTTTGCTTCTAAAAAGCAGGCATGGTATTTCCGTACTGCCGAATATAAGACCGCGAGATCGAGCGGCAAATCACTTGACGCCATCCGAAGCAAGTACGGTAGCGAAACGATACGCGATGAAAACCTGAAGCGTAAAAGCGGTAATCGACTGGGTCGCTGACGCGCACGAAGCTAATCGGTTTATTGTTTTCTATAGCATGGACTGCAAAGTTCATGCTTTGGCATGCGGCGACTACTTTTCTTTTTTCCGGCGGAAAAGAAAAGTAGCAAAAGAAACCGCCAGCCCTCCGCGATCTTTCAGGGAGGCCCGGTTTATTTGTCGTGATCGTCTTCGACGTCCTCAAATAAAAATTGAGGCTCGCTTTTGTCGGGCTTCGGCTTTTGCACGATCAGGGACGGGTTGACGTAATAAAGCTTCTTTCCATAGTGGGAAACCTGCTCTTTTGGCGATTTGGCGTTTTTAGACATGGTTAGGCTCTGTTGGTTTGCGTTTGGTTGATCTTTTCCTGAATCCAGTTTTGTACATCGCTTTGCAACCAGCCGACCGATTTAGGGCCTAACGTGATGGGCGCGGGGAATTTGGCAGCGGCGATCTTTTGATAAATGGTGCTTCGGGCCAGGCCGGTATTGTAAATCACTTCCGGCAATCGCATGATCTTGTGCATCGTCTTTCCTTTCTGGTTGATGTCGCTGTCTTGGCGACGGCGGCGTTTTGCCATAAAAAAAATCGGGGCAAAACTTCCAAAAAGAAAATCATGGCAATCCTTCTGTGGAATGTACAATGCCGGATGCTAATGCATCATCATGCTATACGCTTTAGGCGCTGCCCCTTCATGTCGGCGATTTTGTTTTCTCTGGCTTTGTCCTTAATGGCAGTCAGGTAATCTGCGTATTCCTGCATCATTTTTTTACGCTCGGGCAAGTATTCTGCCCGGTTGTAGGCCGCCCGGATTTTATCGCTGTCCTCATGCGCCAGTTGGCGCTCGATGACATCCGGCGCGTATCCTTTTTCATTGAGGATGGTGCTTGCCATTGTGCGGAAGCCATGACCGGTCATGCGCCCGCGATAACCCATGCGCCGCAGTGCCATGAGCACGGCTCCGTTGCTGATATGTTTATTCTTGCTGGCCGCACTGTAGAAGACATGGCTGCGCTGTCCGGTACGCGTTTGTAATTCGCGTAACAGGGCAATGGCCTGCGTGGAGAGCGGCACCACATGCGGTCGTTTCATTTTCATCCGCTCTTTAGGGATGTGCCATTCCTGCCGATCCCAATCAATCTCGTCCCATTGTGCGCCGATCAGCTCGCCGGTTCTTACAAAAGTGAGCGCCAATAGTTGCATGGCGATTCTTGCCTGATCTGAATTGTAGGATTCAACGGCGCGTAGTAGTTTGGGGAGTTCAGTTGGCGAAACGCAAGCATGGTGCTTTTCTTCGGAGCAGGGCAGAATATCACGCAAATCGGCAGCGGGGTTATGCGTGCAAAGCCCGCGTTGTGAAGCATAGCGAAATGTTTGGTTAATGGCTTGTTTCATGCGGTTGGCGATCTCTATCGTACCGCGTTTTCCTATAGTTTCCACAACTTCCACCACGTCTGGAATGGTAATATCCACAAGGGGTAATCCACCTATTAGGGGGAAAACGTGCCTTTCCATCCTTGCCAGAGATTGCGTGTTGTATCTTTCACTTTTTCCCTCGCCTCTGACTTCGAGCCAGCGCCGTGCAATTTTCTCAAACGTATTATCCATCTCGTGAGCTTTGCGCAGTTTTTGAATTTTCTTTTCGCGACCCGGATGTTTTCCTGCATTTAATAATTCGCGGGCGGCATCACGTTTTTTTCTGACTTCTGAGAGGGAGATTGCAGGGTATTTGCCGAGTGCGAACATCTGCGCCTTGCCGTTAAAATAATAACGCCAGCGCCATAATTTGCTGCCTGACGGAGCAATTTCTAAACATAGCCCGCTGCTATCGGCCACACGGTAGAGCTTGGCCTTCGGCTTGAAGCTTTTAATCGCAAGTTCTGTGAGTGCCATAAAATAGATTCCCGCAAATAATTCTACTCATAAATCTACTCACTTCCGTTGCGGATGTAAACAGATTAATGGATATCTGGTGGGATGGCTAATCGCTTTGTGGGCCTGTGTCAGCCTGGATTACGTAGATTGTTGTAGGCTGTGCTGGATTGGCGGATGGCTCCACGGGTTGAAGCCGGACAATTCTTTCTAACCTTTAATGGTGGCTGAAAGCATGCCGGCCTACGCTACATCTACTCATGTTTATACTCGCGCATAGCATGGCTTTGGGTGTTCTTTACTGGATTGTGTCGGATGCAATTTGTTATCGAAGCTATGCGGTGAATGTCGTTCCGTACCACAAAGTAGCATTCGGATATTAGCAAACTTCTTTTTGAAGGACTTCGATTTCACGCAGGTACTTAATGCATTTTGTAACGGTATCGTAGTGGGCACCCAGGACATGCGCAAGTCGCCTTGCGCTGATGTATATTTTCCCTTCGGTATCCATCCCCGCCATGACATGGATAAGTATCCGTAAAGCAAGCTGCGGGTATCGGCATTTTTCATCGCAGCAAATTTTTTCAGTAATAGAAACGAGGTTGATGCGCTCGATCACTAAGACGCCTTTTTGTGTTATTTGTTGATGATAATTTTTGATGATCTGCAATGTTATACCACTCCATAGGCTACTAAGGGCGGCGGGCTTACAACTTAAAATTGTGGTTTTCAATGGCCATCAGAACAATTATTCCGTTTCTTTTTTAGCGCTGTCGGCGCTATTGTGGCTTTTCCCTACCATCTTTTCCCTACAGCAAAGTGACAGAAGGTATGCTTGAGAACTCGCTTTTTGCGTGTATCTTGCTTATCTCCGCATAATGTGCGGAGATTAAATAGTCGATTCTCCGCATTTCCTCCGCGATGCTGTTACCGATCCCGGTTTTTATCCCTGTCATCCTGAACCGGGCCACCGCGCGAAAAGCCTTTGGCCCATTCACGCACTTCTCTTTCATATTCGGCCTTGCCGCTTACCAGTCCGCTGAAAAAAGGGTTGTGCTCATTAGGGCTGCTGGTAATTTGCGCGGCCAGTGTGGGCTCATGTTTCGCCAGCAAATAGCCGCTATTAAACCCATCAATATATTTTTGTTCCTGTTCGTCCATAACGGGTAATTTTTAATAGCTGTGTTTATTTAAATACGCATTGATCGAGTCGATATCATAAAGGATGATTTTTTTCTCCGGCTGCGAGAACCGGATTTTGCCCTCGTCGCGGAGCTTTTGCAGGGTGGTCTTGCTGGTGATGCGCAGTATTTTCATCGTTTCCTCGCCGCTGATCCATTTGACAGACATATTGTTCTGTTTTTCCTTGATGCGCTCGACAACGCGCTCGATGAGGGAGTAAAACGCCTCGTCGTGTAAGCAGATGACTTCCATTGGATTGAGAGTTGGTAAGGTTAAATATCCTTTAAAAATAATAATTTATATGCCGTATTAAAATAAATGGATGGTAATTTATCAATTGTTAACGATTGTCGGTTATACTTCAAAGAAAAGGGGCTAAAGGTTAGGTGATGAGCAACGCGGGCGATCATGATGCATTAACGGACGAAGCCAGATCGGCTGTATTAGCCTCCGGCGCGTTGGAAAATCTCAAACAGGTGTCGTTTGACACAACCTCTTCCGGTAAAAATGACGTGGAGGATTTAAAGCAGCAGGCTGAAACGGTTGTCGAAAATATCCAGCAATTACTCGACGGCGGCAACCTGGATGACAGCGCCGCGCTCAAACTATCGGCGGCTCTCACCAAACTGCGGGGTGCTTTGGGAAATGGTAAGCTTTCGCGCGCGGCGCTCACGGCGGCGTTGTCGGAAGCCGCCGCCGCGGTAAATGGCGCTGGCGATAAGGGGATGAGCGCGCAGCAAAAAGAAGCGCAGCTGTGGCAGCAGATTGAAGCGGACAACAAAGATATCGACGACGATTTCGAGAAGATGCGGAAAGCTGGCATCAACTTGAATGATGGGCTTTGGAACAAACACAAAGAATTGATGGAATATCTGAAAACGCACCCGCGTGACATCGCCAAACAGAAAGAACTCGATGCCGTTGATGACGCGATGCTGTTACAGGCGGAGCCGCAGATGGCGAAGCACCCGGAAGCGAAGCCGCTGTTCGAGGATGCGAAGAAGAAAAGTGATGATCGGCATCAGGCGGTGGATAGGGATTTGGCGGGGATAGATAAGAATACATCTATAAATAATAGCGTATCAATGGCGGATTTTGATGAGAACCCCAAATCGGCGAACGATAAACTCACCATGAACGATGTGGCTTCACCGTTAGTTGGTCAGAAGCCGAAACCGACATCAAAGCAGATGGGTTAAGCAGAGAATCAAATGCTCAAAGCCTGCGTTTGAAACGAAGCGAAAATATTTCATAAAAAATTTGTTCATGTGTAAACCAACGTATGCTTCCGAACAAAACCCAACCACAAGCGGACGTTTTTATTTTTTCCTTAAAGCTATAATTCGTTGATAAACATCAACTTCCACGATAGTGATTTTCTCAATATTACTGAATTGGACGATAGCTCTGTTCAAAGGTAAACGTTGGTTTACTTCATAACGGATTGTCTGGCGCAGTGGTGTTTTTAACCTTTGCGAAAAACAAGAAATATGAAAAAGGCAATCGCGTATTACCGAGTGTCAACCGGGCGGCAGGCGGAAAGCGGCTTAGGGATAGAAGCGCAGGTCAAGGCGGTAAGGGATTTCGCGACGAACAATGATTATTCCCTGGAAAAGGAATATATCGAAATAGAATCCGGTAAGAATAACCACCGGCCTGTCTTAAAAAGCGCGCTGCTTCAATGCAAGCGTAGGCAAGCGACGTTGATGGTGGCAAAACTCGACCGGATGAGCCGGAATCTAAATTTTGTTACTGGTCTGCTTGAAGCGGGCATCGATTTTAAGGCGATTGATGTGCCGACCGGCGAGAAATTCGTCATGCATATCATGGCGGCTGTTGCCGAGCACGAGCGCGACCAGATTAGCAAACGTACGTCACTCGCATTGCAGGCCGCGAAGGCCAAAGGCGTCGAGCTTGGAACCTATGGGCGCTATGTTTTATCAAAGGAAAACCGTGAGCTGTCGCATCGTTTCGCATTGGCGATGCTACCAACGATCACCGGTTTGTTGAAAGATGGTTTTGAAACGGTGCGCGCGATCACCGACGAGCTGAACCGGCTGAAGATTCCGACCTATCGGAATAACGGCAGCAAATGGCACGTAGGCACGGTCCACAAAGTAATGACACAGATAAATAAAAAAATATGAAAACAAAAAACCGAAATCAGGCACCGTTACCTAATGTTTTGAGCCGTCTAAAAGCGAAGTCTTTTATCCTTACCCGGGCATTTTTACTCGTCATAACGATGCTATCGGCCCGAACGGTATCGGCGCAGCAGAATCCCAAAATTCAAGCGGCCATAAACTCAATTAAAGAAGCCTACTACTGCGAAGATCAGGATTATCACACGGATGGTCAGCGTACGGTATGGGTTAAGTCTTATAAAAGATGGGAGCCTGAAGATTTGACCATTATGAAAAAAGAATCCCCCTCAACGTTAAGATTTCTTGGAATGGCAGCGCAACGTGCTCGCTACGATGTGTTGGAGCAATTACTCCCCGATTATTACCGGGAGCATGGCGGCGTGAAAGCGTTTGCAAATGCCGTAATCCAGGCAACTCAAAAGAATCTTTCCGCCGGAAGCTAATTCAGAATTATCCAATAACAACCGTATTTATTCATTCACAATTTAAATTTATCATTATGAAACGATTCATTACAGTCGCTGCCAAACATGGCGAAGAAGTGCTAATATTTATGCGCAACGCAGCCGCAGGCGCTGCTGGGGTGGATGCTTACACATGGCTAAAAAATCACCTTCAAAAAAAGCAAATTCCGCACAACGATCAGAACGCAAGCCACCAGAATCAGTTGCAGCATCAGGGCGGCTTTGTGTCATTCTATATCGGCCCTGATGGTAAATGGGTTTATGTGAACCATTAATTACTGCGTATTACAATATCCCTTCCCCTTATTGATTTCTCCCAATCCTTTCCGGTCACCGCGAAAGGATTTTTTTTGCATGCAAAATGCCGGTAAAATGAACTGGCTTCAATCAAGTTCTTATGCATTCAGGCAGTTCTGTAAAAAGGATGTTATGATCGACACATAAGGTAAACATAAAAAGGTCGTGTCATGAAGCTACTTTTTGTCTTTATTGGAAGTAACTAATATCGTCGTAACGGCCTTTGAAGCTTTTTGCATGCTACAGGTTAGTGAGTTTTCTGCCGGTTCTGCATTAATCAAAATATATAATCTCAAAAAATACCGTAAAAGTACCTTTTTTTATCAATGGGCAGTTTGCTAACATTACATCGTTTTATCAATGATTCGAATGTCGTTGAATTGCCTATAATAATTGGAATGCTGGTATCTCTGCTTGGTTTTTTACCGCCTCTGACGTCATTCAGTCAAATACCGGATAAGATTCCAAAAGTGATCGACGCCATCGCTGTCGCTTCGCATTGGCGATGCTGCCGACGATCCGCGGTTTATTGAAAAATGGTTTTGAAACGGTGCGCGCGATCACCGACGAACTGAACCGGCTGAAGATTCCGACCTAACGGCAGCAATCGGAATAATGGCACGTGGGCACGGTTCACAAAGTAATGACACAGATAAATAAAAAAATATGAAAACAAAAAATCGAAATCAGGCAGCATTACCCATTGTTTTGAACCGTCTAAAAGCGAAGCCTTTTGCTCTTACCCTGCTTATTGTTGCCGGGTTTTTTACCACATCCCCAAAAGCCTCTGCGCAGAAAATGCAGGATTTTTTTTATTCCAAAGGGGTGAAGGATTTATGTCAGGCCGCGCATGTCTCCAATGACTACGAAAGCGGCACCTATGATGTGCATGATGATTATGTCGATGTTACTTTTATCAGCAAGGATCACGTGTTCAATCGTGATATCCATACGTCCGTTCGGTTGATAAGAGGGGTGGGCGGGTTTTATTTTAATGATCTAATCGCGCCCGATGATGGCGATGTGGTGAAGCCTTTTAATGCGTTTGGTTTAACGGCTGCCTTGATGCTAACGCTGACTGAATCGATTGATAAAGAATCTTACAATAAATTAGAGCAGGCAATCACCGATCAATTTCACACAGATGTTAAGCAATGGAATGGCAAAATGTGGGCATTGTTCGCTATCAACCTAGATTATTTCGAGTATGCAGTGAAAAATTGACCCTGCAATTTTGGGCCTATGCCTTTCAGGCCCTAAAGAGAATCCATTATCTCCGTTTTTTTTGCGGAGATAATGAAATCTTTTAACGAGATTGAAGGAATTGCCGTTTTTATGGCGCGAAGCTGCTAGTCTCGCGTGCAGTCTCCAAAATAAACATATGGCTTAAAGACGGTGGGCGGTTTTCCAGCAGTATCCCCAATTAAACACCAAATTATCGCGCATCTTTTGAGGCCAATCGGCATCTCTATATGTAACAGGTTGATCGCCAAATGATGAAATCATTTAAAGGTCGAACCTTTCAGTCATATAAAAATCTGCTTTATGTTAGATGTTGGAACGAGCTTCATTAATAAAAAATTAATGTTCTTCCATTATGCTACATTATTAATAAACCGGAGAGCAATATGGCCGATTCTTCCTTTAACTGGAAAAACTACATTAGAGTTTCTGATAGGTTTAAAGAAAATAAAGGACTGGTCGAAAAAGCGTTGAACGATATTGCCGCCACTGGCAAGGACGGCGAAGAACTAATCGAAATGATATATGCTAATTGTAAAGGGCCGATTACCATTGAGCCCGATACGAGTAAATTATTTGGGTCTTCGGCTGCGCCGATGTTTGACGCAAATAATCTTCTTTTAAACCTTGATCAAATCAAAAAAGTCACTGTGAATACCCCACAGGGCCCGCAACATTTATCTCTTACTGGCGTGATAGTGCATGAGATGTTTCACCTTGCTGATTTCAACGTTAGTAAAGCTGTTCTCGCTTACATAGATCAACATAAAATGCTGGTTTCCGATCATCTCACACCCGATCAACGCAAATCAGTAACGAAAGCAGCCTATACATATTATCTAGAGCATGTGGACAGTTTAATGCACAATGATTCGACATTATCGCGTGATCAGGCACGAGACATTGTTGACAAAGAGTTTCAAAATGATTCTCAACAGTTGTTAACGAAACTGGCAGATTTGGCCAAAGTACCTAAAGGTTCATTTACCTATCCTCTACTTACAGATCCACAATTTTATGAAAAATTGCGGGCGGAACATTATGTCATGGCTATGGATAGATGTCCTGCCCGGGAACAAGACGCTACCCATTACACTGATGTTTTTATGGCAAAACATTTCCCGGCCGAACCTTGGCGAGGTGATTACGATAATGCGCAATTAGGTGAGGAAAAACCACTTTTCACCCAAGCGCCTGGATGTGGCGTATTCAAGCCGGGTATTTATGTTGCGCAAGAAGCGGAGATGGGGGAGCTTGGGCGACTTCACCAGCCGCGTATCTCTGCAACACCAAATCCCGGGTGCCCGGTTCCGGTTGTTTCACGCTAATCAAAAGAATGGCTTACAGTTTTTATATGGCTCAGGATGAAGTAATTGACGTTGACAAATTGCTCATTTCTCTGCCAAAAATTAACGGCTGCATTGAGCCCTTTTCCCCTTAATTGTTGTTCGATAAAACCGCCGCAGGTTATGCAGCGGTTTTTTATTTAGATGGTTTTGAGCGCATAGCTGGTATTCCGGCCGCCACCATCTTCTTTACGCAGGACGCCAACCCCAAAAGTTATGACAACACCGGGAGCTCAGAAGCATGTTGCAGCTCCTGTTCTTTCTTGAAGTTGAAGCCATTTTTGTCTTTATTAAAATTAACTAATGTCGTCGTAATGGCCTTTAGAAACTTATTTTGTAGGCTAAAGTTTGATGACTGCGGCTCTGTAAATACCAGGCGCGAAATGGTGAATGGGGGAGGGGATATTTTTTCTGTGCGGCAAAGCCGCTTTCACAGTCACTTTTTTTGTTAAAAAAAAGAATAAATGCTGTTCCCAAAAATGTTGTACCTATGTTGTACCAAAATAAAAAAGCCTGTTACTTTTTATCGTAACAGGCTGATTTTCAGTAGCGGGGAGCAGGATCGAACTGCCGACCTTAGGGTTATGAATCCTAAGGATACTAATATATCTTGATATAAAATGTGCTTTAATGGCCTAAAAATGCACTTTTTTCTCCAATATATAACAATAAAATCCAAGAAAATTCGTAAATTGCGTGACACATACGTGACACGGATATGGCAACAATCAAATTTTATCTTCGCAAAACATTGCTTGCAGATGGTACTTCTCCGCTTGTTTTAAAGGTTCTGAAAGACGGCAAACCCTCAATCTCGCATATCGGCGTAAACCTGTTGCATGAGCATTGGGATGCGCAAAAACGCAAGGTTAAAAAATCACACCCCAATGCAACAAAACTGAATAATTACCTGCTGAAAAAGCTGGCCGAGGCCAACAACACGGCGATAGATGCTTCAACGGTAGATGAACAGATTTCATCACGAACGCTTATGAAGAAAATAAAGCCGAAAACTGGCGGCAGTTTCTTCGTCCAAGCCGAAGCCTTTATGAATGACCTGAAAGCGACAGGCAACTTTAATGAATATAACGCTAACACTCCCCGCATCGCACGTTTCAAAGAGTTTTTGAATGGCAATGATATCGCGTTCAATGATATAACCGTTGCACTATTGGAACGCTATAAAGTGTGGTTACGTTCCACCCGCACCGTTGGCAAGGAAAAGCGCCCTATAGGTGAAAGGACAGTCGTAAACCACATTGTTATTATTCGCTCGGTATTCAGCAAAGCCATAGAAAACGGTGCCACTGAAAAGAAATATTATCCGTTCGGTAAAAACGGCCTTTCCATCAAAATACCCAAAGCCGCCAAAATCGGGCTGGATGCAGAAGATGTGCAACGCATCATAGATGCGGAATTTACCAATCCTAACCATAACCATGCCCGCAACTTATGGTTGATATCCTTCTATTTTGGTGGGATGCGTGCCTCGGATATCTTCCGGTTGAAGTGGTCGGATTTCAGGGAAAACCGCTTGTATTATACCATGGGGAAAAACAATGTCGCCGGAACGATTGAGGTTGACCCGCACGTGTTTACCATCCTGAAACAATATGAACATGACCGCCGCAATGCGCATGATTTTATCTTTCCTGAACTTAAGCAGATAAAAAACCTCAACGACGAGTTTTTAGTTGAGAAGATTATCAATGACAGCGTGGTACGGGTGGATAAATGGTTGCGAAAAAACGTCGCCCCTACGGCCAAAATTGTCCACCGCCTGACGTTGCACATTGCCCGCCACACATTTGGCAACCTTGCGGGCGAAAACATTCCGCTTGTGATGCTTCAAAAAATATTTAGGCATTCTAAAATAACGACGACGATGGAATATATGGGTAACTTTATCAATAAGGAAACAGATAAGGCACTTGCCACGGTATTAGATAAAGTGAAAAAGAAAGTCGCAAGTGACACCTAAGACAATCCTAAAATTTTATAGGCCTATTATATACGGTGGCTTGCAATAGTCATCGTATGTAATCTTTTATTCCGATATTGATATACTTTATTTATAACTTATTTTCCCATTCGAATACATAAATCATATATTTATCATTCAATCATAAATCACAATGGGCAAAATAATCGCTTTAAAAGGACGGGCCGAGTCTGGCAAGTCAACAACAATTGGTATGTTACCGTCAATTTTAGCCACAAATGGATATACTTTACTGGCGGGCAGCAGAAAAGTATACGGGAAAGACTTTCTGGAAATTTACACGAAAGGAAAACTCAAACTCGGTATCACAAGTGCTGGGGACAGCTACGATTTAGTGCATGATCGTTTAGATACATTAGTGGCTGCCAAATGTGATGATATTATTTGCGCATGTCGTACGTATGGTGGAACCCATGCCGCAATTGCTACTTTTACAACTTATAAGATATTATATATCCCAAAAACTTACGCGGCATCGGCTGCACAGCAAAGAACGGTCAACACAATAGATGCCAACGCAGTCTTCGCGGCTCTTTGATTATATCAGGATAAAATTGAATGAAGCCTCAATGATAATAAATTAGCTCAATCGAAGCAGTGGATGATTGTAGTTGATGAGGAATTATTTTACTTTATTGGAAGGTTTTGTATAATTTATTTTAATAGAAACTGGCTCAACTGAAATACCTTCCCTCATATCTTTAAGCGTAAATTTAGGTTCGTATTCACTCATATCTATTTTATTGCGGCTTATATAATTATCTACATCGCCTAAATTTCGTTCAAATTCTATGTGTTCCGTGTAATAACGCATAGTGAAAACACTATCGCTGTTACGCATAAATAAAATTTCTATTCCCAATATGCCATTTATTTGTTCCCCGTATCTCATATGACGATAACGTTCATTTGTGGGTAATGCTTCTAAAAGCGCAGTCGTTGGAAAATCAATAGCAATCCCATGATAGGTATAGATTAATGCTTTTGATAATTCTGCAAGCATATTGATATTATCTTTCATCATCCAAGCCTTTTCTATTAACACATGCATACGCAATAATCGATCAGGCCCCTTTAATGGTTTTATTTCGTAAACATTCACACTACCACAAATGCGGTTTTCTTTGGAATTTGACATGATGAAATATGATTACAAAAGGTAATTAATATTTTTTCTTTTGCTGGCTAACAATTTGTTCAGTATAAATATGATTATAGCCGTTGAAATTATAAGAATATTTGGTTTTCCATCACTTCGGAAATTAATTTCTTAACCTTAACTACCAATTCATTATATTTTTGTCTTTCACCTTCTTTAAATTCAATAGTATAGCCACCTCTTTCTTCGGTCGCATAGTATCCAAGTTTGCATTTAAACACAAACAGCTCAATATCTAGTGTGGTGCTATCATATTCTAATTCTTTTAGACGCATGTATGGCGAAAGCCCCATTTTTCTTAAATTGCCATTATACAACCATAAAACGAAACGATGCTCGCCATCTTTGACGTAACCGAAACATTTATCGCCTGTGAAATTCATTCTCTCATCAACGCAATCCCTAAATTCTATTTGTCTAAATATAGATTTAGTTAGCTTCTTTCCACCCAGTACGAGTGTTTTTATTTCTGCTTTGAGTGGATCTAACTTAATAGTTTCCATGTACGACAATGTAATGGTTAAAAATCTTTGATAGCTTAAAACACAAGGATAAATGTACAAAAACTTACCCCTTTGTGAATAATTCATTTGGGGAAATATCCAAAGCTTTGGCAATTATCAAAATGGTTGAAAGCTTGGGGTTAATCTTCCCTGTTTCTATTCTTGAAATTTGAGATAGCTCTATTTCAGCTAAATGCGCGAGAGCTTGCATCGAAAGCTTTTTTGCTTTCCTGTACGCACGGACATTCTGCCCGAATAATATTATACCATCATTTTCCCATGACAAAGCCATAAGCAAATGTGACGCACCTACACAAATAAAATTTAGGCATGCGTGCCTAAATTAAAATCTTATTTAATAGATTTGAATTATAAAATCAGCCCCATATGAAACTAAGAATTTTATTACTTGCGGCGGCTTGTATCATAAGCCTGCCTTGCCATGCGCAACAAAAAACCGTCAAAAAAAATGCCGCCAGTTCAGAAACGCTAACCGATGCTTCTATCATCGAATTGAGCAAAGCGGGATTGGGTGACGATGTTATCCTTTCAAAGATCGCGAGTTCGCAATCCAATTTTGATTTATCAACCGTCAAACTGATTGAATTAAAAAAGGCAGGGGTAAATAGCGCTGTCATCAATGCAATGATGTCAAAATTAAACGGCGCTCCCCCCGCGGTCGCCGCTATGCAAACAACCAAAATGCCACAAGGCCGGAAAGCAAGCCTATCCCTACAAATACTGAATTACCCTTATTACTTTGACAATGCGGGTAATGCTTATAAACCTATCGAAAAGGCCTCTTCGGGCATGCGCACGAAAAACAAAGCCTTCGGTTACGGCGGTGCGGAAGTATTCTACGATATAGATGGCGCAAAATCCCCTATCCGCCTCAACGGTGCGGATTCCGTTTCCTTCGTTATCAATACGGGTAACAACCCGTTACCAGAACTGGTGCTCTATAAGTTGAAAGTTGACGGCCAGAAACGAAGCGCAATCGCCATGTCCATGAGTGTTTTCAGCGGTGTTAAAGCGCCTAAAAATACCATCCCGTTCAATACCGTGCAACTTGGCAACGGCCTTTATAAGTTCGTATTCACCAACAAGCTTGCGGCGGGCGAATATTTCTTTTCGGGTAAACCTGTTGCCAATTCTACAACCGTCGATGTGTTTGCGTTCGGCATTGACTGATAATTAGTAACCAATAACTCATTATAAATTTAAATCCTACAACCATGAATTTTCTTCTTACAATCCTATTTCTACTTGTTATCGTTTTTGCTGTTTATCGTTTTATCAGGATGTTCACAAGCAATATAGTAACTGCAAACGATGATTATTTTCAACAAGCTGGCGTTCGTGTTGATTTTAAGCCAGGCACCATTACCATTAAAGGTAAAGTTTATGATGTCAAAAAGGTTACAGGTATCAACACTGTAACCCAGCCCGGCGGCGGCATACGCTCCACGATTGGAATGGTCGAGATATCAATGGATGATTTCAAAAAGCCTATTCACCGGATTACTATTTCGGGTGGTCACGGTAAAGCACCTGAATTTTCACAACGCTTATGTGTCGCAATCCGCAAAGCGGGCGGCCCTGATTTCTATTAATTCAATTAACCATGAAAAGAAAAGTATCTTATTTAATAATCGCTATAAGCATTCTATTTGCTGCCTGCGGTGGCGGTAAATCAAACGACCCTGCGCCAGCTAACAACACGGGGGTAACTGGTAGTACTGGCAGTACAGGAAGCACTGGGTCTACAGGCGGCACAGGCAATACAAATGGCTATGTTGTTAAAACAATCGCCATAAGCCGTATCATGCTTGGCGTTGATGCCAATTTCAAAATTACCGTTGCTGACTTGTTCGGCGGCGGGAACCGTGTCGTATTAAAGGCTGGCACCGGCTATACGATGGAAATGCCGAATACAAGTTTCGGTTCGGTGCCGGATGGTCTGACCAACGGCCCTGACGGTGTTTTAAGTTATGCCGACAAGGTTATTGATAACGGCACTGTCCCAACTGATACCACTGGCGCCAGTGCGGCCGTAATTAAACTGAAAGGTTTTGATAAAGCTAAAACAGGCTATAACCAATTAAATTTAGTGATGTATAAACTCGTTTGGGCCAAATATCCCGGATGGGCAGGCTATCAGAATAATTTAACCTATTTAACATTTACACGGCCAAGCGGTGCAACCAATTCGCGTTATGGGGCTACGTTTATCAAAGGGCTTTTTACGGGGAACATAAATATAACGGATGTAGAAATTGCAGCACCGCAATCCGCCAATCCCTATATTACCCAAGACCAAATTATATCACTGGGGCAATCAGTTTGGGACGTTGCGAATAGCAAACCATTAAATCCTGATTTACGCAGCCTCTATTTCAGGGCGTTATTCAATAATAGCGGGAGTTTGGGTGCAACGAAAAATCTAAAAATTGAATGGGTGAACGCCAACAACGCTACGGTGTCCAAGCTTGATGATTATAGCTATGCGGCGATATTCGGTAATATCAAAACAGGCGGCTTAAATCAGGTTGTTGACCCTGCGGATAGTACAAGCAAGGTGTTTTTGAGGGTTGCAGGACTTGACCCTAAAATATTCGGCTGTAATCAAATGCGGTTATTCCTAAGCTCTGACGGATTTTATGATGGGAGTTTAGAAGTGATCTTCACAACGAAACCATCAACCACACCGACGCTAACAGCAATCAAGGCGGCTTATATTCCTGTAAATATGGCCGTTTCGGTGTTAGGGCCAGAATGGCCGCATTATTAAGACGGCAACATTTTGTATATTGCCGTAATTGGTTTCCCCGTTAATTAATATAACAGAAAGACCAAGCAATGTGCCTGGTCTTTCTTAAATCAGTAAAATATGAATTGCTATATCATAGATGACGAACAACATAATATTGATATGCTGGAATTTTACATTAGTGAAATGCCTAACGTCAAATTAGTTGGCACCAATACCAATCCGGTAAATGCATTAAGAGAAATTGAACATTTAGGCAATGTTGATCTCGTTCTTTCAGATATGGATATGAATAAGCTGTCCGGCATTGATGTAAAGAACCGTTTGCCGTCACATATCGCGGTAATTTTCGTGACTGCGCATTTTATCAGTGATTTCGAGGGATTAAATTTAGGTGAAATTGATATAGTAACTAAGCCAGTCAATCCTGACAAATTAAAAGCGGCGATAGAGAAAGCGAGATAGTTACCAAATCTTCTCTTAGGCAGCCAACCTTACTTATATAATTACCTCTTCCGCTTTTTTTGCTCATTTTTAATACGGATTGCTTGCTGCATGGCAATTATTTTTTGTAGGTCTTTTTGTTTTTCGGAAATCATATCTTTTTCCTGCTGTTTGGCCTGAGCTGGCGTTTCGCTTTTCTTCCCTGTAATGGCCTCGCGCTGTTTAGCATGTTGTTCAACAATATCATTATGGCGCGTGCCGCCTTGCATTGACCACTCTTTGCTAAAATCCGCTACCTGTCCATCAATGCGTTTGCGGTATTCTTCCGGCATGTTTGCCCTGCCGCCAAACGCTGCGGTTAATGTTTCATGTTCCTTTTTTAAATTAGACCATGTTGCATCACGCAATTTTTTAAAATCTTCGATTTCTTGTTGTTGCTTGGCAAATAGTTCGGTTAAATCCATTAGAAGTAATTATTACTTCCAAGATAGGGAATTTATTAAATTATCGATGGCGTTTACGTTGTAAACTGCGTTGCTTAATCCGCTCCTGTTCGGCAACGATTTTTTGCCGTTCCAGTTCCTGTGGCGTTGGCTGGTTAACGGTCTTTGATTTGTTTTCAGCAAATTGTTGTGCTGCTTCCTGTTTGCGTTCCTGTTCGGTTTTATCGGGTTCGGCTGGTTTGGTAGCTTCTTTACTTGCTGCTTTAAATTCTTCAAACACTTGGTCAAATTTGCGCTGGTTGGTAACCTGCGCATCTTCCTTGGTTCCATCTGAACGGTTATCGGCAAAATCTTTGGCGATATTCGTGGCAGATGGTTTTTGTTCCTGCTTCTGCTGTTCTGTTTTGCCGGATTTGCTGCTTTGTTCGCGCATTAATTCAATGGCCTGCTTATCTGTTATCAAGGGCTCATGGCGCAAACGGGCGCGGACTTCTTTCGTCCTAACCCCGTCCAGTTGCCGCACAAGGTCAAAGGCACGTCCAGTGCCATCCACAATCATAAAAGGGCGGTTTCCGGTTCCAGCAGCAACCATGTAGCCAGCCTTTCGAGCTTCTTTGATAAATTCTGCTCCTGTGGTGGTTTTGTTCCATAGTTCGGTGGCGGCCTGCTTAAGGTCAAAGCGGTGAGGGTTTCGATATGGGGTTTGTTTGTGACCTAAAGCCTGCTCCATAATTGATCGCGTGGCATCAGCTTTGTATTTGCTGTTCTTATTGTCAATCATCTTACCTGTTTCATGATTATAGCGTTCCCAAACCACATGCGCATGGGTGCGGCCTTTTTTGGTATGCAGGGTGATGACACGGCGCTGGTTCTCGTAACCCGTACCTTTTGCGAGAATATCAGCCGCCAGATACCAATCCTCCCGTGTCATGGCCTTATCCTCGCCGTAGGCGGGATTGATTTGCGCATGGAAAAAAGCCTTATCGGTTTTGGTCAATTCCGAATTAAGTTCCATGCTGATAATAGTTTGGTACAGGTAATCAAGATCGGACGTTTCACGGCCATCGATCTCCAAGATTTCAACCTGTGAATTGTCGCCCAAAGCCATCAAATAATTTGATAGCTGCGCACCATTGCCGCGAATATCTACCCGTAAGATCATTTTCCTAAAATTTCCATTAGGTGTTTTACCAATGTATCAACACCGTAAATGGCGCTGTTCATGGCATGTTCGGAGATGTTGATAGGTTCGCCATCTTCACGCATCCGGTTATGCACTCGGGCAATCTGGTTAAGATTGCTGCCGTTCTTGTTTAACTCTGCCAAAATTTTGAGCAACAATTCACGGTCTGGTGTCGGCACGGTACGTGACGGCTTGGCATTCAATGCCAAGCCACGCAAAAAATCACTCGGCGTTGACCCGGCGTTTTTGGCATTTTGCCAAATTTGTGATTTCTCGGATGAGGTTACGCGCAAGCGTATCATAAGCTCACGCTTATCATCATCCAGTTTTTCAGGTCTTGCCATTTTGCTCTTGAATTTTGGTAAGGGGGGTTAAGGGGGGATGCATCGCCCCCCTTGCAAGTTTGGGTTGTGCGGAAATTACCCGTAAGGGTTTTTGTAGCTACAACCCACATCTTGCAACACGACTACAAGATACGTATTCAGAGCGAACTTTTCAGGAAAAATCGCATATATGCATTACAAACAATGGCGGTGCATCTAAAGGTAAAAAGAGTTATGCCTGTAAAAGAAAAAATAATACTTGCAGATATTATTTCCCTATATTACGGCGCCACAATTCCTAAACCTTATTATTTATGAGCGACGAAAAAAAGCCAGACGATGAGAATATAAAGCCTTTTTATATTCATTTCGGGAAGACCCGAAAGGAGCCAAAATATAGCCACGCGCCATCGAAGAATACTACAGACGATAAAAACGATGCCTCAGATATTCCACCGGAAAAAAATAACACGGTGCCGCCGATACCAAACCGCAATCCATATCAACAAGCGGCCAATAAAAGTGACGATGATGATATCTTTAGCCGATTGGGCATTACCAAAGCCGAATTTGATACGCTTATAGAATTTAGGGCGAATTACGAAGCACGGAATAATGTTTTCGTTTTCCTCGTTGGGGTTCTGCTCACGCCTATATCGCTGGCAGGATCGTTATTAGGTTATGTTCGGGCATATAGGCGCTTTTTTGATGGCCGGTCTGTAAGGGCGTATTTATGGCCGATGCGGCCTATCACACGATTGGCGATGATCTTAGGGGCAATTGTCTTTTGGTTGCTAATGCTGGCACTGTTTATTGTTGCAATCCCGGTGTTTGCCGCTGGCAATTATACCAAAGGACTTATTCTTGGTTATTTGGTAATCAACACAACCATTACCCTCATTGTATTTGGGATTTTCAAACTATGGCAGCGTAGAATTAATAGTGCCATTGCAGAGGGCAATAAATTCGGCTCGGCTCGGTTTGCTCATAATGACGAACTTTATACATTACGGAACGATACAGGTTTCTATATCGGCAACGGCCATTTGTTTGACGACAAAGGCCATATCCTGACTGTGGCGGGAACGCGCGGCGGTAAAGGCACCAATATTATAATTCCTAATTTATTAGGGGCTGGGAAAGTGCAAACAAGCTGGGTAATCATTGACCCAAAAGCGGAAAATACTTATATCACCCAAAAATATCAGCGTTCTATCGGGCAACAAGTTATTATCCTAAATCCGTGGGATTTATTTGGTTCCGATTTAGGCGAAACCCAAACCTACAATCCTCTCGATATTCTTAAACTCGATTCCCCGCATTTGGTGGATGATGTGCAAGTGATCGCCGAAATGATCGTGCCGATTGAGGCTGGAAGCGGGGATAAATTTTGGACGGATTCTGCCCGAACAATTGTAAGTGGCCTATTACTGCACCTTGTTACGTCACAGCCGAAAGACAACCAGACCCTTACCACATTGTGGGAATGGGTAAGGCTGGTTTCGGATGATTGGGATAAGCTTATTCAAGATATGGGTGTTTGTGATGTTCCGGTAAACGGCATTATTGTTAAAAATGCCGCCCATGAAATATTGAAGCTTCAATCTGCTGGCGATGATACTTTCGGCGGTATCATTGCCAATGTATTACAGGCAACGGATTTTCTTAAATCTCCTGCGTTGCAACAATCGCTAAAAAGTGGTTTTAAGCCTGAAACGCTGGCAGATGGCAAAACAACGCTGTATGTTATCATCCCTGCCGACAAACTCCGTTCACATGGTCGATATTTACGCTTGATCGTTACGAGCATGATGCGTGCGGTTATCAGGCAACCGAAAAACCGTGTAACTTTCCTCCTCGATGAATTTGCAGCATTAGGCTATCTGCCGGAAATTGAAACGGCACTGAGCACCTATGCCGGGTATAACGTTACGGTGTGGCCTATTCTGCAATCGCTTATCCAGTTAAAGAATTTGTATAAAGATAATTGGGAAACGTTTATTGCTAATTGTACCATACGGCAATATTTTACGATCAACGATAATTTTTCTGCTGATTATATTAGTAAAGCTATTGGCGAAACTTCGCATACAATAGTTAAAAAAGGCAACAATGGTGATGAACCGGAAACAAATAAACGGGCATTGGTTACACCTGACGAATTAAGGCGGGAATCAAGCAAGCGGATATTCATGTTTATAAATAATCTGCCGCCGACCTATGTAGATAAATTGCCTTATTATGAAGTGACGGAATGGGATGATAGAGCTGATAAAAATCCTTATATTTAAACACAATTGATTAGTTATGAATAAGATAATTATTTTAAGTTCAATATGCATTGCAATAATTTTAAACGGCTGCAGCAAAAAGCAAAGCCAAGAAACAATAATTGAAATTACACCACTTCATACTCCAACTACTTATAATGAACTTATTGCATCTGAAAAGATCACAAATAGAATTACATTAGACGGCACTAAAATCATTAACGATAGTTTTAATCAATTAATAACAAATAAAATTCTTATTGATCCTCAAAAAATTGCTGACCAAATAAAAAAAGTTGAAAATGTGAAAAATGCTTTTCCTAATCAAACTGGTTCTTCTATTATCGTACAACAAACTGATGGGAAAAATATCATCTTAATTATTAAAACTCAAGACGACATCCGCTTAGACCCTGTCATAAAAATAAATAATAGTCCTGCAGTAAATCCAATACAAACATTTTCTGAAGTATCGCGAGGTCGCAATTATCCTGCAATTATACCAACAATCAAAAAGGCAGTTATTCTCGCTCCTTTTGAAGCTTCTTTTAAATCAGATTTATACGCAATAGCTACTATTTTAGCTAATGCCGGATATTCAGTAGATATATTTCCAGATAATTTAGCGACGCTTGATAAATTTCGAGGTGACTTTTTAAAAAAATATGGCGTAATTTATATTAAAACCCACGGTACCGCACAAGATAATTTCTTAGGTGTATTTCCCTCTACTACCATTGCAACAGGTGAAATATATGATGAAAAAAAATTGTCTGAAATTGAATTGGGTGAAAGATTACTGGTAAGAGAATCTGTTAATCTTATCAATAATGTTCATTATTTTGGTGTATCACCTGAATACATCAAATATACTTTAACGGACAAATTTCCAAACTCATTAGTTTTTATAGATGCTTGCGAATCCGCGATTAACAATGATTTATCTGGCATGTTTTTAAAAAACGGAGCGATTGGCTATCAAGGTTATAATCAGGTAATGAGAGTTTATTTCACTAATATGATTTCATTGGAACTAATGTCTCTACTTGAAGAAGGAACGCCATTATCAAACACAAAACCGAGTTTAACTTATGATCCTGGTGTCAAGAAAGTATCATTACCTAATGTACCTGGAGCTAATATAAATGCCCTTATAAACGTATTCGATCAAAATAATTCGCAAATTTTGATCAATAGGGATAATTCTGGGACTGCTGTTATATCACCAAGCTTCGGTTACATTGGTAATCCCGTAATGTTTTATGGCTTTGCTAATGTTTATAACTCTTCGGGAATTAACTTAGCCTCAACCCTTTCGGTTACTACAGTAAGCACTGGTCAAACAATGCTATTCGGAAAATCAACCGGTACTGGTAATCAATTAGCATACTGGGAATATAATACGGTTTTGGGCGGCAAATTCTCCAGTATTCCATATGTTGATCTTTACATCTTTAAAACTTTTGATATTCATGGTAATATTTTGGAGACATTAACATCAACAGGCATAGTTCTGAATCGATAATTAAGAGGTTATTTTATTGAAGCGTTTTAAGAGTATCATCATCTTAACATTAGCAATTTTCATTGTGTGCTGTAGATTTTCTAACACTGCAACTGTGAGTCATGATGAACTTGAAAAACTTATTTTAAAAGATGATTTTTTAAATTTAAGCGCTGAGAATTATATAACGAAGTCTTTAGCCATTATAAATCGGCTTTCAACAAGCCAAATCCATAAATTAGTTCCAAATGTTATTAACACGAAGGAAGCTAAGGCTGAAATTATTGTTGCTACAATTAGAGAACACAAGGATATATTATTCGCGGATACAAATGAGCCGTTTAATTCGGTATCATTCTTTAATAAATCTACATTTATACAGTGTGTGATATTAATTCGTGAACCTGGTGAACAATAACTATTACTCTTCATTATGCAGGTTAAATGTTGTTGTATGACCTATTAAATTCACTTATCCAACTAGAGAATTTTGTAAGGGTAATAGGAAATGTTTACCCACAGCCTTACATATATTACTTTACTGTAAATGATTTATCAGGTAATCCTATAAGTAGGTGTTCTGCCTCATTTACCTTACACGAAAAGTAGAATTAAGGTCTTTTTAAATTGAAAAAACTCTTATTGTGTTTATTGATAACCGTTTTAATAGCTTGGAATATATTTCCCGAGTTGAGTTGTAAATTGAACAAAAGTGAATTTTCAGTTTTTTACAACTCACATGAATTTGCACATGGCGATTTTATCAATGCAAATTATAATGTATATACATTGAACGAAGTAGCAAATTTATCCGATAATGATTTTTATAAAATTTTACCATGTTACAAAAAACGTGATCTTACCAATGTAATTCTTATTGCGGAAATTTTCAGAATTAACCCGGCATACAGTGATGTTACCATTGGCCAAAACGGTAACGCGATTAACTATTTTGATAAGAAAAAAAAATCAAAAGAGCAGTTAATATTTAACGCTACTAAATTTCAGTAACGTAACGCCGGATAAATTGCGGCGAGCATCGGGCAAAAAGATTCATGTTATTGTCGATCTGCCGCCTTGAAATTAGTTGGTTTAAATGCTAACTAAATGTGCTATCAAAAAAAGATGCACCACAGTTGAACCAACAAAAAGCAGGACATTCTACGTTATATAAATCATTGAATACTACCAAAAAACTGAACTGAAAATTTCTTACGAATTTCTTTGAGGTATTTAATATTAGGACTAAAAGCTTGTTGTTACTATGGCCTCCAACATAGAATCAAAATAATATTTGGTGCAGGACAATATTTATTATTTATGTACCAGAACTCAATATTAAATTATAAATCATGTCAAATTCAATTCCAGAAGCTGAAAAGCAGAAAATCATTCAAAAAATCACGGCTAAAGCCCCAAACTTGCGATGACCTATGTGTAGCAATCAGGGTTTTAGTTTGGCTGAAGGATACTTTAATAATATTCTAAACTTCGATTTAAAAGGTGGGATGGTTCTTGGTGGGCCAACTATTCCAACCATTGCGTTGATATGCAATAATTGTGGCTTTACAAGCCAACATGCTCTTGGTGTTTTAGGATTATTAAATCAGTAGAAATGGTGGATAGCAATCTTCATATTGATGTTAACAACGATGTAATCCAGCACTCAATTATTTACAAAAATATTAAACAAGAGTTCATATTAACTAATATGGATAAAGTTGAGTTACTACTGATCGCACATCATAACGTTATAAAAAGGAAAATTGATTGGCTCGCCCCATTAGGGATATTCATTACTTTATTAGCAACATTAGCGACAGCGGAATTTACTAAGACGGGGTTTGGGATCGAGCCTATTATTTGGAAAAGCCTATTTCTATTTGCTTGTATTAGTTCATTTGCTCTCACTGTTTACTTTGCTTATGGTGCTATTAAAGATTGGAACAAAGGTACAGTCGAAGAATTTATTAGGAAGTTAAAAATTGAAGATGCAGATAAACAGCCTTCCAATTGATGACTTTGTTAACAATTGGAATAATACATTCTTGTAGGATATAATCTCATTATGAGAGAGGCATACAAATGTTTATTGATTTATTTTATAACTCATCGATAGAAAACCCAAATTATAGCTATGTGCTTCCGTTAAGGTAATCGCAAGATCTTTCTTTGATTTTGTTCCAATTAAGCTATCAAGATAATCAGCGTACTCCTGCATAAATTGTTTTCGCTGAGGCAAAAATGTAGCGCGATCGTATGCACGGTCATTATTAGACTTTGGAGCATGTGATAATTGTCTATCTATAACATGATGCGGATAGTTCAAAATCTCTTTACCAACGCCCAATGGTAAAGTTCTAAATCCGTGGCCTGTCATACGGTTTTTATAACCCATACGTTTTAGGGCGTTTAAAATGGTGCAATCTGACATTGGTTTGCGTGGGTAGGGAATACTGGGAAATAAATATTCGCGGTGCCCTGTCAATTCTTTAAGTTCGTACAGCACCGATAAAGCTTGCTTTGATAGCGGCACTAAGTGTGTCAAATCCATTTTCATTCGTTCGGCTGGGATTGTCCACATAGCGTTTGCAAAATTAATCTCGGACCACTTAGCGTTTATCAATTCGCCTGTTCTGACAAATGTGTAAAGCAATAATTTTATAGCCAAATTTGTTTGCTTGTAGGCTCGGGCTTCATTGCTGTTAATTGCGGCTAACAGTTCCGGTAACTCACTAATGTCAATCGCTGCATAATGGCCTTTCTTGTATTTTTTAAATGCCCCTTTTAGTCCGAAAGTTAAATCCTTATCTAACCTCCCCGTTAAGGATGCGTACTGAAAAACCTTACTGCACATTTGTAACACTCGCCTTGCGATCTCCGGCGCGTTTTTTTCAATGCGCTGTAAACAAGTGAGGATGATCTGTGGAGTTAACTGATTTAGTGGATAACGGCCTATGTGCGGAAACGCATGCAGTTCTAAACGTCGGATAATATAATCAGCATGTTTTTCACTCCATGTTTTGTAATAGTGTTGATGCCATTCCCTTGCAACTGTCTCGAAGGTTTGATCGGAATTAAACGCGGCCAGTTGCTTTGCTTTTGTTTTTAATATCGTTGGATCGATTCCAGCTTTGATGCTTTCTTTTGCTTCATCGCAAATTTTACGTGCCTCTTTTAACGAAACATTGGGAAATACTCCTATTGCATACGTTTTCGATTTTCCATGAAATTTAAAGTTGTAGCGCCAATATTTGCTACCATTAGGCATGATTCGTAAATAAAGCCCTTCAATATCATACAGTTTATAAGGTTTGGTTTGAGGCTTGGCGTAACGGCAAGCCATGTCGTTAAGTGACACGAATTCCTCCTTTAGTTACAATAAGATATTTAATAAATGAGGGTATCGAATTTATCAGGGTATCATTGATACCCTTTTTTATACCCTTTTTTGTTGTTAATTTGGATAAGTATAGGTATATAATCCTAAATGTAAAGTGCCAAAAAACACCGCTTTTATACGGGTTTTTTAGACTGATAGGAATATATGTTGTTAAAAATGGTGGAGAGAATAGACTCTTGAAACCACTTTTTATATTCCTAACACTGATAGAATTTTTCAATGTCATTTTTATCCGGTACCCTCACTTATACCCGGCGGGTATATCATCAAATTATACACTAAAACGCATGCTCTGCAAGCCTTTTCTTACGCTACGAGTTAGAATTCTTTTTTGAAGTTTATAAATGTTGAAATTAGTTTTTGATGTTAATGTACATTAATGGTGATGGATAATTATTCCTATAAAATGGGCTGTAGTGATTAGACTTTGAAAGGGCTATCAATCTAAGCCATAAATTTCTTTCCGCTTTTTAAATGCTTGCGCGCCACCTTCTAATACCTCACAACAAATCGCTCTCGTTTCGGCGCGATCTATAGAACCCATGCCAACTATTTGCGATTTAATGCTTGTGCTTTTAAGAGGTATAATCAGTTCAGCATCACCTAATACGGCAATATTAGCGTTATGGGTAACAATAATTACTTGTCGCTTTTCTTTGATTTTCTTCAAGTTCTGCACAATATGCTTAGCAATAAATTCGCTATCCAAATTATCTTCAGGTTGATCTATCAATAAAGGTTTCTTGCTATTAGAATGCAACAAAATCGCTAAAACAATTGATTGTTGTTGTCCTAAAGATAATTGGGCAATACTTCTGGAAACTGGTTTTTTACTGCCATCAGGCTGGTCAACCATTTTTGTCACAGTTAACACTGGCAAATCTTCAACTATGGTACTTTCGAATTCTTCATAAGCAAAATTCGCCTTGGATGTTGACAGAATTTGTTCAATTTCATTGTCCGAAAACACCCTTGCTCCGTTGTTGGTGAGCGTTTTGAGGGTATCTAAGTTGCCTTTTTTAACGGCTTTCGCGAATTCGCAAGGTGAAATAAATCTACTTAATAACTTTGCTTTTGGTACTTGTACTGTTCGCCACTGCATAAGTGATCTTATTGCTTCTTCAAACAATGGAGAATATTTGCCTTCATGAAACTTAAGGTCTACAAGAAAACCATCTACGGAATTTTTTAAATCTTCTTTTATTTTTATGCCGAAGGCGAGTCGTAGATTATAAATTTTTGTTAGCAAGGCTGCTCGTTCTTGAATTAATCCATTTCGTTGTTTCAGCAACACATCAAGGTCATTCTTTTTTAATAACAATGTTTTTAATTTCTCTTGAAAATGATTAACACTTGACGCTATTTGATTAATCTGGCCGATATCAAATGGAATTCCTTGAGCTGCCAATTCTGCCTTTTTCGCATCAATATTTGCTAATATACCAGATTCCTTACTGGCCCAATCATTTAACTGCGTTCTCAATTCAGCAATCTTTCCGTTAAGCGAACCTTTTAACTCGGAGGATTTTGAGCTTACAATAACAGAAAACTCATTTACGATTTCTTTTACTTTGGTGAAGTTTTCTTTGCCAACGATTATATCTTTATCTTCTAACTTCGCGAAGGACTGAAAAACTGAGCTGTCATCCAAAATGCCTTTATATTGGTCAATCAGCCTCTTAAGATCAGTGATGATATTTGTACGAATCGTCCTTTCCTGCAATAGAGCAGATTGATAGACAACTAATTCTCCAACATTATCTTTTTTGAGCTGTTCTAATTTTCCTTCATGGTAAATTTTTTGTTTTTCTACTTCTGGAATATTAATGACTTCAACCCTTAACTTTGCTATCTCACCCTGATTAATTATAAGTTTTTGTCTTGCTTCATCTTGCTCATCTTTCAATGAACCGAACTCTATAAAGCTTTCCAAAAAACTCAGCAAGGTGGTTGGATTTTCATCGCTATATTGAATTGTATTTGCTGTTTCTCCTTGGCCATACGTTTCAATATCTATAGTAGTTATTCCATTGATAGGATCTTGAGTATTTGTTACTATCCCATTTTTCTCACGCGACAAATAAGTTAACTGTCCTGCTTCATCCTCATAAAGTAGAGAAATTTTATCCGGCCAAACGTCACTATTTATAATATTCGAACCTGAACTATTACCCGACGCAGTACGAACACACTCAAGCAAAGTAGATTTTCCCGCACCTCGCCCCCCGATGATACAAGTCAAATTTTTATTTAGATGCACTTTCAAGCCGTCTAATAAGCCTCCATCAATTTTAACGCCGATAAAGCAGGGGGTTCTTTCTGGAATTAAATCTTCCAACATTATGCGGGATGTCGAATTTTGTAACGCTACTTTAAAACCATGAAAACAAAGGCTATCCATCTTAATTCTGGTAAGCCTCTTGTTACCTTCGGCATTTAATCCCAATTTGGACAACATGTGCGAATCTGAAGACATTAAAACTGGAAATTGCCAGTCATTATTTAAGGATAAGGTTTGTCTTCGAAGATTAATTAATCGTTTTCTATCCGCGTTAAGATCGGCATCGGTATAATTGATTGAATTCTCCTTATTAGAAACTTCTAACGCAACGATGGTTGGATGGCAGATAACTGCTTCCATTTGGGGGCCGAACCTATTTATTACGCTTTCAAAGCCAGAGGTTAATTCTATATGCGCTAAAACACCTATGCCGCCGAACTGTTGAGCGATGGTCAAACAATCAACTATACTTTGTGAGCAAGTTTCGCGATTAGGCGCAATACTAAGCCTACCATAGAAGTTTTTTAAACTAAGATAATCTTCAAAATAAACCAACAAATGGCCTTGGGTTGTACTAACTTCTATACCAGGAATAACGAGAATGTTTTTTCCTTCAGCATGAGCCAATGCAACCTTTACATTACCGATTTCATTATGATCGGTGATAGAAATAATAGATAAATTTTTTGATATCGCAGTATCCACAATATTTTGTGGAGTCATAGTATTATCTGTAACATCGAAAGAGCCTTCTTCACCAAAAGAATGAATATGAAGGTCGGCACGGTGGAATTTTGCGCCAGAATTTACATCGCTAAAATCAATTGTCATTTCTAAACTGTGAGGTTAATTAGGTTGTAATAGTAAACATACGAATATTGTGGAGCATATTTAATAAGCGGCATAGTTTATTTTATGCTGGTAATGCCAGAATTCTTATTTCCCCATTATCGTTTTATAAGATTGCAACAAATACAATCGCATGTGTAGTTGATGCCCTTCATTATACCTTAAAATTAATCATGATTGTTTATGATTAACGTAACACTGTTTCGCTTGACTAATAGGAATATATTCAATATATAACGCTGCTCGATAGGTATTATATCCTATTACTGACCTTTAACCAAAGGACATTTATGACAGCGAAAGAAAATCATGACCCAATACTCACCCGAAAAGAAGCTGCACGTTACCTCGGCGTAACACCAGGCACATTAGCCGTATGGGCTTGCACCAAGCGTTACAATCTCGCTTATCTGAAAATTGGGAGATCAGTACGATATCGCCGTTCTGAACTCGACAGGTTCCTTGATGTATCGCTCAACAAACCAAGCGAAACTTAAGCGCCTTTGTACATCAGCCATATTCTATTTTATTAATTTGGAGCTTCGTATGAACATTGAACAAGCTAAGTGTATCCCCTTGTCTTCAATTCTGGAAAAAATCAACTGTTACCCTGTTAAGTATTCCGACAAGGATGCTTGGTACTTATCCCCGCGTCGGATAGAGAAAACGGCAAGCTTCCAAGTATGCTATAAAACCAACCGTTGGCACGATTGGGGTGATGGCGTACATGGGGATGGTATCGACCTCGTGCGGTTTCATCTGAACCAAAGCGGTGTGAATGATACTGTTGCGGATGCGTTGCGCTGGCTGGGCAATATGATCGGCGCAAGCACACATATCGCCTTTGTACCTTATGATGTTGCTGGCAGCACCGAAACGGACAAAACGCTTGTCCTGAAATCGGTAACGGCAATCAAGCATCAGGCATTGGTCCAGTACCTTGAAAAACGAGGCATTGACGTGGCATTAGCAAAACGTCATTTGAAACAGGTCTACGTTTCAAATAAAAAAACAGGAAAGTGTTTTTATGCCCTCGGTTTGAGAAACGAAGAAAACGGATATGAGATACGCAATCCGTACTTTAAAGGATGCGTGCGCAAAAAGTATATTACGTTTGTACGCGGCACAAAACCGAAATCCAACGATATCCATCTATTTGAGGGCATGATGGATTACCTGACTTATATAAGCATCAAAAAAACACATGAACATGATGTAATCATTTTGAATTCGCTGGCCTGTCTGAATTACGCAACGGCCTATATCAAAGGTTATGGGTATAGAATGGCGGCCACATGGTTTGATAACGATCTATCAGGTCAAAAAGCTACGGAAGCGATGGCAGCTTTTTTCAAGACGGAAGAAGATTTAACACATAAGCCGATGAATAAAACTTATAGCGGCCATGAAGATTTTAATGCGTGGCACATGCATAATTTGAATTTAGTTGTTTAATAAAATGCGGGGTTTATTGCCCCGCTTTTTATTAAATCGTCTGACTATTATTTTTTTCTTGAAATTAAACTACTCGACCCATCCTTGTCCATAATTTCCAGTTTCATGCAACCACTCTTTTCCACAAGTTCTGCAACTATAATAGCTTTCATCAACAGCACCGAACATTGAATCTACAGGTTTAAATTCTGTTAATTTCAAGTTCCAATGTGGTCGATCGTATCGACCACATCCAACAAGTGCTTTGCAATCATTACAAGGTTCTTTAACCACTTTATCAAAAATGCTCATATTAATTATTGATTGTCATTGAACGGCTGGGCTATATTTTTCGATAAACGCTTGCAATTTTTCAGGCCTGTAAATTCCGTATTGATTTGAACTTATGAAACCATCATCAAACGCAAACTGTAAATATTGTCTACCCTCTTCGTAAAAAGGGATGGTCAAGCGTCTAAATATGTCAGTAAATTCCCTCAAATTTAACGCCCTCGGCACGCTAAAGACCGGTTCTACAAATTCACCCTGATCGTAAAAACTTAACAATGCTCCTATGCCGTCTGGACCTGTAAATTTCTCGAGACTTAAAGTAGCTGTACTTGGCCTTACTGAACAAAAAGTGTTAGTTTCTGCATCATGGTGAACGATTTTAAAATTCGTTGCGCGAGACTTTCCCTCTTTATCATTAATGTTCTCCCACTCGAGATACGCTTTTTCGGGAGTTTCAATGATATGACCGCAATGATCACAAATGAACTGAGTTAAAGGCTTCAACATAATATTTGATTATTTACAAACATACTGATAAACGAACGAATAGCAGATTTATCGCTTTTGTTTCTTTTGTTGGCTCCTTGTTTTGATTGCCTGCTGCTGTTCAACTATCTTTTCCCGTTCCTGTTGCTTTTTCCCTGTTGATAATGCGTTTATATATTCATTCTGCTTATCTGTTGATTGCAAGATTTTGTCCAGTAACTGTGGCTCATGCTTTTGCAATATATATCCAGCATTAAAAGCGGATGCAGTTTCAGAGGTAATATAATCTTCTTCCATACTTGTATGATTAAAATGTATCACGGGATTTACGTTGTTTAAATGCTTCGATGGAATCGGCATCATACATAAATTTACGCGGCGATAATTCAGCGCACGTAAATTGCTTTTCGTCCTTATATTTCTGTAAGGTGGTTTTGCTGGTAATGCCTAACGCTTTCATGGCTTCTTCGGGTGTAAGCCATTTTTCTTTTTTAATCCCATGTTCGGTTTTAACGTAGGCGACAACTTTATCAATCAAAGCCTTTAAGGCTTCATCTTGCAAACAAATAACTTCCATTGGGTGACAGGTTGGTGATAACAAGGTAAGGAAAAATCCTGTCACAAAAAAATCCGGCGTGTCACAATGTTTAGGAAAGCGTGACACATACGTGACATGAAAATAAATCAGGCTTTTAAGTTTTCACCTAAAAGCCTGATTATCAATGTAGCGGGGAGCAGGATCGAACTGCCGACCTTAGGGTTATGAATCCTACGCTCTAACCATCTGAGCTACCCCGCCGGGTTGTTTTTCTTGCTGATATTCAGCTTTTTATGAATTGAAACATAATAGGCTTTTTTCAGCATCCAAACCTGTTAACGGTTTTGTTAACGGTGCGCCTTTCGGTGCGTGGAGCGCAAAGGTAAGAATTACGACCTTTATTTTATAATCTTTTTCACTTTTGTTCTCATCAAAAAACTTATTACCTTGCTTGTATGGAAGTTATCTGTTTTGAAGACCGGGCTTTCTTTGCAATGATCGATAAGCTCGAAGCTTACATCGACAGCAAAAGACCTAAACCATCACAAGGCGACAAATGGGTTTCCGGCGAGGAAGCTATGAAGATGCTACGCATCACCAGCAAGACCACATTGCAAAAATTCCGCGATGAGGGAAAAATCCGTTATAGCCAGCCGGAGAAAAAAATCATCTTATACGATGCCGACAGCATCCGCGATTTTATTGAAGATTTTACCTACGAAACCTTTTAACAATGGAAGAAGAACAAGACCCATCGCCGGAATACATCAAAGGCTTTAATCAGATGTACAAACTGAAAAAAGAAATGCCCGAAGTTGCGCAACAAATTCTATCAGCTAAAGATGAAGATGACCGATTTAAAGGCATGGTTGGTGGAGCAAGGCAATACGAGTTGGAACGCATCCGGGAAGTTTCACAAAAAGGTCGTGAGCAGTCTCGTGAACGAGAAAGGTAAGGTTATATAATTTTGTGATACAATTTATCAGGCTATGTGTAGCAATCTAATATGTGTAATAACATAGGTCATCAAAGCTGTATCCTGTCATTGCCATTAGAAATTTTGTATTAAACCTATAAGATTGTTGTTTTTAACAATTAGCAACACTTAAAAATGATAAGCTGTTAATAGATTTACTATCAACAAGTTTACATACAGAATTTACCTTATGTCCGACCCGAAATTTCTTTGTGAAGAACCTATATTTGCAAGTAAGGCAATTAACATGTAAATTGCTCTCATATAAGAACTTATCAAACCTTATTTGAGAGAATATACATGGAAACGCTAAAAATGAAATTTAAACTTCACGCATTAGAATTTGAAGTTGAAGGGAACCAAGATGTCGTAAAAGAGGAATTCAAAAACTTCAATGAAAATATTTTATCTCACATAATATCTACAGTAAATATAACGGCTAATGCCCCGACTATGTCGCCAAAAGGGGTTTCAAGCGTTAGTAGAGGATTGATTGAATTAGACGATACGACAAATGCCTATTCGGAAACCGTCGGCAACCAAGATTATCCTATCTTAAAAGATGTAAAATTGCGAGATCTGCCTAAATCTGAAACTGAGTGGCTACTCACTTATGCTTTTTATGGTTCGGGCTTTGGGTCAAAGGAATTTACAAAGGAAAATTTAATCCAACTTTACGAAGAAACTGACAGGAAGGATGCAAATAGAACTGCAAACTTATCTAATAATATAAAGAGCCTTGTAACCAGCCAGTATATTAAATCAACTAACGCAACAAATTTTATAATATTAGAAAAAGGCAAGAATAAAGCTGCTGATATTCTAGCAGGTAAGTCCGTTTCAAACCCAACACAACGAAAAATAAAAAAAGGTGGGGCAAGTAAAAGCAATAGCGAACAAACTTCAGCTAAAGAAGCAACTAAAACTTCTAAAGGTAAATCCTCAGCTAAAACAGGCGTTAACTTTGTCGATCAGAAGTTTGCGCTTGCCGAGATTAGTGCTTTAAAAAGTTATTATGGTTTAAAAGCTCCAAAATCTCAAAATGAAGAAGTTTTGGTGTTTTTGAATTGGTATGCAGAACATAAAAATTCAGACGGCGCTAGTGTTGAAGAGATTATGTACATGTTTAAAGTAGTAACGAAAAACGTACCGAATGCTTTACAACAAGTTTTAATTAATTTAAAAGGTCCAAAATCTAATTTGATTGATAAAGATGATAATAATAAGTTCAACTTAACCTCATTAGGGGCAATGTTCGTAGCAGATAATTTACCGAAGTCATAATATATGTCTATCTCATCTTTCGTTAAAAAAATTCCAGAATTTAATGATTTGTCTGCTAGCGACAAAATTGATTTGTTTGCTTACTATATTTTATTCGAAACTGAAGTATCTCAATTCAAAGCAAGTGACATTAGCGAGTGTTTCAATGATTTACATTTAAGTCCCTATTCTAATATTTCTAGTTATTTAAGTAAGTATTCGAAAAGAGCGAAAGGTCAGAAATTCTTGAAAAGAAACTCTGGTTACTGTCTTGAGAGTAACACCAGGGCGCTTATAGAGAAGGTTATACAAAAAGAGTTTGTTCCAGAACCTTCAAATAACCTTTTTGCACTTAGCATTTTCGAAAATACGAGAGGCTATTTAACGGGTTTTGCAACAGAAGCTTCATGTGCATATGACTTTGCTCTATATAACTCATGTTTCTTTATGCTACGTAAGCTTCTCGAAACTTTAATTATCGAGCTATTCGAAAAACACGGTATAGAAAGCAAAATAAAAAACGGGAACGGCGGCTACTTTTTTTTAAGTGACCTGATTTCAAAACTTGTTTCGGAAAATAATTGGCATTTAACAAAAATCACTCGCGAAGATATTCCCAAGATTAAGAAGCTTGCTGATTCTAGTGTTCATAGCAAACGCTTCTCCGCAAAAAAAGTAGATATTGATAATCTCAAAACTGAAATACGAATTATATTTGAAGAGCTAGTTAGTTTAATTGACTATCCAAACTGGAAAAAATGATAATATTGCCGGTAAAAAAATGGAAATTTGGTCTACTGTGTGTCTCTGTGTGTCATCAGGAGGCAAGCTTCATGCGGGTCTACGAGAATTAATGTATTGGATCGCCAAACAGCTTCAAGTAAGATACGTAGTGATTGTGCATAGGCTTCAAAAGCGGTTGTAAGCATGTCAGATATCTGTCTAATAACGATGGGTAATGATACCTTTTAATTATAATCACCGAAATGAAATTCGACAAAAATCTTGGCTTTACGAAACAAAATTTACGCAGGATAATTTAAATTACTTGGCAAAAGCTGGGAGTAGCAATAAAATTATTTTATGTTTTTTGTTTTGAAAAATGCACTAATATATCTTTTTTCTCATCCGGCTTGGGGCTACCTTATTTCATCTTTAATTATTTTGCTGCTATCTATCACGTTTCCTAAGAAGATAATCTTGCGGCTATGGTAAACAACGCTGTAATACTTGTATCTGCGATCAGCAGATATAAGAGAACTATTGGGGGTATGGGCTTCCTGCCGGAAACCAACCTTTTCAAAATTTAAAAGGACTTAGGCTAAGACGGTGCTACTTGGGATGATCCCATGTATAAACATGGCCCCGCAAAAATGCAGGGCCATATTAATTTATTTTTGGAAATCCTTATTACGGCTTTTTAGATAATCTTTTATTTGATCCGTATTCCAGTAATTGAGGCGACCGCCATCATCTTTGTGGGGCTTAGGAAACGTGCCGGATTTGATACGCCTGTTGAGTGTTGAGAGACTCAAATTCAACTGCCGAAGTACCATTGCTGTAGTGATACGAAACGGTTGACCGACACCTTGATGAATTTCCATGATTGTTCCTTTCAGTTTGTTGTGGTTTAAATAAGCTATCAAGATAATCTGCATAATCTTGCATGAGCTTTATACGATCATCTAAATATTTGGCTCTATCGTATGAGCGAAGCACTTCGCCTTTGGGAACATGCCCTAATTGACGATCCACTATACGCATCCTGTATTTCAGTTTTTCAGTACTAACGCTCATAAATAACGATCTAAAGCCGTGGGTAGTCATTACCGATTTGTAACCTAAGCGGTCAAGTTCGCTCAGTATAATATTCTTACAAACCGGCTGATTTTCTTTTACCGGACTTGGTAGAAGATATTTCCTGTTTTCCCCGTATTCCCTATCAAGTTCTAAAATTATCTCTATAGCTTGCTTAGGTAACGGAACAAGATGATCTCTTTTTATTCTTCTTTGTTCGGCTGATTTTTTCACATTATCAGATATAATAATCCACATAGCCGTATCAAGATTGAATTTTGATCGTTCTGATTTTAGCATTTCCATCGTTCGACATCCAAACAACATTGCCAATCGTGCGGCTTGATTAGCTAATTTATGTTGTTTAGGAGGCGGGGCATAGATTGCTTTTATAAAATCAGGTAATTGCTCTAATTCAATACAAGCAAAATGACCTGAAATATATTTAGGTAATGCTGCTTTAACACCCAAAGTCAAATCTTTATCAAGCCGATCTGTTAGACCAGCGAATTCAAAAATTTGTTTGCAGTAGCCAAGTAATCGTTTGCCAAGTTCTGGCGATCTTTTTGCCGCCTTCTGCACACAAACCAAAAATATTTTACGAGGCAGCTTGTTTATCGGATAACGACCTAAATCATCAAACAACTCATTTTCCAACCTTCGCAAAATTCGAGCGGCTTGTTTTGGCGACCAATTATTGATATACTGTGTATGCCATTCTCTTGATATGGCCTCAAAGGTTTGAGTATTGTTGAATGCCGCTAATTGCTTTGCCCCCTTTCGCAAAATTGCTGGGTCATTGCCATTTTTCAAATCGGATTTTGCATTATCTCGTTTATCCCTTGCATCCCGTAAAGAAACTTCAGTATAGGCACCAAAGGAAAGCGTGTTTTCTTTCCCGTTGTACTTGTATTTATATCGCCAGTATTTTTTTCCGTTCGGATTGACAAATAGCCACAACCCTTCACCGTCGTTAAGTTTATATGTTTTAGTTTTTGCCCTGGCATTTTTGCAGGACGAATCGTTAAGGAGCATAGCGCTCTCCTTTCAGTACAGAATGTTACAAACTGGAAACTGTCGGGGATGCTTACGCAGATTTTTTACCCCATTTTTTACCCGCTTTCACGTGGCATATTATGAAGTATAGGTATATATTCCTAAATGTCAACCCACTATTTATTTGTTTCAAAACAAATATTTGATGCTTTGTGGCATCTTGTGAATTAAAATTTGGTAGCCCCGACCGGGGTTGAATATATCCCTTCAAATCATTGTAAAAAGAGCAAACTTTATTTTATAGCTTGTCCTTTACCCCAACAATTACCCTAAGTCTACTTTTCAGCAGATTATAAATTATACATGAATCGTAAAGGCAAATCAATGATGGAGATGATTATAATGAATGGAATAATAAAACGGATAAAAGGGCCTATTTATGATACCCTTTTGTTATATCCTTTTGATTTTGTAAACGAGCCTCTTCAAGTTCCCTCAATCTCCTTTGGCGCGCTTGTTCTCGTTCCAATGCTTCTTGCTGGACAATATCTAATTGTTTCTTTTGTTCGTTCTTCTTCATTTCATCGGATTTTTGTGGAGCATTTTTTATAGCCTGTTCTTTAGCAATAGCTGCTTCCTTTTTCTTTTGGGCTTCCAGCTTTAACCTAGCGTCTTGCTCTTTCTTTTTATGAAGTTCTGCTATCAATACTTTTTTACGCTCATTTTGTAACCTTGCTTGCGCTTGCTTTTGCTTGTTCTGCTCTATTTTTAATTTACGGTCAGCTAATTTCTCTTTAGCTTTATACTGATTTTTATTTTTTTCGGAATTGCGTTTAATCTTCTTTTCTAATGTCTTGGTGGCACGATGTTTCCGTGCATTTGGACCAGTCTTGTTAAAGGTTTTAAAGTTATTTTTTAATTGCCTTTCTTTTTTTCTTATACTTTTTAAATCATAAAGAGCTTTATGACCGCCTTTTAATTCCTTAGGAAGTTGCAGCTTCAATAATTTTCTTTGTTTATTGTCTTCTAATACTATATTATTAAAGTTATTTTTGTTTTTTGTATAGTAGCATGTCCCTTTATCTTTCCCCCCATAATCAACAATTACTGTAGATTTATACTTTTCGCTATAATAAAAGTCTCTAGATTTTAGTCCAGCCCGAACAACTGTTTCTTTATCCGATAATACTTTCGCGACATGTTTTTCGAAGTTTCCAATTTCGAAATGAATGCCGTGCTTTGCCCACTTTTTTCCATCCCTATGAAAGTGTTTGAAATTGTCGTGACTCGCTATTTCCCTAGAAACATCGTTCGGATTATAAACTATCCTCATTAGATATTTTTTTTGCGTACTGCTTATTAACGTAGCTAAAATCGTCTGCTAATTTTTCAACATCTTGCTCTGTGTAATCAAGTAGATATTCAGATATATCTTCAAACTGATTTGATACCGCATCTGTAGCCAATGCTACTAAAGATAATTCATGACGATTTAGTTTTAAAATGATTTCATCATCTGCTATTTTTAAAATGTCCATTTCTACTCCTATGTTTATTGGTATTCTTGCATATAAATATATGATTGTCAAACAACATTTGAAATGTTTTCGCACTGAAACAAGAAATATTTTTTGTATAATGCGCTAAATATTATCACAATGACTCCTATCAAAATTGTTATCTGGCACATCGTTAAATTAGGGCTTTTAACAGCGGTAATTTCTTGGCTGCTCAACTTTATGTTAGCACTATTCCCTATGGGATTTTACGCCATAAATGAAAAAAACATCTTTGCTTTTGCAATCGGTGGATGCATTGCTTACTACAAATTGCATGGTAGTGATGATATTTTTAAACGAAATTTCAGTACCGAAATAATAGGAAAGAATAAGTTAAGGGTTATTTATCTGCTAATGTATGGTGTTGCTGCGTTTACAAGTCATTGCTGTAACACTTGGGATAGAACATTTCCTATGGTGGTTTCTCCTTTACTTGGTATTTGTGCAGGGGTCTTGTTAGTAGCCTATTATTACAATAAGCATGACCAAGCTCCTGTTAAATCTAACCAGGCCAAATCTAACAGTAATTACGGAGAGCAAAATCAAGAACGAGATGATATTTCAATAATGTTTACTGGCGACCATGTAGAAGCACCGCAGTTTACATCACATGGAGCGGCACATTGGATAAGCGATGAACGTAAAAACCAACTAACAGATATAAAAGATGGTGAGCCAAGCTTTGAGGGATTGTGGATAGGGGGCGGTTTTTTCCATCATAAAGAGGGCAACCTTGTATCTATTGCTCCTCCCGGAACAGGCAAAGGTGGGGCGCTGATAATCCCTAACTTATTGTGGAAGAGAAAAAGTTATAAACATTCATTTGTAGTTTTTGATCCTAAAGGCACAAATGCATGTATAACTGCACGTTTTCAGCAAAAACAGGGAAATAAAGTCGTCATCATTGATCCGATGGATTTGCAAAAAGCAAATCGGGCAACACACGGCATTGCTTCCTCTCATTTTAATCCGCTGGACTACATTGAAAAAGATATTTTTAACGGTACTTCGCAGATTGCGAATTTATTAATTCCTGATGATCCAAACGGCGAAAAATTTTGGAATCAAGATGCAAGAAACTTAGTCCAAGCTATTTTAATGCACATTATGACCGATGCAGGTTATATCGGAAGACGAAATTTAGTTACATTTTATAAAATAATGCTTACAGGAGATTTCAATGAATTGTTTGAAGGGATGATATTGAATGATACATTAGATGGAGCAGTTTCTGATTTTGCAAGCGGGTTCACTAACATGATGCTAAAAAGTGAGCAAACTTTTACATCGGTAAGAAGTGTTGCAAACGGTTCAATCAAATGGCTTAGCAATCCGTCTTTACAGGCTTGTATGAAGAAATCAGACTTCGATCCCAATGATTTGGAAAACGGGGGAATAACATTGTATCTATGCCAACCTATACAAAATAAAGAGGGTTTTGCAACATTTAGTCGCCTTATTGTAGGGTTTTGTTTACGTGCCAATTCAAAACCAGCAGCGAAGCCTAAAGCTTGGGTTTATTATCTATTGGATGAGTTTCCAACTATGGGGATATTTCCCGAAGTCATAGAGTCATTGGCTTATTCCCGTGAATACAGGATGCGCCTTTGGATATTTGCTCAAAGTTTATCGCAACTTGATCAAATTTATAAAACAGAAGGTACTCATCAGATATTAGGTAATGCTCGCGTTTTACAAGCGTTTGGCGTAACGGATCAAGTTACGCAGGAATATATTTCCAAACGAATCGGCAATAAGACGGTCAAAGTTTATACTCAATCGACTACATCGGGAACAAATACAAGCCATTCTTCTGCATACGGTGCAGGTGGTGGAAGTTCTTCAAGTGGTCGAAGTGACTCAACATCAAGCAATGAAGCTTATCATGCACAACCATTAATCGAACCAAATGCTGTTCAGTACGATCCTAACATTATCACAATCTCCGAATGGGGGCCTATGCGCTTGTCAAGATGGCAATATTGGCAGAAAGACAAAACTGCCGGATTCTATTTAGATATTTTCAAAGGTCGTGCCGACAAAAATCCAAATATTGAAAGCGGCGAGGATGAAATTGATGAACCAGAAGTTCAAACAAAAATGGGTCCCGATGGAGAGAAACAGTTTACATTCGATCAATAAATAATTGTTATTTAAAATTTAGAAGTAATATTTTATGTTCACCTGAAAACCATTTATATATAACGATTCAATATGCATCTTTATAAATAAGGGTTCTTATCATGCCTTGCTTTACCATCACTTCCAAATAATTCTACCATTTGATAGTAAGGCTTCTTTTCAAATAGCGTTGGCGGCTTCGTGCCAATAAACACAAACATATTATCGCCCGATCCGCGCCGAACTTCGTCCGGCGAAACCAATGGCCGGGCATTGGCCTTTGGGTCTTTCATGCCAAGCCATGATTTTATCCCAGTAACATGGCTTGTTTGCCCTATGGCCTTGCTAACGTATTCCGCCGTAAAATTATCGTTCACTGAAAAATACTGTTTCACAGCCGTATTCCCAACAAACACTTCCCACTTATCGCCATAAATACCTTTCAGTTGAATAAGCGATTGCAAGATCGGCCACACGGTGACGTTAAACCCGGCATAAGTTGATAGCGCATTTTCGATTTCAGGTAAATATCCAAGGGCTGCAAATTCGTCCAGCAGGAAACAAACGCGGTTTTTCGGTTTGCGCACTACCGCACGCATACAGGTGGTAACTACGAGCCGTAGCCACCGGGAATGTGATTGCAGTTTATCAACTGGTATCACGACATATACAATGGTATTGCCATCGCTTAATACTGCCGGGTCAAATCCCGGTGCCATCGATTTTTGCAAAGATGGGCTTTTTAAAAAATCAGTGCATTGTATCAATGTCGCCAAGATACTGCCGAAGGTTTTATCTCCTGCCTTCATTAATTGGAGAATGGCATTCGCTGCCGTGCGAACAGCTTCGCCATTAACCGGGTCAACATTGACGGCCATATCAGCCAGCAAATTATCCCAATCATCACCGGATAACCTAACCCATTTCCAAAGCTTATCCCATGTTCGCTCATCCCGGTCGTATGTAGTTACAAGATGCAATACCAACCCTGAAAACATGCTTCGTGCATTATCAGTAAAAAATTTATTCTTATCGTCTTTCTCTACAGGTACGATCATCTCGGCAATGATGTCGGCATCATCAACCAAATGCGGGCTGGATTTATCGGATAGAATATCCAAAGGGTTGTATGTACTGGATTGCCCGACACTATCGGACAATAAATCCCATGGATTTAGGATAACAACTTTCTTACCGCTTTCGCGCTGGTAACGCGCTGATATCGCCGCCAGCTCCGCTTTCGGATCAATTACCAAAAATGAACCTTCATAACCACCTAAGCCGAGCAGATTCGGCACAATTAAATTTACGCCCTTGCCGCCGCGCGTTCCGGCGACCGTTAGTAAATGGCCTTTATCCGGGAAGCTAAAACCGCCACCAATGTAAAAACCTTTCGGCCCGTTGAACTCGGTGAGTTCGTCAGGCCGTGCAAAACGTGCGGTGCCGAATTTCCGGGACTCAATGGCAATATCATCTATCGCGTTGCGCCAACCAGCGAATACGCCATAAACGATAAGTGTAAAAATCAGGTTGACCAGCAGATAACCAATGACGGCGGCACTATGAACAGAGCGGACGGCACCGGAAAATGTCAGGATCACGATCACAAGTGCGATAATGGCAAGCCAAATAAGCCCGGCACCGATAAGCATTGCAACGCGAACGATTGGCGGCAGGCTGTACAATCGCGGATAAATATCGCGCGGTTTTAAAAAACGGTTATAGGCTCTGCCATAGCCGAGCAACGCCCCGGTCAGGGTAATCGGTGTGAGTAATATCCCGAGAAGAAACAAACCGATTTTCGGCAACCTTTCAGGGTTGGGATCGGAACGGAATAATTCCTGTATTTCTTCGCCGGATACATCCAAACCTTGTTTGATTGGATTATTCGACATTGTAATAATCTAAGGTTGCCGCAAAATAATACTTAATAATATTTTTTCCAAATTTCTCTGCAACAGGCAGATGGATCGATCAATATTTTTTAAATATCTATCATATTGAACCATCAAGACACGTATTGACACAGACCGTATTATTGACTGACCGACACGGTTATGATACTTTAGTATCATAACGCAAGACATGGTTTTGTTACCACAAAACCCGCCTTGCAAGGGAGAGATTCTCCCTTGACCCTCTTTAAAAAAATGGAAAAGAAGATGAAACGCACGCCGAAAAATGGCGGCGAAAAACGCGATGCGGTTTTCCGCTTTCGAGTGACGCCTGCTGAAAAAAAGATAATCAAAGAGAACGCCGACCGGGAAGGATTAAGCATTAGCGACTACATCCGCAAAAAAGCGGATAATGGTAATTCTGGTATTGACCGGAATACGCTGATCCGTTTGCTGGCAGAAACAGGAAAACAAGGTAGCAATCTTAATCAGATTGCCAAAGCATTAAACATCGAGATAAAAACTGGTATATCGGCGCGAGTTGATCCGGGTTTTATCAACCGCACCTTACAAGAAATAACACGCCTTACGGAGGAAATATTAGAGGTTATCAGACATGTTCGTAGCAGGAAAAATAAGGGGTAATGCACCACAATTAGGCAGATATTTTTTTGCACCGGGCGAAAATGAACGAATAACAATCCTTCATTTAGACGGGCGAGAAGATGCAACGCAGGAAGAATTTATGGACTTCTTGTATAGTGTCGAATTAAATAGTGAGTTAACCCGCAGCAAAAATAGTTCTTATCATGCTTATATCAATCCAAATCCCGAGGATACCACACTAATAGATCGTGTCATGACCAAAGAGGAATGGCTTAGGTCAGTGGAAATCCTTACGGAGAAATTGGAATATGAAGACCAACGGCATGGTGCTGTTTTGCATGACCTTGGAAATGGGCGGGTTCACGCACATATCGTTTATGAGCGTTATAACCATGAGCGTGGTACTATGGCGACTTACAAAGATAATTATAAGGCACATGATGAGGCCCGGGATCAGATAGAAAAAGAGTTTGGCCACAAGCCGACCCCAAAGAAGAATAAGAACCGCGGCCATCATAAACAGACCCTAACGGAGATATGGAACCGTACCAATACGGCAGGCGAATTTATGCAACAAGCTGAGGCCAGCGGTTACAAAATCGCCAAAGGCACAGACAGGCCGTTTCGTGTTGTGGATTCTGATGGTATAGGGTTTGACCTGGTGCGCAAACTGGACGGGATAAAGACCCAAGACGTAAAAGAACGTTTTGGCGAAACGGAATTGCCGCAAGAAAAAGAAGCCATCCGGGAAATGCAGGCCGCAAAACAACGGCGCGCTATTGATGAGCCAGATAAACGCAAAGAAGATCATTCAGGCGATTCTGCTAAAACACCTGCCCTTGAAACCGCCGCACAGCATGACGCGCGGCAGAACTTTTTGCAGAACATTAAGGATGTTAGAGAACGTAACCGTTCACTAACGCGTGAGATCACATTGTCTTTTATCATTGCTTTACGTGTATGTTTTTCATTCAGAGGAAATGCCACGGAACAGCGCTCCACGCTGAAACAGGAGTTTGTTACAGCGAAAGAAGTTACGGCAAAGCAGGAACGAAAGCCACCGGACAAAATGCTTGGTTTTATCGAAGCCGCACAATTTTATAAACCAACATAATTATTATTCACCTTTAAATTTTTCAATCATGGAAAAGGAAACAAATGAAACCACAACCACATGGACACCAACTGAGGCAGACATGAACAACATGCACCAAGAAGCATGGCTGAATTTTCACGCAGATGCGCAGGAGGCCCAGCAGGATCTAAACCGCCGCTATGCTAAAATGGTCAATGCGTTTGGCAGCTATAAGAAAATGCCGGATGCTATTAAAGAAATCGTGAAACAGGATTACGCCGCCCATAAAGCCAAATGGAGCGAAAACGGCGAAGAACAACAAAAACGTTTCGGAATTGCAGAACCAACCCCGGCGGTTAAATTGACGGAAACAGCAGAACAGATGTCTAAACAAGAACAAACCGGACACAGGCAGGCTTTCTTGCAAAAAATACAGGATCAACGGCAACAACAATCTAATTGCAACATAGAATATGAAGTTTAAGGCTATTGTGGCCCGACATCATGCAGGACGCCCCTGTACGGTGGCAAAATGCCCTGATCAATACGCTTCTGATCGTATTCAAGGGGAACGCCGTACAGGTCGCCAATTACCTTTTTGAGAAAGTTGTCGATAAACTCCCGGTCATAGTCGGTTGTCTTATGCGCGATCCGGTATTCGATAAAACCTTTAATGAGCAAACGTATAAATGGCTCATGAATAGTGGCGTCTTTGTGCGGATTATAATGATCGCCCAAATAGTGCATCAACGCTTTACGGGCAAGATGTCCGAAGCGTGGCAGGCTTTTTGGATCGTGAAACAAAAAGTCATCGGAATATTTATCGCCGTAGAAATATTTTGAGGATAACAACACGCCGTCTTTATCTTTAAGTGTATCCCAAAAAGAAAGTTCGTATTTATACATCCAAATATCCCCCTTATTTATAAGGTATTATATCAGTAAAAAATCCTAAATTCAATTATTATGAATGATGAAACAGAAAAAATCCCGCCCTTTGTTCAGGATTATCTGGATAAAATGGAATATGAAGGCTATGCTGATTTTGTAAAGCTATCGCGTGATTTCCACATGGAACGGGAAGAATATCCGGGAAAACATGCCACGCAATCGGCATATTTAAATGATTTTAATCGCACCACAGGCCAAAATAAAAAATTGGACTATGATGAGGGGTTAAAGGCTATTGATACCCGCTTCAAGCAACGCGCTTACAGTGTTGCAAAACAACACGGCTATAAAGGGCCTGATCCGAACCAGCCCAGCGACAAAGAATTTACAAAACAGGGCGAAAAATTTATGGGCATGATAGACCATGCAAAAAAGCGCCAGCAAGAACGCGAACAACACCAAGAAGCTGTACGGAGCCATGAAAAGAAAAATATCGAAACTTTAAAAGCGCAAAATCCTTATCAGCAAGAGGCACCAAAAGTGCAATTTAAAGTTGTTGAGGAACAATCATCCGGCACAGGCGAACAAAGCCAGGAACAAAAACGTGCCGCCTTTCTTGCGCAGGTCAAAGCAACAAGGGAACAACAAACGCAGCACAATCCCGACAAGCAGCAGGAAATCTGAAAGCTCTTAGTTGTGCCTGCCAAACCAATGCAGGCTTTTTTCGATAGAAATTTTGTTGTTGTAAATATCACGACCTTCAACTTTCAGGGTTAATACTGAAAGCTCATGGCGGAACAGGGCAACCATTGTTCCGCTATCTTCCTTATCAAATATTTTTGAAAACACTTCCAGAAATGCCCCGGGGATGACAATTTTCTTGTTCGTTTCGGTAATCTCTATCTGATTATACTCCGTGGGATCAATGGTGATGCAATCCTGAATCCTTGGATAGTCTTGCTGCTCTTTCGTAAATATCAGTTTATCGACAATCAGCGGGCCAACACCATTATTCTGAATACGTATAAATAATGTGTTTTCGCGGTCACGCAAATCGATCTGTGGTAAGGGCTTGACGGATTTTTCATTATGCACACGTTGTAAGTACGCTTGATAGAATGTCGCTAACAAAGCGAGGATTGATAGCGCAAGGGCCATTCCTGCCATCCCTGTGATAAAAATTTAAGTGGAGTTTGCTTATTACCAAACCATCCTTAACTCATGGACAAAAAGCCCGGTTTTTCCCACTCCGCTCAAATTCCAAATTATTGATTTGCAAAAGATTCTGAAAATCCATTAAGCGATTTTTAACCGAATTCTATTCAAATATAATCGATGGTTTAATGGTGAGCAAAAGAGAAAGTCCATGAAGCAGGCAATCGCTTATTACCGCGTATCGACGGCCATGCAAGGCAGAAGCGGTTTAGGACTGGAAGCACAGCAATTTGTCGTTGAGCAATATTGCAAAACGAATGATTATCATCTGGTAACGGAAGTGATCGAAGTGAAGTCAACCCGGAAATACCGAGCAGGCTTATTCAACGCACTTGATTTGTGCAGGCATAACAAGGCAACTTTGATTGTCGCACGGCTTGACCGTCTTGGCCGGGATGTGGAGCAGATCGCCGGGATTGTGAAATCAAAGGTGGAAGTCAAGGTGGCGGATAATCCCCACGCGAACAGTTTTACGATCCATATTCTGGCAGCGGTTGCCGAAGACCAGCGCCAGCGGATCAGCGAAACAACAAAAGAAGCGTTGAGGGCTGCAAAGAACCGCGGCGTTGAACTTGGCAAAAACGGCAAGCTGTTTTTATCCGTGGCCAATAAACAGGCGGCGGAAGATTTTGCGCGTGGGATGTTACCGATTATACAAAAGCTGAAAAAACGGGGCATTGTTACATGCCGTGCGGTTTGCGATGAACTGAACAGAAAAGGCGTACCTACCTTCCGCTTCGGCGGTAAATGGCATCCGAGTTCCGTCCACACATTACTGACCCGAATAAATAAGCAGGAAAAAGAATTACAAACAATTTAAATCAATAAGCCATGCTAACAACAAACAACAATGACATCCTATTTGATGATGTTGCGTTAATCAACCTACCGGGCCGTTCGGCATTACAATCTGCCCCGGTAATGTATAATGACTGTGATAACAGATATGAAGCTGCCGAAAACCTTAGCCAGGATTGCAATTGCTCCGGTTACACTGAAATTTTAAAACCTGATTACGATTGCAGCAATTAAATCTTGATCCCAAACAATTATAAACATGGTGCCGCGTAAATCGCCTGAACTTCTGCTAAATCCCGTCAGTGATGACTATGCTTACGCGGTAAATTGTTCTTTCCCCAATTCATTCCGGTTGTTAAACCGCCGCCAGTTTGAAATCTTACAGGCAGTTAATGGCCGGGATGATTTACAAGCCATTGCGAAACGATGCGGGATAGACAGCGAAGCGTTGAAGAAATTTCTATTGTTATTAAATCAAACCGAAATTATCGGCTTTGATGATATCTTTAGCGTACCGCAAAAACCAGCCGCCCCGAAATCGCTGAATTTCTGGATACATACAACAAACGCTTGTAACCTTGGATGTAGTTATTGTTATATCTCTACGCTGAACACTGGCAAGGGAATGACGGAAGTCGTAAGACAACAATTGCTACATAAATTATTAGAAGCGGTACAAGTAAAAGGTATCCGACATATCAGGTTGCGTTTGGCCGGTGGCGAACCTATGGGGCAGTTCAATCTTTGGAAAACCTTTATCCCGGAAGCCAAAGAAGCTTTAGCCGATGCCGGATGCAAATTCGATGTCGGGTTTGTAACCAACCTAACCTTGCTGAACGATGAAATAATTACTTTTTCAAAGCAATACTGTATTGGTTACGGCGTGTCATTGGACGGCGTGGAAACTATACACGATGCAACAAGAAGTTTCCGTTCAGGTTGTGGTTCATTTGGCATTGTTCACGACAATTTACGCAAATTATTGGTGAATGGCATTGCCGTGTCGGTCAATACGGTGATAACCAACCTTAACCTAACGGGCTTGCCTGAACTAACCCGCTATCTTATTGCCTTGGATATCCCGTTTCGGTATTCTATTGTGAAAGGTGAAAAAATACATGCGGAATTACTTGAAGAATATCTTTCCGCATCATACGCTATTATGCAGGAAGCTATTGCGAACGGCTGGCAATTTTCCAAACGCTACCAATTTTGTGACTTGAAACCGAATGAATTAGGCTTTCAAACATGCGCATCGGGTTTTTCCGGCGGTGCAATTTATGTTGATGGATCGTTTAAATATTGCCATGTGCAATTTGGCGACGATAGTACACAAGCACAGTCTATTTTTGATGAAGGTTTAGATCTTGTGGATATGATTGCAAGCGGCGAACATCACGAAGATGCAAAATCGGACGATTGTAAAAAATGCCGCTATCGCTCCGTTTGTACAAGCGGTTGTCCGGTTTATAGAGTTGACGGGAAAGACCCGCAATGCAGTCTTTATCATCGCTTTATTCCCAAATACTACGAATTGCAAGCGCAAGAGCGAATGCAGTTATTGCACATATAGGAATTGGTTACGGATATATAGTTCTTTGTATGGCTAAAAGAGAATTGCAAATATTACCTTCCAAAAGTAGATGTAAATGCGGCTCCTATTTCCTGAACGATAAAATCAGGAATACCGTCATCATCTATCTCTATTGCTGGTTTCGATAAATCTTCAATTTGAAATCTAATTAATTCGAAAATGGAATGTCTCTCAAAGTAAGCTTTGTAATTGTCTTCTATTAATTGCGCTTTATCATTAAAAGCTTTAAATAAATCGGATTGTTTATCCCCATATAAGAACCTATCAAACTTGCTTTCAAACATTCTTGCCATGCAATAAATATATAAAACGCAGGCGTAATTACCCCATGCGTTTTTATATATTAGGCGATAATTATTGGCGAAGCCATTTTAGTTGTCTAACCGTCAAATTCCACAAGCAAGAATTTTACAAGTTGAGTATAGTCCTTGTGGCATGGAGTAAGCCATAAATTAAGTAACACATCCTTTGAGCCCAATGAAATTAGTATTTTCTCTATTTATCTTGATGTCTTTTGGTACATTGATTTGCAATGCACAACGCGTAACTTATAGCGATCTTACGTATGTCTTAAATCATGATTTAGGTAATATTGAAGATTACCTATCAAAAAAAGGATTTGATTACGATCGAAAAGATACTGTCAGCGATGAAAGGACTGCCTATAGCATCATTTTTAAAAAACATTATCAAGATTATAAGGACAATATTTCAATAAGCAAAAGTACTTCACTTGGGTTTTATCCAAATGTAACTTTCAGCACAACTCGACGAAGCGATTATTTAGCATTTAAAAATTCTATTAAACAGTTAGGATATAAAATCGGAAAAACTGAAACAGATGATGCCGGATCGCTGGATATTGAATACTACAAGGGTAATATGAAAGTCTTATTTTCAGTCAGTCGCATGAAAGATTTTGATACCAATTATTACATCATATATATATCCAAGAGATATATTAAAGATTAACTTTCTCCCACCTCGTATATTCTTTAATTAGCAGCTATGGCAGATATGGGGTAGGGAAATTAAATTTCACTGTTATTGTACAACACATAAACAGGTATCTAAATTCTATATATCGTAGAGGCCGGCCCGCTTTTGTGGCTTACGTCCTGCGGCACGTTTTTGTTTTTAGGGTGATATAACGATTATTCTATATAATCCAATAACTGCAATAATTCTTTATCGGTTATCGTCGATTGTTCCGACTTGTCGTACATGTAGAGCAGATAAACCTCTGCATCTTTGACCATTACACAGGTGATAGCCCTTGCACCGCCTGATTTTCCTTTGCCTTTGGAAGCAATGGCGACACGAATTTTATAACAATCGTGACCGATAGGCGTACCAATATCAGGCGTTTGACCAAGCTGGCCAATTAGTGTTGCCAGTTCAGATTTAAGTGAGGGATATTTTTTTAGATAGCGTTTGAACTGTTTGTCAAACGGCTGGATCGTACGAACATTATAGTTCATTCAATAATTCTGAAGCTGGACGGCTTTTAATCTTGCCTGCCTTTACTTTATCGGCAAGTTTGAAAGCCTTTTTAATATGGGTTAATTCTTCCAGTACCGCAGCATCCGGCGCAGACAAAGGCTTAGCTTTAACGTAGGAAAAGCTTTTAAGCACTTCCATAAAGCTATCTGCTTTGTTATCAGCTATGTCGATTACGAGTTTCATGGTCTTTACCTTTATTGCAAATGTACCATTAAAACATTAAAAAGTAAATAGGATAATTGTCTATGATTATCCTATTTACTTGATTTATAACTAAAAATCTATCACCGCCTCTAATGCTTCATCGGCTTTTTTGTGCGAGAAATTAGATTGGTACTGCATTGTCGTGGTGATGCTCTCATGGCGATACATCTTTTGCAGAACTTTAGGATGGATTTCTTTTTCTTCGGCGCGTTGCGCAAAGGCATGGCGGGCTTTATGCGGGGAAGCGTTTTTATTAATTTTAAGCAAACCCATAATTAAGCCCATGTGTTCACCGATCAATCTTGTGACAGAATTAATGCGCCTCCTTACCATGTAACGATTATCAAGGCCGTCCAAATTTTTCAGGAAAGGAAACACAAGGTCATGCGCATGGCCTGCGGTTTTGTATTCTTCGATAATGGCTGACACGACAGGAGGGATTGGCAGCGAACCCGGCTCGCCATTCTTGGACATCGTGTAATAAAAGCGGCCATTTTGAAAATCCGACCATTTTAACAGCAGCGCATCTGTGATGCGCATCCCGGCAAAATAAAAACACACCAGCCAAATATTCCGGCTATCATGTAAATGCGTGTGTTGTGCCGAAAATTGATATTGCTTAAGTTGGTTGATTTCATCGCCGTTCAGACCGATTTTTTCGGTCTTGCCGAATTTGATGATAATCTTTTCTTTGCCGCCAAACGGATAGGTTTTGTTTCCGACCAATCCGGCAGTTTTGGCGCGGTTATACATGGTGCGGATCACAAGCAGGTGATTTGTAACTGTGCGATCACTTAAAGGTGTATGGCCCTCCTTCCTGTTAAGGTTGCGGCCAGTGCGCAGGAACAACGTGTAACGGCGCAAATATTCAACCGTTATTTTAGGGAACGTAACATCTTCCCCAGCAAATTCATAAAAGCGTTTCAGTTTGCTTCGGTCAGACTTCCAAACATCGTAATTGCCTAAGCCTTTTTGCTCTTGGAGATAATTATCTGCTACATCTTTGAACAGAGGCGGCTTCGGTGCCGGAGGTGGCTCTTGTATCGGCTTGGGTTTTATGGCATTGACAACATCTTCCGCTGAATAGCGTTTTCTGTCGGTTTCAAATTCGAGAATTTTCTCGTTGATTTCTGCAAGTCTTTTTATCAGGAAATTTGTCAGCCGCATATGGTGCGGATGTGATTTCTTGACTTGCTGTTTTGTTGCATCCCAAAGATCGCGGGAAGCAAGGGCATTACCCTCGAATAGATAAGCGGGAATACCGTTTTGTGATACTTTAATTCCGATGGGAAACTGGGCGTTTTTGTCTGCCCGGCTCCATGTAACAATTTTTGCGGTTGCCATGTGAAAACATTTTAAGTGAATAAATTTGTTTCCACGCCCCGTTCAAAGGTCGCATTTTGTTAACGGTTTTGTTAACGGTTTGACTGGATTAATCTGTGATTTGATGGTGTTTTATGATTACTGCATGCAGTGAGAAACGCCATTTTAGTTCATTTTAAGCCATTTCATTTCAAACACCCCGTGGTTATGAATCCTACGCTCTAACCATCTGAGCTACCCCGCCGGGTTGTTTTAAAGGTTTTTACCTGCATGCTTAAGTCTTTCAAGCTTTCGTGCTGGTGCCCTCTAAAAAAGGTTTGCAAATATAGTAAAAATTCGTTTTCTTTAGAAAAAATGTTAACATTTACATCTTGATTAAAAATACACGGTTCGCTCATCATGTCGGAAAAGAAAAAATTTAATATTGAATACGAAATAAAGTCCTCTCCAAGAATATTATACAGCTTTTTAATTGAGCCAAATGGGTTAGCCCAATGGTTTGCCGACGATGTTAATGTAAGGGAGCAAGTTTATACTTTTACCTGGGATGATGAGGAGCAAAAGGCCAAATTGCTGGGTATAAAAGAGAATAAGTCTGTCAGATTTAGATGGCTGGACGACGATCCTCAATGCTTTTTTGAGATGGAAATTTTGCAGGATGAGTTAACCAACGATGTGGCGCTGGGCATTACTGATTTTGCCACCGAAGAAAACATTGCCGACCGCAAATTAATTTGGGATAATCAAATAGAATATTTGATAAGTGTACTGGGGGCTTAACAGGGAATAATTCCCTATTTTTGTATTGTGAAAAAGATACATTTATTAATACTCAAGGCTTTCATCAGGCCATTTATTGTTACCTTTTTCATTGTGATGTTTGTGTTGCTGATGCTGTTTCTGTGGAAATACATCGACGACCTGATTGGTAAGGGCTTTGAGTGGTACACCATTTTAGAGTTAATGATGTATGCTTCGGCCACCAACGTAGCCATGGCACTCCCGCTGTCGGTACTCTTATCTTCCATCATGACTTATGGTACCCTCGGCGAAAATTACGAACTGGTGGCTATCAAGTCTGCCGGGATATCGTTAAGCCGGGCGCTGTACCCCATGGTTATTGTAGTAGCTGCATTGAGCGTAGCGGCCTTCGCTTTTTCGGATTATATGCTGCCGGTAGCCAATTTAAAGTTCTACTCACTGTTATATGATGCCCGCAAACAAAAATCGGCATCGTTAATTAAAGAAGGCGTATTTAACAACAGTTTTCCGGGCTACTCGGTAAGGGTGCAAAAGAAAGATCCCGACGGGCAGTTACTGCACGGCGTAATGATTTATGAGAGGGCAGGGGGCAGTACCTCTATGCAGCCTACCGGGGCCAGTAGCAGTGGCAATAATGTTATTTTTGCTAAGGAGGGCCGGATGTTTAAATCCTTTGATAACGCCTTTTTAATTATTAAGCTTAAAGATGGAGTGCGTTACGAAGAAGATGCCAGCAGTAATGGCGGTTATAACCCACGCGAAACCCTGATGCGCTTGCGGTTTAAGGAAACCGAAGTAAAGATGGACCTGTCATCCTTTAAATTTAACCGTACCCCGCAAAACGAATTTAGCAAGGCCTTCCAGATGCTGAGCTCAAAACAATTGCTTTACTCGCGCGATTCGGTAGAAAAGGGCGTTAACCTTGGCCTCGAACAAAATTTGGGTGCCGTTACCGCGTATATCAAGTACTTTAACATGCCGCATAAGCCTGCGCCGCGTAAGCTGCCGGTTATTCCGCATAAACATGTGTTAGAGGCCCTCGGAAGCGTTACCGATCAGATCAACGCCATAACCAATGCGGGCAATGAAGCAAGGTCACTTAAAGATATTGTTAAGCCTAAGGGCGATACTTATATCGAGAATGATAAGATATTGCGGCGGTATTTGATAGAGTATCAAAAAAAATTCACGCTTTCGGCGGCATGCCTGGTGCTGTTTTTAATAGGGGCGCCGCTCGGCGCTATTATCCGCAAAGGGGGGCTTGGCCTGCCGGTTGTTATCTCGGTGGTGTTCTTCCTCATTTATTATATCATATCAACCATCGGCGAGAAATCGGCCAAGGATGGTAATATCTCTCCGGTATTGGGCACCTGGGTGGCTATTTTTGTGCTTGCACCCATAGGCTTATTCCTGTCGTACAAGGCCGCTAACGATTCAGTATTGTTTGATATGGAGCTTTACAAACGCTTTTTTGCCAATCTGTTTAAACGTAAGGAGAGCCGTTAAACCAAGGCTATACCTGTTGTGGATGGGAGCAGGGAATTACCACCTGTTTTAAGCATGGCTATTTAACGAGGGGGACATTGGTAGGCATTAAACGGAGATAAAAAGGTACGGAACGATTTTTTTTGATGAATTGTTATATCCAACAAGCAATATGTTGATAACCAGTAAAATGATGCAAGATAACCCCTGATCGATTTTACAATAAACCGACCCGTTAATTTATTTACTTAATTAACTTTGATGCATAATCATCCGTATAGCTTTAATAAAGGCTGTTCATGATTAATATTTTTATACCCCTTGTAATATGTTAAATACCATAACTGAAGCAATAGAAGATATAAAGGCCGGTAAAATTATCATTGTAGTTGATGATGACGACCGCGAAAACGAAGGTGATTTTTTAACCGCTGCGCGAAATGCAACGCCCGAGGCTATTAACTTTATGGCACGGTATGGCAGGGGCTTAATTTGTGCGCCGGTTACCGCTGCAAGGGCCCAGGAGTTGGAGCTGTCGCAAATGGTGAGCCACAATACTACTTCGCACGAAACTAATTTTACGGTATCTGTTGATTTGCTTGAGGGATGTACCACAGGCATATCCGCTACCGACCGTTCAAAAACTACCCTTGCCCTTATCGATCCTGCTACCAAACCCGAAGATCTGGGCAGGCCGGGGCATATATTCCCGCTGATAGCTAAGGATGGTGGTGTACTGCGCAGGGCAGGGCATACCGAGGCGGCAGTTGATCTGGCCGTTTTAGCAGGTTTTGAACCCGCGGGCCTCATCTGCGAGATTATGAAAGACGACGGCGAAATGGCCCGTTTGCCCGATCTGCTTCAAATGGCTAAGGAGTTTAACATGAAGATCATCTCTGTTAAGGATTTGATATCTTACCGCTTAGGTCACGAAACGCTTATCCGCAGGGAAGTATCAGTTAAGTTACCTACCGAATGGGGCACATTTGATATGGTTGCCTATACGCAACTGGATACCGGCGAAAACCATTTGGCCCTGGTAAAAGGTAGCTGGGAGCCAGACGAACCTATTTTGGTAAGGGTACATAGCTCTTGCGTTACGGGCGATATTTTTGGATCATGCCGTTGCGATTGCGGGCCGCAGTTACACAAAGCTATGCAATTGATTGATCAGGAGGGTAAAGGCGTTATCCTGTACATGAACCAGGAAGGCCGTGGCATAGGCCTGGTTAATAAATTAAAAGCTTACAGCCTGCAAGAAAACGGCTTTGATACCGTAGATGCCAATTTGGAGCTGGGCTTTAAAATGGACCAGCGTGATTATGGCATTGGAGCGCAGATTTTAAGGAGCCTTAACATTACCAAAATGCGCTTAATGACCAACAACCCCAAAAAACGCGCAGGCCTGGTAGGCTACGGCTTAGAGGTGGTAGAAAACGTGCCGATGGAAATTCAGCCTAACCCACATAATGTAAACTACCTGGAAACCAAACGCGATAAAATGGGCCATTCTATTTTGCTGAAACATTGATTTTTAGTTCGGAGTCTGAAGTTCGGAGTCTGGAGCCTGGAGTGGAGAGGTCAGAGCCTTTAGTTCCTAATCGGGAATTCTGGTCGGTGTGTATTGTCCCTGGTAGACATTGGGCGATATACACCGATTTTACGCAACTGGTTACAAGTAACAGATCCGGCCAGCCCTAAAAAATAAGGATAGCTTTTTGAACCTCCGTGATCTTCTCTGGTGAACAGGCAGGGTGCGCAAATGTCCGACTGCACGCCGGGCGGGATTGGGCCTTGAGGGCGGAAGGATCGGGCAGTCTTGACGTTATTCACCTATTGTTTGTTTTTTTTAAGGTGTTCATGAGCTCCCTACGGGCGGTTTTGGTTACCTTTTGTGTCAAGACAATTTGCGTTAGCAATCATTCACACCAAACCTTTTTTAAGCCCTCCCTACCGGGGAGGGTTGGGTGGGGCCTCTTCCCGCGGCGACTGAGCACGCCGATGATCTAAATTAAGAATAATGATTGTTGGAGCAAAAATAGCACATTGATTACCAGCGCACCTGATATGCTGCAGACTTGCTGAGCGCAAAAGGTCCCTCCTCGCGTCGGGATGACATGATGGATAGGTATTTATCATTGAAAATCAATAGCTTATCATCAGAAAAGATAATGGGCGTATTCTATTATAAATTAAGGCTTCGAATGCCAGTCGACAAACTAAAACTATTATACCCCATACTATTCGTCATAGAGCCCATCACTTTAAGATTTTCAGGATTCAGAACTTAAACGCCTCAAGACTCCCGGCTCAAGACTCCCGCCTCAAGACTCCCGGCTCAAGACTCAAGACTCCAGACTCCCGGCTCAAGACTCCCGACTCAAGACTCCCGGCTCAAGACTCAAGACTCCCGACTCCCGACTCAAAAAACCTATTCGTCAGATCTGTCGTTAATTATAGCCGGATTGCTGTTTGTATTGTTCACCGGTTTCTTTTTGGGCGGTGTTCTTCTTCTGCGGAAGATATTTTTAAAAAATTCGTTAAACGTATCAAAATCACGGCGGTAAACTAAACCCAGGCCGTTAACATACTGTACACCCAACTGCTGGTTAATGGTATTGAGGGTTGTACTATTTAATACCCTGTAAGAGTAAGTGGCCAAAAGGCTTCCGTCGGCTTTAATCAGGTACTGTACGCCAAAATCTTTGGTCAGGTTACTAAAGTTCGAATTAAACAAACTTTGGTTATTGCCAAAAAGTTCATTGCTGCCCTGCGCATCGTATAAGCTACCGTTAATTAATATCCTGTCGTTAAAAAAATGCAGCGACGCGCTGGCATCGCTGGTGGAGCGGATGTTAAGGTCGAAGTTTTTAATGTTGGATTGAGCGATAAAACTATTCAGCTTATTGAAAGCAAACTCGCTCAACGCATCTTGAGCCGTTTGCCTAACCTGGCTGGTTAAGGTGTTGCTGCTTGTTCCCGAAGCAAAATTTCGGCGTACAATTAAGCTCAAAGCCTGCTGGCTACGATTGGTATAATCGTTAAGATAGGTGCCCAGTTCGTCTTTAATAGACGGATCGGTGGGGAAGTTAAAGTCGAAATCAAACTGTGGTTGCGTAAGCGATTTCGTCAGGATCAGTTCGGCCTGCACCAACTCCTGCTGGTTTTCTTTTGGCGATTGTAGGCCCGCTGCCTGGTAAAGTGCCGCAATGTTGGTTCTAACCTCGTAAATAGCTTTTAGATTGATTTCCGCATTTGACGGATTTCCTGTCCAGCGAATAGTTCCGCCCTGGTTTACCTGGAAATTTTTGGTGATAAAATCCTTCGCGGTAAATTCAAATTTGCCGGTAGATATTAAAAAGTCGCCGTACATATCAAAGTCGCCAAGGCTGTTTATTTTTAGGCTTAAACCGTTGGCCGTACCACTGCCGGTTAAAAGGCCGTAGTCGGTAGCTATTTTAACAATTGTTTTTTCATCGGCCGATAGCTCAAAATTTAAGGTAACCCCTTTAAACGAGTTTTCGCGGCTAATGAGCTTCGTGGTATCTTTCGAGCTAACAAAGCGGATAAAATCGTACTCGGCGGCCTTGCTCGATGTGTTTAACGGGATATTGAATACCGTGCCGTCCTGGGTTTTTGCCTTGATATCTATCCGCATATTATCAATAGGGCCAACAAAGCTAAAGTTGCCTGTGCCATAAGCGGTACCGTAATAAATGCGGTTATCCTTAAAGGTAGTATTGAGCGCCAGCAGGTTGGTGGCTTTAAGTGTAACGTTTAAAGTAGGGTTCGAAATTTCAGTCAGGTCAACAGTACCATTGGTTACACCTTCGCCGCCGCGGCTATCCCTTAATACCAGGTTATTAATTTTAACCACACTGTTTTCTACCGTAACCTTATCGTTAATTACATAAGGTGTTTTTAAGTAATTAACCGTTAGCCCCGTATTTACAAAGGTTAAGTTGCCGTTGATGGACGGCTTGGATAAAGTTCCGGTCAGTTTTAAGTCCGATGATAGGGCACCTTTTAAGTCTGATATCAGGCTCTTTACAAAAGGCTCAATAATAACCGCTTCGGTTTGGTTCATGGTTAAGCTAAAATCCAGGCTGTTATCCGCCGAGGCCAGGTTGTAAGTACCGGTGGCATTTAAGGTTTCGAGGCCGCGGTTCATGATGTTGATTTTGGTATTCAACACCTTGTTGATGTTATCAAGCTGGGTTACAAACTTTACATTACCTATTAATGTTTTGTTAAATGCCAGCGAATCAATGGCCAGGTTTGATTCGATGCCCGGTTGCGTAGTTACTGCCGAAAGTTTAACATCGCCGTTTAAGGCGCCTTTTAAAGCTATACCAAAGGGCCTGCTTAACTGGTTAAGTGTTGCCATGTCAAATTTGCTGAAATTGACGCCCAGTATATCTTTAGGGTCTGCCGATAAAAAGCCGTCGATGGTTACCTTTTGGTTGCCGTTTGAAATTCCGAGCCCGTCAATCTGGGTGCGTCCCCCGGCCAGAAACCTGATCCGTACCTGGTCTTTTAACTTCCAAACGTTATGTTCTAAGATGATGTCTGATGGTAGTAGGGATAACTTGGCCGTCGTATCTTTACCAAACTGCACCAGGCCATACAAATCCAACTGGTTGGTGGCGTTTTTATCGGATAGCTTAATGTTGAAATTTAAGCTGTCGCGCTTTAAAAAATTGGTAATGTTGATGTTTTTAATAAACAGGCTGTCGGTGAGGTCAACCTTGCTCAACGATAAGTTGAGATCCAGCATATCATCAGTCGTGTTTTCATCGATAATCAGATCATGAAAAACAATTTTATCATATTTAAAGCTTTTAACCGAGCCTGTTAAAATTGCAGTTCTATCCACCGAGTTAAATTTACCCTGGAAGGTAGCCGTGTCGGTTAACTTTAAAGCCGGTACAAATAATATACTTACCGGGTTAAGGTTCTTGATTTTTAAATTAAACTCAAAATTTTGGGGTTTTACAATCACCGCGGGTATGGCTAACGATGGGATATATTTTTTGGCTACCGCTTTAAAGTAGGCCGGGAGCGATGCCAGGTCGTAATTACCTTTTAAGCCACCATCGGCTATGTCCGACCGTAAGATGAGTTGGCGGTCTTTCTCTTTGCCGCTGGCAGCAAAATAAATTGAGTCAACCAGGAAGTCGGCATGGGGTTTTACCAGCCTGATGTTTTTTAACAGGATGCTGCCATCAATATTATTGATGTTATTGCCCGAAAAATTGCTGGTTAAATTGGCATCTACGGTAATGGTATCCTTGTATAGTTTTAATTTATTGAGATTGGCTCCTTTAATAGCTGCTGTAAAGTTAAATACCGGCAGCGCGGGGTTTAAATTAACGTTACCGTTAAAGTCGAGGTTGATGTTATGGTCGTTTATTAAAACTTTTCCATCAAATTTCTTTTTTTCAAAGGTGCCGTTTACGCTCAGGTTATTGTAGCGGTAGCCCTTAAAATCAAAATATTTTATTTTTGCATCAAGCTGCTCTGTGAGCTGTTTAAGCTCGGTGCCCCTGCCTTTAATATTGGCTGTTAAAGTGGTTCGGCCCAGTATATCCTGGTTCAGCAAATCGCCAATGTTAAAATCAAAGGTAGTGAGTTTGCCGCTGTAGCTTGGCACATTGGCTTTATCCAGCTTTAAGTTAATATCCGAGTTAAACCTGCCCAACCTGGTTTTAAACTCGCCATAAGCTATAAAATCGTTTTGGAAACCGGTAAACTGCCCTTTAAAGTTGATGTTGCCAAACTTGGCTATAATATCGGGCACGTGCTGGTTTTTTTTGCCTGTAAAGCGGCTGTACAGCAGGTCAATGTCCTTTTTATTGGTAGCTATTTGTTCAAACTGCAACTCAAGGAAGGTTTTATCCCAGTTAGGTAAACCCTTCAAGCTAAAATCGCCTTTAATGTAGGTGGCCTGCCCGGCGGTAACCGTTAGCTTTTTGGCTTTTAAGTTATTTACCAGTCCCTGGATGCGGCCATCAATGCCCAGGTCGAAATACACTTGCTGCAGGCTATTGGTAAAATAAGCTACATCTAATGATGATATGCGCGATTCTTTAAAGTCGGCATCCATCTTTACCGTGTTCTCAAAGTCGTCAAAATCATCAAACGAGTTAAACCTCATCCTGAAATAGTTTTTCAGGTTCGAGCGGTTGGTTTGTATAAACAACTGCTTCAGCAATATCTGGTTGGTATCAACAGTGGCATTGGCCACAAAATGTTTTACGTAAAAGCCAGTTTTTTCTTTCAGGCTCAGATCGTGAATGTTGGCTTTAAACAAGTGATTTTTTAAGTCGATGTCTGTGAGTACGGTTGTAAATTGCTGTACGTCAACATCGTTAAAGTTTACCTGCTGTGTGCTTACTTCGTTGCTTAAATAATTTTTATAACGGAAACGTAAATTATTGATTACCAGTTTTTCAAAATTGATGGTCCAGGGTTTACCCTTGGTTTTTACGGTATCTTTAGATTTAAAATGGTTGATGATGAAGGAGAGGTTGGTAGAGCTGTCCTTTAGTTTTTTGAGGTAAAAGGACCCGTTATCCAGTTGGATAACCTTAAAATCAATAACACGCTTTTTGATGCTGCTAAAAATGTGGAAGTTTGCCAGTTCCACGGTAAGCAGAGGCGTTCGGAGCAGGGTGTCCTTTTGTTGATCTAACACAAAAAGATCCTCCAACACAATGGATGAAAATGGTTTTATGTAAAGGCTTTTAATTGAAACGGTTGTACCCAGCTCTTTGGATAGGTAAGCCGTGGCCTTTTTTGCCGCCCACGTTTGTACAGGCTTGTACTGTAGTGCAGCCAGTAGGATACTGATGATCAATATCAATATCAAAAAGATCCAGAGCGTTATATTGAGTAGTTTTTTAATAACTTTGCAAAATTAATTTTTTCTATTGTGCCTGTTATTTTAGGAATCGAGTCTTCGTGTGATGATACATCTGCTGCCGTTTGCGTTGATGGCGAAATTTTGAGCAATGTAATTGCCAACCAAACCATTCATGCAGCCTATGGCGGCGTTGTGCCCGAACTGGCTTCACGCGTACATCAGCAAAATATAATTCCCGCAGTACAACAAGCACTATTAAACGCAAAAGTAAGCAAAAATGATATTGATGCGGTAGCTTTTACGCGCGGGCCCGGACTTTTAGGTTCACTTTTAGTAGGCGTATCATTTGCCAAGGCTTTTGCTCTCGGAAAAAAGCTGCCTTTAATTGAGGTAAATCATATGCAGGCGCACATACTGGCCCATTTTATTGATCATCCTAAGCCCGATTTTCCATTTCTGTGCCTTACCGTATCTGGCGGGCATACACAAATAGTGTTAGTAAAAAATTATTTCGACATGGAGATTGTGGGCCAAACGATGGACGATGCGGCGGGCGAGGCTATGGATAAAACCAGCAAAATATTAGGATTGCCTTATCCCGGCGGCCCGCTGATTGATAAATATGCCCGACTGGGTAATCCGGATGCTTTTAAATTTCCCGAGCCTAATATCCCCGATTTTAACTTTAGCTTCAGCGGATTAAAAACCTCGATATTGTATTTTATCAGGGATGAGGTAGCCGCCGACCCGCAATTTTTACAAAAGCGGATGAATGATATTTGCGCTTCGGTAGAAAAACGCATCGTTACCATCTTACTCAACAAGTTAAAAAAAGCTGCTTTAACCTATAACATTACAAATATTGCTTTAGCCGGCGGTGTATCGGCCAATACCGGTTTGCGCCAGGGCCTTACCGATTTAGGGAGCCAGATGGGCTGGAATTGCTTTATACCCCAATTTGCGTACTGTACCGACAATGCCGCTATGATTGCCATTGCCGGGCACTATAAATACCTCAACCATGATTTTGTGGGGCAAAATGTTGCTCCTTTGGCGCGTATGCCTTTTAATTAAATAAATATGAGTGCTCCTTCGTTAATCTTCTTTGGTATTTTTGTGTTGCCGCTTGTCGCCTTTTTAATCTGGCTGATGCGCCAGGATAAAAAGAAAGGTGTAGCCGGTTTAATTGTGCTGGCCATTATGGTGATAGGTGCCATTACCTACATGTTTATCATGACCAAAGGGCAGTAAGGTGGGGGGCATAGTACACACGTGCAGAAACATACCCCTCCATTACTCTCGAGAGGGGAATCGAGCTTTCCCGCGCTTTGTTTTTAATTTCCCCTGCTGCTGCAAGGGGGCACCACGCGACAAACGACGCAGCATTGCCATTTTTATCAATCGCCCGCATAGAACACACCCCTCCGCCCCTCTCAAGAGGGGAATCGCACAGGCCTGCACTTTGTGGCCGGATCAGTATTACATAGATCAAAATACCTCAAAGCTCATACATCAAGGCTCATGACTCTTGGCTCATGACTCAAGACTCAGAACGTAAGACTCAGAACTCATGGCTCAGAACTCAAGGCTCAGAACTCCAGACTCATGGCTCAGAACTCCCTACTCAGAACTCCCACTACAGCCTAATTCGCTTTTTCCCTGATCATTAACCAGGCATGCTTCAGTAAGGCAACCAGTTCGTCCAGTTTCATCGGTTTGGCAATGTAATCATCCATGCCGGCGCTGATACAGATCTCCTTATCTTCAAGCATGGCGTTGGCCGTCATGGCAATGATGAAGGGCTGTTTAAACTTTCCTTTGCGTATCAACTGGGTGGTTTCCAAGCCGTCCATTTCGGGCATTTGCACATCCATTAAAATTACGTCGTAGGTTTTAAGCATCATTTGCTCGAGCACTTCGTAACCGTTGGCGACTATTTCAATGGTGTAGCCCATCTTATTCAGTATACGTTGAATTAGTTTTTGGTTGATCAGGTTATCTTCGGCAACTAAAATACTCAGCGGGTGCAGCAGTGAGAAACCCCCTTCCAGCGTATTGGCCGATTTTTCTTCAGTTGATTTTTCTTCCCGCTGGTTGCCAAGCTCGGCCCTAATGCTTTTACTTAACTGGCTCTGCTTGGCGGGTTTAACCAATATCGATGCAAACAAGCCGGGATTTTTTTTACTGCTTTCGTCTCCAATGGAGCTCAGCATAATAACAGGCAGGTTGCTGTGCACGTGTTTAATGGCTTTGGCAAGCCCTACACCATCCATATCCGGCATTTCCATATCGGTTATCACCAGGTTAAAGCTGTTGTCGGCGGCTAAAATTGCAAGGGCCTCTTTGGCTGATGATGCCGTAACCGGTATCAGTTTCCATTGCTGTAATTGTGTTTTTAAAATGGTTAAGTTGGTTTGGTTATCATCAACAACCAATATTTTTTTACCCTCAAGCCCATCCATGTTTACAGATACCTGTATGCGTTTAAGCTGCGCGGTACTGATTTCGGCCTTAATTGAAAAACTAAAAACCGAGCCTTTGCCAAAATTACTTTCAGCCCAAATTTCGTCGCCCATCAGTTTAACCAGCCGCTCGCTGATAACCAGGCCCAGGCCGGTGCCTCCGTATTTGCGCGTAGTTGACGAATCCACCTGCGAGAACGGCTTAAACAGGTTGGATAGTTTCTCTTCGGGTATACCTATGCCGGTATCGGTAACGGTAAAAGCCAGGTCGATCCCACCATGATCATCTTGCTTGAGCAGGGATATTTTCACAAAAACTTCGCCCTTTTCGGTAAACTTAATGGCATTGTTGATCAGGTTGATGAGCACCTGTTTCAGCCTTAGGCTATCGCCTATAATCTGGCGGGGCACGTTATAATCAATTTCATAAATCAGATCGATGCCACGTAAAGCCACTCTGGGGCCAAACAAATCCATTACCTCCTCGATGCTGTGCCGCAGGTCGAAATCAATATGCTCGATATCCATCTTACCCGATTCAATTTTCGAGAAATCCAGGATATCGTTAATCACGTTAACCAGGCTATCTCCGCAGGTGATAATCGTTTCGGCATATTCCCGCTGTTCAGTATTCAAATCCGTTTCAACCAGTAGCGATGCCATCCCGATCACGCCGTTCATCGGCGTCCTGATCTCGTGGCTCATGGTGGCTAAAAACACACTTTTGGCTTGGTTGGCCTTTTCGGCTTCAAGGCGTGCGGCCTGTTCCTGTATCTTTTGTTTGTTAAGCTCCTCGTTCAGTAAATGGAGGTTTTCCGATTGCGAATTGAGCTCTTCGGCCTGCGAATGTAATTCTTCGGCTTGTGCCTGCAGCTCTTCCGATTGTACCTGAAGCTCTTCATTTAATTCCTGAAGCTGGTTAACCTTCTGTACCACTTCTGCTGTGCGCTCGGCTACCTGTTTTCTGAGTATTTTTTTTTGTTTTTTAACGCTGTTAATGCGGCTGCGGTAAAAAGCATAAGCTGCGCCCAGTATAACCATGGCCGTTGCTATTTTAAACCACCAGGTATCCCAAAAGGGTGGTGTGATGGTTACCAGGATAGCTGTTCCGGTTTCGTTCCAGATGCCGTCGTTATTAGATGCCTTCACCCGGAATGTGTAATTGCCAGGGTCTAAATTGGTATACGATGCCCTTTTTAAGTGTCCCGCCTGTACCCAACCCGTATCAAAGCCATCCAGCTTATAGGCGTACGAGTTGTTTTCGGATATAACGTAGTTTAGGGCCGCGTAGTCAAACGATATGGACGATTGACTGTACGATAAATTAATCTCTTTGGCAACGCTGATCTCGGTTTTTAAGGGCGAGTGAGGTCCGCCTGCAACGATGCTTTTATTAAAGATTTGGAAACCGGTAAGATACACCGGCGGCACAAACTTGTTGCTTTTAATTTGATCGGGATAAAAAGTTGTAAGCCCCCTGGTTCCACCAAAAAAGAACTCGCCGTCGCTGGTCTTCAGGTACGCGTTTGTTTCATATTCCAGGCCCTGCAAGCCGTCGCGTATACCGTATTTTTTGACCGATGCTGTTTCCGGGTCCAACTGTGTTAGTCCGTTAGAGGTAGAGATCCATAAGCGGCCATGCTTGTCTTCAATAATGCCTTTGATAAATTCGGTAGCCAAGCCGCCTTTTTTGGTATAGAGCTCAAAACTGTTTGTTTTGGTGTTAAACAGGTATAAGCCTAACTGGCCTATCCACAAGCGTTTTTTATGATCGGTAAAAATTACCCTGATATCAGACGGCACATCACCCTGATTAAAATAATGCGAGAATTTTTTGGTGTTTAAGTTATAACAGTTCAGGCCTGCATCGTCGGTTCCAAACCAAACATGGCCTTCCGCGTCTTCGCCAATAGCTAAAACGTTGTTGCCCGATAAGTGGGTAAGGCCGTCTGCATCCTGGGTGATATGTTTAAATTGATGTGTTTTGGCATCAAGCAAATTAAGCCCGCCAAAATAAGTACCCACCCACAGGTTGCCTTTACTATCCTGGAAAATTTTTTGAATAAAGTTTGAACTGATGGAAGTTTTATTCTTGGGGTTGTTTCTAAATGCTGTAAAAGTTCCGCTTTGCGGGTTAAAAAGATTTAAGCCGCCGCTCCAGGTACCCACCCAGATATTTTGATCCCTATCCTGCAAAATATCCATTACCGCGTTCGAGCTGATGGTACCCGGAAGGTTAGGGTTGAACTGATAGTGCCTGAAAGTGTTTTTTTTGCGATCAAATAAGTTCAATCCGCCACCGTCTGTACCCACCCAAATGTTACCGTTTTTATCTTGGCAAAGTGTTTTTACATCATTATAACTAATGCTTTGAGGATCTTGCTTTTGGCGGTACAGGTTAAATTTGGCCGCCTGGGGAGCATACAGGTTAACGCCGCCGCGGTGGGTGCCTACCCACAGGTTGCCTTGTTTGTCTTCAAATATGGCCGATGCGGAAGTTTGCGATAAACTGGCCGTGTTGCCAGGATCGTCACGGTATTTGCTGAAGTTTTTATTTACGCTGTTATAACGGTTTAAGCCGCCGTTAATGCAGGTAATCCAAATATGGCCGGCCTTATCGCCTAAAATACTTTTTACAACATCGCTTCCTAAACTTAGCGGATCCCGGTCATCGTGTTTTATCTGTTTAAATGTTTTGGCTTTTAAATTAAACAGCAAAACCCCATTATCTTTGCTACCCAGCCAAAGGTTGCCTGCCGTATCCTGGGCTATGGCCACTAAATTGTTGCCTTGGGCGCCGCCCGGGGCATATTGGTAAAGGTTGAATGTTTTTGTTATCGTATTAAACAGGTTTAAACCGTTTTGCGTAGCTATCCATAAGCTGCCCGCCTTATCCTGAAAAATATAGTTAACAGTATCGTTACTTAAACTGTTGATCTGGCCGGTTTGATGGCGGAATTTGATGAACTGGTTTTTTTTATCATCATACAAGTTGAGGCCACCACCGGCAGTACCCAACCAAAAATTTTGATTCTTGTCCAGGCAAATATGGGTAATAAAGTTGCTGCTTATGCTTCCGTTATGACGCGGATCGTTTTTAAAGCGGGTAAAGTTATTGGTGCGCTGGTTAAAGCGGTTTAGTCCGTTACGGGTACCAATCCATAGCTGATGGTTTTTATCTTCACAAATGGTACGAATGGTATTGTCGCTAATGCTGCTGTCGTCATTAGGGATGTTTTTATAAACAATAATTTTAACACCATCGTAGCGGTTTAAGCCATAACGCGTACCAAACCACATAAAGCCCCGGCTATCCTGAAAAATAGCGTCGACATCGCTGTGCGAAAGGCCCTGCTCGGTGCTAATGTGTTTAAACTTTAAATCCGGAACCTGCGCAGAGCAATTGCGCGGATTTAAAAAGCAGACTAAACAAGATAGCAAAATTGTAAAAAAAAACATATGCGCGTTAAAGCGCTTTTGCTTAAGGGCTATCATAGTTTAACAAGCTTAATTACGCGGTTAAGAATTTAAAAATTCTCGAGGTTGCTTTGTTATACGTAACGATGGGCGAAAGGTTTACTTAAAGTCAACTTATTCATCTTCTGCGAAAGTTAATACGTAACCGTTAATATCCTTCACCGAAAACTCTGTAGCCCCATAAAAGGTTTTTTCGAGGCCATGTAATATGGTAATCTGATCTTTAACAGTTTCAAAAAAATCCCGGATGTTTTTCAATTTAATGTACAACAAAAGCGATCCGCCATCGGTACGGTTTACCTCGGGTAAGGCGTCTCCCAGGCTTTCAAAGGTTTGCAGCATAAACGTCACATTGCCGTTCATCAGCATAGCCCAGACAAAGTTGTCTCCTTCTTCCGGTACGCTTGCGATGAGATTAAAGCCTAATAACTGGTAAAATTGGATACTGGCGCGAATATCCTTTACGAAAATATTTGGAGATAACGATTCCATATCATTGGTATTGATTAACGTTTAAGTTAAATATACAATGATTATGTAAACAAAATAGCCCGTCGCCTAATGTTTTTTTACCACAAAATATTGGCCGGTCCGCAGCCAAAGCTCCTGTGCAAAAAATGGCCTCACTACCTCCGGAAAAGCCTCTTTTAGTGTTGATTTAGCTGCCTGATATCAGGTTGAGATATGCCTTGCGTCATTTTATTGCCATTGCTTTGTCCGCATATTTGTTTAACAAATTTCAACGCCATGTTAGGTTATACCATCAAGATAAACCAGGTAATAACATTTATTATCATTATCGCCATGATTATTTTAGCTATCCTATCAGCCATCAAAGTTTATGGGCCGGCTTTAAACCAGTTTTATCATTAGCATACATTTATAACCCATGTTGCAGGTTATTGATAAGGGGAGATTGCACCCGTTGCAAAAGCCTGCAACCTTGTTAATTGACTTACCTCATCAGTTCTGGATGCTATGATACGATATCCTGTCAAAATCAACAATGCAACGAAGCTCATCGTTGTAAGCGTTATGGTTATCATTGCTATAATTTTGGCCTTTAAATTATACGGGTAGGGCAGGTGCACAGCCTAATCGAGCGACCGGAACCTCAAATCCCCGTGTAAGGATGGTGCCGGGTTTTGCTTGTTCTGCAAAATATCAATGCTTTCTTTTTTAGTAGAAATTTCTCCGTAACTGTGTTTTGCAGGTGTGGCCGAGCGGTTTTTAGGTAATGTTTGGCCAGGGTTATTGATGTTACAGCCTGTAATAAAAAAAACGGATATCAAAAAAAGCAGTATACCCGCTTTGGAGGGTATACCACTTTTTAAAATATTGTTTTTCATAGTGATAAGGTATAGGTTATACAAATGTATTTAATGCAAAATGCGTTTCCTATACGTACCAGTACTGATTTTTAATGTTTAAACATTAAATAAAGGGCCTATAAAAAAAAGCTCCCCGGAATACCGGAGAGCTTTTAAATATTAGCGCTTTAAGCTACGGCCTTTCGGCATCAGCTTAATTAAGCATGTTGTTGCCTGCGGATGATGTTTAAAGCGCCACCGGCTTTAAACCACTCGATTTGCTGTGCATTGTAAGTATGGTTTACTTCGATGGTATCGGTTAAGCCGCCTTTATGGTGTATCACAATATGCAAAGGTTTGCCAGGAGTAAAATCCTGTAAGCCGATAATATCAAAAGTATCATCTTCTAATATTTTATCGTAATCGGCAGGGTTTGCAAAGGTTAGGCCCAGCATACCTTGTTTTTTAAGGTTGGTTTCGTGTATCCGTGCAAACGATTTTACCAGGATAGCTCTAACACCAAGGTGACGGGGCTCCATAGCCGCGTGCTCACGTGATGAACCTTCGCCATAGTTTTCATCGCCCACTACGATCGATCCGATGCCATGGGCCTTGTAATCGCGCTGTGTAGCCGGTACTGGTCCGTATTCGCCGGTTAATTCATTTTTAACGGTATCAGCCTTGTCGTTAAAATAGTTGATGGCACCAATTAACATGTTGTTTGATATGTTATCCAGGTGGCCACGGAACTTTAACCATGGGCCGGCCATCGATATATGGTCGGTAGTACATTTGCCCTTAGCTTTGATCAGCAACTTCAAACCTAAAATATCGGTACCTTCCCAGGCAGCAAACGGATCAAGCAGTTGCAGGCGGGTTGATTTAGGATCAACCTTCACTTCAACAGTGCTGCCATCTTCGGCAGGGGCCTGATAACCGGCATCCTCTACCGCAAAACCTTTAACAGGTAATTCAATACCCATAGGCTCATCAAATTTAACTTGCTCGCCATCGTTATTGGTTAAATAATCGGTAAGCGGGTTAAAAGTTAAATCGCCGGCAATGGCAAAAGCAGTTACGATCTCCGGCGAAGCCACAAACGCGTGGGTATTGGGGTTACCATCCTGGCGTTTGGCAAAGTTACGGTTAAACGAAGTAATGATCGAGTTTTTGCGCGAAGGGTCATCGGTATGACGAGCCCATTGGCCAATACAAGGGCCGCAGGCATTAGCCAATACAACGCCGCCCATGCTTTCAAAAGTTTTAAGGTAGCCATCGCGTTCAACGGTATAGCGTACCAGCTCAGAACCCGGTGTAATGGTAAACTCGGCCGATGTTTTGATGTTTTTGCTGATGGCCTGGCTGGCTATAGAAGCCGCGCGGGTAATATCCTCATAAGATGAGTTGGTACATGAGCCTATCAAACCAACTTCTAATTTAGTAGGCCAGTTGTTTTCTTTAACTGCTTGCGCAAATTTTGAAATAGGCCAAGCCAAATCCGGTGTGAAGGGGCCGTTTACATGCGGCTCCAGCTCGCTCAGGTTAATTTCAATAACCTGGTCAAAGTATAATTCGGGGTTAGCGTAAACTTCAGGGTCGCCGGTTAAGTGTTCTTTAACCGCGTTAGCTAAGTCAGCAATATCGCCACGTTCAGTACCGCGCAGGTAAGCTTCAGATTTGGTATCATAACCAAAAATAGAAGTAGTAGCGCCAATTTCGGCACCCATATTACAAATGGTACCTTTACCAGTTGCCGATAACGATTGTGCACCTTCGCCAAAATACTCTACAATAGCGCCGGTACCACCCTTTACAGTCAGGATACCTGCCACACGCAGAATAATATCTTTAGCCGATGTCCAGCCGCTCATTTTTCCGGTTAATTTTACACCAATCAGCTTAGGGAATTTAAGTTCCCAGGGCAATCCGGCCATTACGTCGCAGGCATCGGCACCGCCAACACCAATGGCAACCATACCCAAACCACCCGCGTTAGGCGTGTGCGAATCGGTACCGATCATCATTCCGCCCGGAAAAGCGTAATTTTCTAAAACCACCTGGTGTATAATACCTGCACCCGGTTTCCAGAAACCGATACCATATTTATCCGACACCGAGGCCAGAAAATCATAAACTTCTTTATTTTGATCTTTCGCTGTGCTCAAATCCTTATCGGCACCAATTTTAGCCTGTATCAGGTGGTCGCAATGTACGGTTGATGGTACGGCTACTTGCGGGCGGCCTGCTTGCATAAATTGCAAAAGCGCCATTTGCGCCGTAGCATCCTGCATGGCAACGCGGTCTGGTGCAAAATCTACATAATCAACACCACGGCTGTAAGCATGTGTAGCTGCGCCTTCGGTAAGGTGGGTGTATAAAATTTTCTCAGTAAGAGTAAGGGGTTTACCTACCGTGTTACGGGCTGCTTCGACGCGACTGCCGAGGCTGGCGTAAACCTTTTTAATCATATCTAAATCAAAAGCCATTATATTGATTTTATGGGTGAAAGTAAATAAAAAGTGGATTTTTAAGGCCACTTTTTAAGGTTTGGGCGAATTTACAAAAAATGCGAAGTAAAAGAACCCTTTATAGGTGTCAAGTTTTATTTGGATATATTCTAAATAACAAACAGCAAGGGCGCATCATTACAGATAAATTGGTGACTGGCCTTTTTTATGCCGCTCGCATAGTACACACCCCTTCGCCCCTTGCCATTTCCATCAATCGCTCGTATAGAACACACCCCTCCGCCCCTCTCGAGAGCATAGCCGTCAATTTAAGTAGCTGTACTCATATATTGTTGATTTTCAGTTATTTAATTTTTAGGCGCGGTTTGCCCGCATGGGCAAACCTATGTATTTTTACTCTCATATTTTTCGTTTTTTAAGGCGGGGAGGTTTAGATGACCCCGCCTTTCTTATTTTTGTTTAACTATCTAAATATAGTATTTAAATATCTAATAATCAAATACTTATTACAATTTCTTCTATTTTTAACCTATGTTTTCTGTGCTCTTTTGAAAGGTGCTTTAAGTTTAATTTCTCCAACAGAGCTAACCACTTTGAGCATATCCCTAAAAGCTGCGCTCGCAATTCTTCTTTCGTAGAAGCGATTAGTCGATGCACCTTTAAAACACTAATTTGACCTATCTTACCGATAGCCATGCATATTTTCCAACTCAAAACTGCCCAGATCAACTTACTGTATAATATACTGGTTATACGATCCGAACTTCCTTTGGGGAACGTGTGTATCTTTAAAAACGACTTCCATGCTTTAAAAACCAATTCTATCTGCCATCGCAGGTGATATAACTTTTGGATCAATTCAGCGCTATATTTTTCGCTCACCAGGTTGGTAACAATAAAGTTAAACCCTGCCCGCTCTTTGAATCCCTTACTGGTGGTACTGCCTTTCTTTTTATTGTACTTTTCAGTATTGGCTATCCGCCTTGCCTTGAGCTCTTCACTTACCGGTTCTATTATTATCCTTACCGGCATCTTATCAGCTCCGATATATACCTGTTGATCAAATACCGCCGGTTATGCCTTGTAGTTTCGACAACTCTAACTTTTGGTATTGGTCGTCCTTTAATAGATAAATCGTTGTTTTCGGACATAATTTATTAATAAAGAAAGCTTTGACTTTGTTAATATTGTTCATATAACTCAAGTGAGTGTAACCCAGATCTCTCATATATAATACCCCCGGCTGAATTGATGCCTTGTCCAGATGACTCTCACCCTGGTCATTTGCGTTGGCCGGAGTTACTTTGATATCGCTTTTACCACTTTTGATTTCAAATTCAAATTGTACAGATGCTCCCGCTTTCATCCCACTTCCTTTTGTTCCGGGGAATGTCTCTGCAATAACTTCCGGCAACGCGAAACGGGTAGAATCTTTGATACGGATCTCCAAGCCCTGTGTTTGCTCTTGCGGTAACTCAACTGCTATTAATTGCTCAAAAACGGCTTGTACAAACTTTGTCATATTGCTGTGATGTCTTTGATGCAATGCCTGCTTCGAAATATCAAGCCCATCCCTCCGCATTAACTGCATACTCATGCCGTTAAACGATTGATCTCCATCAAATAACGCCATATCCAATAGTTCCTTGCCTCCCACTTTTCGTTTGCGTTGTATAGCCTCTGTTTTACGGGCCAGGCCATCTAACACCGTTGGTTCAAATAGTTCCGAACTCATTCGCTCGAATAATGACTGCAATTTTGCAGTTCCGATTCTTGCTCTAAAAAAATTTTATCCCTTTTTTTTCTAAAGTTGACGGCTATGCTCTCGAGAGGGGAATCGCACGGGCCGCCGCTTTTTTTTATATTACATTGATAATGAGCGATTTATTCAGATCCCTCTTGAGAGGGGGTGGGCTGGGCATTGCGGCTGCAGGGGTGTGTTCACCGAGCGACGAACTCTGCAACCTGAGTGAACTGCTTAAATAATGGTAGCGTACCTACGGGCGGCTTTGGACTGCCCGATCCTTCCGCCCACAGGCCAGTTCCCGGCCCGGCGTGCAGTCAGGCCTTTGCGCACTTTTCCTATCTGCGCTTGGTAATCTATAAGGTTCAAACGTCATCCCTGTTTTTTTTCAAATGGCCGGGTCTGTCACTCATAGCCCGGTGATGGTCGTGCTGGCAAGAACCCTAATTTGATTACGATACATTAAATTAAAAGGGGTACCGAGAGATTGGCGGATTAGCGCGTAACACCTACATTTTTGTCGCAATACCCATTTATTGCGACACTTTTGGATGAGTTTTTGTCGCAATACTTAGTATCGCGACAAAATAAAATTTACAAAATTCAGGCAGGCCATTTTTTAACAGCTATTTGTTAGCTGAGCCCTTGTCATGAAAATCATTCTATCAGTGAATGTAAGATCACTAAATTTAACTCCACATCTATCGGCGGCTAATACCAGGAATTATTTAAACCTAATGGCCTTAACCGGCGATATGCTGCTCACCAGCATTGACGGAACAATGAGCACCAGCAAACAGATAACCAGTGTACCGATGTTAAGGAACACAATATCCTGCCAGTCGATCTGGATGGGCACAAAGCTCATGTAGTAGGATGCCTGGTCGAGCTTAAACAGGTGTGTTTTAAACTGCAGCATGCCCAGGCCCAGGCCAAACACATTACCTAACAAAAGGCCGAAGCCGATGAGGAAGAAAGCATTGGTTAAAAATATTTTCTGGATGGTCCAGTTGGTGGCGCCCATGGCTTTAAACATCCCAATCATGCTGGTACGCTCCAGGATCATGATCAGCAGGGCAGATATCATGTTAATTACCGCCACCAATAACATCAATATCAATATAATACGGGTGTTAACATCCAATAGCTGCAACCAGTCGAAAATGGTTTGGTAGCTCTCGGTAATGGTAACCGAGCGCAAGGCCACCGGGATGATATTGCCGATAGCCGAATTAATATTGGTTAGCTGGTTAAAATCGGTCACCCGTATCTCGTAGCCACCAATCTGGTTATCGTTCCAGTTGTTGAGCCTTTTAATCAACGAGAGGTCGCCAATCACAAAGGTTTTATCAACTTCCTCTACGCCGATATCAAAAATGCCCACTATCCTGAATTTACGTTTCCGTAAAGGCTCCTGTACAAAATACATTAAAAAATCATCACCAACTTTAAGCTTTAACCGGTTAGCGGTGTATTGTGATATCAGGATCTGCTTCTGCGCATCAACCGGATCTTTAAAGTTAATTACGGTGCCCGTTACCAGCATCGCCTTGATAAAAGCCCAGTTGTAATGCTCATCTATCCCTTTCATCACCACGCCTTCAATTTCGTTATTGGCCTTGATGATGCCGTTTTTGGTAGCAAAAGGCGCTATGCTCACCAGCTGCCTGTTGGCCCTGCACCGGCTTACAAAGGTATCGTTAGCGGTAATGGGCGAGTTTTCGAACGAGGCATTTAAATCGAGCTTGGCAACCTGGATATCGCCCGCAAAGCCGCGGATCTTCTCGCGCACCTCGCTTTTAAAACCCTTCACTATCGCTACAGAAAGTATCATCACACCCAAACCGAGCATAATACCAATAATGGCAATGCGCACTATCAATTTAGAGAAGGTACGCTTGGAGCGGAACGAAATGCGGGAAGCTATGAAAGAAGCAAAATTCAAGACAGGAAACGTTTTTTTTGTACTTTAGCAAATATGCGGATTTTTTTGTTGGTTCATAACGAGTTCGGCAGTTGAGGAAGCTTTGTTAACTACATCACGCGTTTTTTATCAAAATATCAAACCCGAAACAACATAGCCACACAACCTAATAACTCAATAACATAATAACCAATAACAGCCTCATAAACAATAACCACTATTTAACACACAATGATGAAGATAATATTTATGGGCACCCCGGAGTTTGCAGTAGCATCGTTAGATGCGCTGGTTAAGGCGGGCAACAATATAGTGGCTGTAATAACCGCGCCTGATAAACCGGCAGGCAGGGGGCAAAAAATAAACGAATCGGCGGTAAAACAATACGCGGTAAACAACGGCCTCAAAGTTTTGCAACCCGAAAAACTGCGGAACCCCGAATTTTTAGCCGAGCTGAAGGCTTTACAAGCCGACCTGCAGGTGGTAGTAGCCTTCCGGATGCTGCCCGAAGTGGTATGGAGCATGCCGCCCAAAGGCACCATTAACCTGCATGCCTCGTTATTACCGCATTACCGTGGGGCCGCGCCTATTAACTGGGCGGTTATTAATGGCGAAAAACAGAGCGGCGTAAGCACTTTTTTTCTAAAACAGGAAATTGATACCGGCGATATTTTATTTACCGAGAGCGTACCCATTAGCGAAACCGATACCGCCGGCGACCTGCATGATACCCTGATGGCTACCGGAGCCGCCTTATTGGTTAAAACCGTTAAAGCCATTGAAACCGGCGACTACCAGGAACAGCCCCAGCAAGCTTTAGCCGAAGGCATTGAACTGAAACACGCCCCCAAAATATTTAAAGAAACCTGCGAAATAAGCTGGCTGCAATCTACCGAAAGTGTGTATAACCTGATCCGCGGGTTAAGCCCCTATCCTACGGCCTTTACAGTGCTGAACGGCAAAGTATTCAAGATATTTAAGGCCGATAAGCAAATGAGCGAGCCCGGCATATCAGCCGGTGGCTTTTTAACCGACCAGAAAACTTTTTTAAAATTTGCCTGCACCGATGGCTTTATATGCCCCACAGATGTACAACTGGAAGGCAAAAAACGCATGGGCATTGAAGAGTTTTTGCGCGGCGTAAGATTATAATTTTTGGGGATTACACTGATTTTATTTTTTGATTTCACCGATTCGATTTGGTGATTACACCGATGGGATGGTTTGGTGATTCTACGCGGTTTACCGTTAGTGCAAATCTTGGAGATCATCAATTAATATATGCCTTCCTAAATCCCTGTAATCAAAAATCATCTAATCAGTGAAATCACATTTACAATCGGTGTAATCCCAGAAAATCTAATCAGTGAAATCACATTTACAATCGGTGTAATCCCAAAAAATCTAATCGGTGAAATCATATTATAATCGGTGTAATCTCAGAATAATGTACGATTTTTGCGGCAAACTGTAATTTGTTATTCCATGGCTTTAAATACACGTATAGCGCAGCTTAATCAAGAAATTGAACCCTTGCGCAATCAATTGATCAACCATCCCTTATATAAAAGCATCAGCACTATTGATGATCTGCGCATCTTTATGGAGCATCATGTTTTTGCCGTGTGGGATTTTATGTCGCTGCTGAAATCGTTACAACAAAAACTTACCTGCGTTAACATCCCCTGGATACCGGTAGGCAGCGCCAATACCCGTTATTTAATTAACGAAATTGTGGCTGGCGAAGAAAGCGATATCGATCAGCATGGTAACCGCACCAGCCATTTTGAGCTTTATTTAAAAGCGATGGAACAAGCGGGTTGCAGCGAGCTGGCCATCAGTAATTTGCTGCGCGGACTTAACGTCGGCACACCTGTTGACGCCGCGCTTAATGAGGAAGGAATTTTTACCCCCGCCCGGTTATTTGTGCAACATACCTTTAACATAATTAACCACACGCCCGACTATATCCAGGCTGCCGTATTTACCTTCGGTCGCGAAGACCTGATCCCTTCCATGTTCATCAGCATGGTGAAAGAGATCAGCAAACAATTTCCAGGAAAGGTAGATACCCTGCTGTATTACCTGGAAAGGCACATTGAAGTTGACGGCGACCACCACTCGCAACTGGCCTACCAAATGACCACCGAACTTTGCGCCGACGATGAAAGCCGCTGGCAACAAGCTACCGAAGCCGTAAAAGAAGCACTCCAGGCCCGTATTGATTTTTGGGACGGGATATTGGAAGCGATTTCTAAAACCATGGTATCCCTATAAGAGAGAACGGGGTGGTGAGGTGCGTTTGCGGTTTGGTAATGAGCTGTAGATAATAAACATCAACCTTCACTATTTTTTCCTCTCTCTAAAACGATGTCATCCCGACCGGAGGGAGGGACCTTTTACGCCTGACAGGTATACTGGGGCCCTTCTGCGCACGCTCGTTATGCCGCACACTATCGCTCGCAAAAGGTCCCTCGTACCTCGGGATGACAGGGTGTTGAGGTGAGGTGCAGTCCTGATTTGGTAATCAACTATAGATAAATAAAAATCGACTTTGCTATTTTTTTCCTCTCTCTAAAACGATGTCATCCCGACCGGAGGGAGGGATCTTTTACGCCCGACAGATATACTATAGGCTTCCTTCGCATGCTTGTTATGCCGCACACTCATCGCTCGCAAAAGGTCCCTCGTACCTCGGGATGACAGGGTGGTGAAGTGCGTTCCTGATTTGGTAATCAGCTATTAAATAATAAACCTTTACAGGATTCTTCCCACCTCCTTCTGCGGACTACATCGTCAGAAAAACGGACCTACACCTTATTCAACTCATCAATCAGCAACTTGCTGGTTTCGTTAAAATAGCGTTTGCGGCCAAAGCCCATTACCCATTGTATGCCGCGGCTGGCGTTGGTTAAAAAAACCTCGTCGGCCTGGTTGAGTATCTCGGGGTCCAGCTGGGCCTCAATCATCGGGATGTTGTTTGCTATGGCCAGCCCCATTACCACCTGCCGCATTACGCCGCTTATGCAGCCTTCGCTCAGGGCCGGGGTGTATAGCTGGTTTTGGTACAGCACAAACACGTTGGCACTAATGGTTTCGCATAAAAAACCATACTGATTACAGATAAAGGCGTCGTCCAGTTTATTTTGAGCCTTAAAAAGGCCCGCCATTACAAATAAAAGGGAGTTGCAGGTTTTGTAGTTTGATAAAATATTAACTGGCTTGGGCATGTCCTGGTACATATCCATAATCAGGCCGCGCGTATTTAAAAAGTAACGGGGCTCATCAACGGGTTGTAGCTCCAGGCAGTAAGCCATTTTATTTTGCGTGGGCGTGTACAAACCTTCGGCATCCCGGTAAACGGTTAAACGCAGGCGGCCATGCTTTACTTTGTTGCGGCTGGCTAACTCTTCGGCCTTCTCTTTTAAAAAGTAAGCATCCATTTGCGAGTAGCCGTCGATATGCAGCGCTTTCATCCCTTTTTGCAGGCGCTCGGCATGCAGGTCAACAAATTTCAAGCGGCCCTTCATCAGGCGCATGCTTTCAAACAAACCGTCGCCGTACTTAAAACCACGATTACCAATAGTGAGCAGCTTACTATCAGCCGGTAAAATTTCGCCGTTATAATTGATAAAAGTTGGAGTCATTTAACAGTTTGTAACACAAAATTAACCAATTTGATCTGCTGGCGACGACATATATTTTTGCCACTTCTCTAACACCGCCACAAAGTCCTGAGGCAAAGGGGCTTCAAAATGGACGCGCTTCCGGGCGGTAGGGTGTACAAAGCCCAGGGTTTGGGCGTGCAAGGCCTGCCGGGGCATCAGGGCAAAGCAATTTTCAACAAACTGTTTGTACTTGTTAAACAGCGTACCCTTTAAAATATGATCGCCACCGTAGGTAGCATCGCTAAAAAGCGGGTGGCCTATATGCTTCATGTGTGCACGTATCTGGTGTGTGCGGCCTGTTTCAAGTTCGCACTCAATCAGGGTAACGTACGTCATGCGTTGCAAAACCCGGTAATGGGTAACAGACCATTTTCCTTTTTCGGGATCATCGTAGATAGACATTACGCGCCTGTCTTTGATGCTGCGCCCTATATAGCCGGTAACGGTACCGTCGATTTCCAGGTCGCCCCATACCAGGGCGAGGTATTTGCGGGCAATGGTATGCTCGTAAAACTGCCGGGCAAGCCAGGTCATGGAGCGCTCGTTTTTGCTGATGAGCAACAAGCCAGAAGTATCCTTATCAATGCGGTGCACCAGTCCGGGCCGCCCATCGTTGCCGGGCAGGGTAGGCAATTGCTGAAAGTGGTATACCAAACCGTTAACCAGCGTGCCGGTGTAATTATTATAACCGGGGTGCACTACCAGGCCGGCCGGCTTGTTTACCACCAGTACATCATCATCTTCATAAACAATATCCAGCGGAATATTTTCCGGATAAACCTCCGTATCGCGCGGCGGATGCGGCAACACTACCGAAATAACGTCCAGCGGCTTAACTTTATAGCTCGATTTAATGGCCTTATCGTTAACCAGCACGTTACCCAGCTCAATAGCGTTTTGAATGCGGTTACGCGACGCGTTTTCAACCCGGTGCATCAAAAACTTGTCAATCCGCAGCAACGACTGGCCCTTATCCACCACTATCCGTAAATGCTCATACAGGTCCTGCTCTTCCTGCTCAAATAATTCAGCTTCCTGGTTCATCGCCGCAAAAATACTTAATTTGCTAAGTTTATAATCAATATAAAAAAATGTTAGTTTTGAGGGTGGGGTTCTTAGCCGGGAGTGGGGAGTAAGTACAATGAATAAGCCGCATCAAAAAACACGTCGTGCGTGGCCATGCCGCACGTCCTTCGAGGGGCCTCAGGATGACAGCCTTCACGCACAGAAAAAGAACGTCACGACAAGTAATGGACCCAGCCAACCGGAAAAAAACAGAGATGACGTTTGAACCTCGCAGACCGTTAGGTGCAGAAAGAAAGTGCGCAAAAGCCTGACTGCACGCCGGGCCGGGAGCTGGCCTGTGGGCGGAAGGATCGGGCAGTCTTGACTTTTTTGGTTCTTTTTGTGTCAAGACAAAAAGAACAAAGCCATTCCCGCGGCGTTTGAGCGGGCCGATGCTCTAAATTAAGAATACTGATTGTAAGAGCCAAAATAGACACATTGACAATCAGCGCACCCGATATGCTGCATACTTATCGCGCGCAAAAGATCCCTCCCTCCGGTCGGGATGACATAATGGAGAGGAATACAGCATTGATAATCAGTAACTTAAGAATGTATCATTATAAACCACTATTGAACTAATGCTTACTATAAATTCCCAACCTAAAAATTACGCCCTTTGATAGATCTTGAAATTTACAGTCCGGTTCAAAAAATCAATCACCCGGTTTTTACCGAACGCGACCTCCATGTTTTTATTAAGCGCGACGACCTGATTCATCCATTAATATCGGGCAATAAGTGGCGCAAGCTCAAATACGTGCTAAAAAAGGCCTTCGAGCAAAATAAAAACCACCTGGTAACCTTTGGCGGCGCATACTCCAATCACTTATTAGCCACAGCGGCGGCGGCGGCCTTATTTGGTTTTAAGGCCACCGGCATTGTACGGGGCGAAGAGGTTGACAATTCGCACTTATTTTTGTGCCGTTTACACGGGATGAAATTAATTTTTACCGACAGGGAAAGCTACCGCCACAAACCAGATTTATTTAACCGGCATTTTGGTAACGATGAGCAGGCCTTTTTTATTGACGAAGGTGGTGCGTCAGCAGAGGGAGCCCTGGGTTGCAGCGAACTGCTGGACGAACTAATACAGCCCTACGATGATATTTTTTGCGCCTGCGGAACTGGCACTACTGCAGCCGGAATTTTGAACGGAATAGGCAAGCACCAACTGAACACCCATTTGCATGCTATACCGGTTTTTAAAAACGGCGCCTTTATAGCCACCGAAATGGAAAGATATTTAACCTATCCCCTGCCCTACAGTTTGCACACCGAATATCACTTTGGCGGCTATGCCAAAACAACCCCGGAGTTAATCCAATTTATTGAACGGTTTGTGGCATCAACCGGGATATTGATAGAACCCGTGTATACCGGCAAAATGATGTACAGCCTTGTTGATCTGGCAGCGAAGGGCCACTTTAAACCCGGCAGCCATATATTGGCCATTCATACCGGCGGAATTTTGGGTTTATTGGGGATGACAGGCAAGTTTAATGTTTAAATTATGCAAAAACCTGTTTAAAACAAGATCAAATTATACACAACGGATCAAAATATATTTATACCGGCATTAAGGTTTGGTACAAAAAGTAAGTTTAAACAGTTTAAAGTTACTTTTTGAGTGACCGGTTCAAATATGCCCAAATTTGCGTTAGTTAACGGTTTTTGATAGATTTGAAAAACTACTATTGTATGTATAATCTATCTGTTACACCTGCCAATGTTCATTCCGTTTTAGAAAAACATATTCTGGCCGACGGCTTCGACCTTATTTTTGATATGGAAAAAAGCCAGGGCGCGTACATTTACGATTCAAAATATAAGCGCACCCTGCTTGATTTTTTTACCTGCTTTGCATCGGTTCCACTGGGCTACAACCATCCCAAAATGGTTAACGATGAAGAGTTTAAAAAAAGCCTGATGCTGGCGGCCTTAACCAACCCATCCAACTCAGATATCTATACCACGCAATACGCACAGTTTATCAAAATTTTTGGCGAGGTGGGCATACCCGAATACCTGCCCCACGCCTTTTTTATTTCGGGAGGCGGCCTTGCTGTTGAAAATGCGCTTAAAGTTGCGATGGACTGGAAGGTGCAGAAAAATTTTGCCAGGGGATACAGCACCGAAAAAGGTTTTAAAGTGATCCATTTTGAAAACGCTTTTCATGGCCGCACAGGTTATACCATGAGCCTCACCAATACATCGCCCGAAAAAACACAAAGGTACGCCCAGTTTGACTGGCCCCGGGTATCTGTACCGGTGATGCGTTTCCCGGTTACGGATGCAGGTCATGAAGATTTGCTGCAAAGAGAAGCTATATCGATAGGGCAGATTAAAAAGGCCTTTCAAGATAATAAAGATGATGTTTGCGCCATTATTATTGAGCCCATCCAGTCGGAAGGCGGCGACAACCACGTAAGGCGGGAGTTTTTAGAGCAGTTACGCCACCTGGCGGATGAAAACGAGGCCATGCTGATTTATGATGAGATACAAACCGGCGTTGGCCTTACCGGCAAATTTTGGTGTCACGAGCATTTTGGCGAAAACGCCAGGCCCGATATTTTAGCTTTTGGCAAAAAGATGCAGGTTTGCGGCATACTGGTAGGCAAAAAGGTGGATGAGGTAACCGATAATGTTTTTAATATTCCATCGCGTATTAACTCCACATGGGGCGGCAGCCTGGTGGATATGGTGCGCGCAACTAAAATATTAGAAATTATAAAGGAAGACGGCCTTTGCAGCAAGGCCCAAATAAACGGCGATTATTTACAAAGCGAATTATTAACCCTGTCGGAAAAATACAATATCATAAGCAATGTACGCGGGCGTGGACTTTTAACTGCATTTGATTTCCCCGACAGGGAAACGCGCGATAAATTTATTTACGATGGTTTACAGCATAATGTGATGTTTTTGGGTTGCGGCAGCCGTACCATCCGGTTTAGGCCGGCACTCAACATGACTCAAAATCACATAAATGAAGGCCTGGAAGTGATGAAAAAAATATTGTTGTAATTAAAATATTATACCCTGGTTACCCTTAGATAAAATTTATGTAATTTTTTTTATTATAATAACAATTTTACTGATATTAAACGTTGATTAGTAGTATAATTGCTGAATATGTATGATTCATATCCCCGTTTTATACATAGAAGCTGTTCTTTAAACACAAATAACTAATAATCAACAAATTACTAATTGTCATGAGCAAACACACCGAAAAATTAAGAAAACAATTGTTAGAAATTTCAGAAGTTGTAAACGCATTCCGATCAGAAGCCGTGCAGGTTAAAATTATTGACAGGCTGCTTGATAGTATTATGGAAGGTGAAAGGCACGATACCGACGGAGATTTTGCTAAAATGCAAGAACGCCGTAACAGGAAGCTGAAAGGCGAATCAGGCGAAGATGATGGAGCCGACAGCCGCATCAGGGGCCGTAAAAAACCTGGTGCTACAAAAATTTTAAATCAAATTATCCATACCGACTTTTTTGATGTCCCCAGATCAATAGCCGCTATTGCTAATTATTGTAAAGAACAATATGATTCTGATTTTAAAACGTCAGAGTTATCTGGTATCCTGCTTAAACTTTCAAACGAAAGCAAATTGAAACGTGAAAGAAATACCGACAACAACCGGTTTGATTACGTAAAATTTTAATAAAAAATTACAAAGCCGGTATACATCCCCATATACCGGCTTTTTTTATACAAAGGCGCTAAAGCCGGTAATGGCCCTGCCCACAATTAACGAGTTGATTTCTTTAGTTCCCTCATACGAGTAGATCGCTTCGGCATCGGCCACAAAACGGGCCACATCATACTCCAGTAAAATTCCGTTCCCGCCCATCACTTCGCGGGCTTTGCTTACCACATCACGGGTACGTAACGAGCAAAAAACCTTGGCTAATGATGCATGCTCGTCGTTAAGCTTGCCTTCATCCTGCAGTTGCGATAGCCTGAAACACAGGGTTTGCATCGCCGTAAGGTTAGATAACATTTCCACCAGGTGATTCTGGATGAGTTGGAACGAAGCTATCGGTTTACCAAATTGTTTACGCTTGCGGGTATAATCAAGCGCGCTTTCATAAGCGCCGCGGGCGCAACCTACGGCCTGCCAGGCAACACCGGCCCTGGTCATTTGCAATACCTTGGCCGTATCTTTAAACGAGTTTGCATTTTGCAGCCGGTCGGTTTCATGTATCACACAATCCTTTAGCGTAATTATGCCGTTCTGCACAATCCGCAGGGCCATTTTATCGTGCATCTTCTCTACGCTGAAACCGGGAGTATCTTTTCTCAGCAAAAACCCTTTCACCTGGTTATCATCCACATCCCGCGCCCAAATTACCAGTATATCGGCAAAAGTTGCATTGCCTATCCATTTTTTCTGCCCGTTTAATATCCAGGTATCGCCATCCCTTTTGGCTGTTGTAGTTAAGCCCCCGGCAGCTGCCGAACCTACCTCGGGCTCGGTTAAACCAAAGGCACCTATAGCTTTAAACTGCTGCATCCGGGGCAACCATTCCTGCTTCTGTTCTTCTGATCCGCATAGGTAAATGGAGCCCATGGCCAAACCGCTCTGCACGCCAAAAAAGGTAGAGATGGAGGTATCTACCCGCGCCATTTCCATCGCCAATACACCTTCCATTAAAAACGACTGGCCACCACCGCCATAGCCCTGGTAGGTTAAGCCGCAGATGTTCAGCTCGGCAAGCTTGGGAATAATTTGAAACGGAAATTCGGCCTTTAACCAGTATTCGTTAACAATGGGCTTCACTTCGGTTTCCATAAAGGCGCGTACCTTCAATTGCAGCTCACGTTGCTCCGGGCTAAGTGTATGGCCTAAATGATAAAAATCGCCCTCAATGGGCGGCAGTTCGTGCTGGTGATGCCCGCTTTTCAGCATCTTCACTACACTGTTCAATTGATTGTCGTCCATTTTACTAACGGATGCCATTACTTCGCCTAAATCAATTTTGGATGCCAGCGTGCTGATCTGGTCGATATCGATGGTATGGAACAGGCGAAAAAGCCCCTTCGCTTTTGAAAACACATTTGCCATTTATAATTGGTTTCAGTTTTAAACAGCAAGTTGGGTTTTTTGTTGGCGGGTTGGTGGGATTGGTTAATTGTTGTTGGGTTATTGGTTAATTGTTATTGGGTTACTGGTTATTGGGTTTTGCGGTTGGAATCTATTTGATGCTTAATTTTTTTTGGGATGGATGCTGAAAAGTGGGCTGGCTCGCATCTGAGGCAAAAGACGCAGGCTGTGGTTTACAATCGCTTGTATAGGACACACCCCTCCGCCCCTCACCGCACGGGCCGCCGCTTTTCCTTTTTCAGACTCCCCTCTTGAGAGCAGGGCTGTTGCATTCTAAGTGAGTAATTGTTTCAATCTGCCGATGTCATTGCAAACGAGTCTTTGTGCTTGTGCTATATTTTGAAAGCCATGAGCTCTGAAAACGTTAATAGCGATGTTTCTAAACACCGATATATTTTCTGGTGCATGAGAAGTTCTAATGCGGGAGGCATCCTCTTTAAACGTGACATCCTTTACCCAATGTAGCTTATTCTCTATCCCCCAATGACTTCTGATTCCATAGCATAACAATTGTGCATTTTCCCTCACACTGCTGATATAGAATGCGCAATCCTCACTGATCTTATTTTTGTCTTTTACCCAACGCTCTACCTTGATTACCTGACTGGCGCCTATCCAGGCTTTACTGATTTCTTCTGGCGCCGGGCATATACATACCGATCTGCGCTCTGTACGTCCTTTATTTTTCTCCAATTCAACGAACTTGCTGCAAACCTTTGCTGTATCCGATGTCAGCGCCGCTATTTTTTCATAAAGGCCCTTTTGATTCTTTTTTACGCCTATCATATAATCATTATTCGTACCTATTATCAGCTCAACTGTTTTTTTTGGCAATGTAAGGCGTCAAGCGTAAACGTTACCCCTTCCAATCCCAGTTCAGCAATAAGCTTGCGTACCACCGGAATTTCACTTTCCTTTGAATTGTCTACAAGACCCTGGGCTAATACTTGACCACGGCTCCCATTATAGATACTCACCAAATTTACAAATCGCTGTTTTTCAAGCGCATAATCACTCATTGTCCCTTTGATCGCTTTGCCATCTATATTCATCCATTCATTTTTATTGATTTCTGTATACTGACTGGCCCATTGATAAAAAACTTCGCTTAAACTTTCAAAATCTAAATTCTGCAGTACACGCCTCACGGTATAAAACGTAGGCAAACGGGATTTTTTCGGAGTGAAATAAGTCAAAAGATCTTTTTGATTACGCTTTATAAAATCACCCAGAGCACGATAGCCGTAATAACCACTCATCGTCCCCATCACAAATAATAACAAAATAAACGTTTGGTCATGCCGCTGACCAGCCTTTCTACGCACGTCTGGCAACTTCTGCAAATAGGTTATGATGCCCTTGTCCATACTCTTTTTTCTGCAAATTTAAATCCTTCTTCTTTTAAATGCAACAGCCCTGCTCTCGAGAGGGGAATCGCGCTTTCCCGCCGCTTTTCCCTTTTTCAGGCTCCCCTCTTGAGAGGGGGCGGGCCTGGCGGTGCGCAGTGGCAGGGGGTGTGTTTCGCCGCACGACTAACTTTGCGGGCTTTTTACACGCTGTATCGCTCGTATAGAACACCCACTCCGGACCCAACGCTATTAAGTTAAGCAGTTAACATCGTGTTGCAGAGTTCGTCGCACGGCGAAACACACCCCGCAGCCGCACCGTCCGGCTCGCCCCCTCTCAAGAGGGGAACTAAAAAAAATACTGATTATCAATAAGATATACAAAAAAAAGCGAAAGCCTGTGCGATTCCCCTCTTGAGAGGGGTGGAGGGGTGTGTACTCTGCGAGCGATTATAAAGCGCAGATAGAATATGAGTATACTGAAAACTACAGTGGATTTTGAAATACGCTTTCAAAGTGTTCAACTGTAGGGAATGGGTCGTAATAATGGTGCAGCAATTGTTTCCAGTTTTGGTAAGCGGCTGATTGCCTGAACCCAATGGTATGATCTTCGAGAGTGTTCCACTCTACCAGCAAAATATATTTATTAGGTTGCTCGATACATTTTTGCAGGTTATGCCGAAGATACCCCGGTATCGAACTGATATACTGGCTGGCTATATTAAAATCATGTTCAAAATTGGCTGCCTGGTTGGCTTTAACTTGCAATATTGCTACTTCGAGTATCATAATTTAAACATTCAATTAAACCGAAAAATCAATTATGTTGCAGGTTAGCACTTTATACATGGGCTTGTTTATAAAAAACGGCAAAATCCAATTGCGTCTTAGCGCCTTAGCGTGAAACTATTGAGCTTAACCACTACAAACCCAGCAACGCTTACCTCAAATTAAACAGGTTATCAACCCCTAATATTCTTTTAGATAAAAAGCCTTCGCCGTATTTACTGCCTATTATTTTACCAAACTCGCGGGCACGGCTCTCTACAATGGGGTAAAACTCGGCCGATGAGATATACGTTTGGTGCTCTTCTTCCCAGGCGGGGTTGTAAAACTGCGAACCGTAGGCTTGTATGCTGGCTATCTTTTTATCCCAATGCGGCGTAATGTCTACTATAATATCGGGTTTAATATACACATCCTGTATAAAGTGCAACAGCAGGTTGGGCCGCCACTCGTTTTGCAGCACGCCATCGGCATAAGTTTCTATTTTACGCAAGCCTGATAAAAATGCAGATGTTACCACCAGCTCGCTGGCCCGGCCATGGTCGGGATGCCTGTCGTGGTAGGCGTTGGTAATCACAATATCGGGCTGGTATTTGCGGATGGCCGATATTACCTTGAGCTGATGCTCCTGGTCGTTCTGGAAAAATCCGTCGGCCAGTTGCAGGTTCTCTCTCACATCGAGGCCCATTATTTCGGCTGCTGCCGCAGCTTCACGCATCCGTATTTCGGCAGAACCACGGCTACCTAATTCGCCCATGGTTAAATCAACTATGCCAACTTTATGGCCAAGGGCAACGTGTTTCAATATCGTTCCGGAGCAGCCTAATTCGGCATCGTCGGGGTGTACGGCAATAACAAGAATATCTAATTTGAGCATATTATTTAGGCGAAGAAAGTAAGCGTTCTATCCGCTTTTTTATTTTAGATGAAGTTGGCTTGGTAAAGGGGTAAAAAAAGTCGACCACCTTGCCCTGCGGACTAATTAAATACTTATGAAAATTCCACTTCGGGGTTGATTTGACGTGGCCATTCTGGCTTTTATCGGCCAAAAATTTGTACAGCGGATGCGCGTACTGCCCCCTCACCCTGATTTTGCTAAAAATGGTATAATGCGTATCATGGTTCAGCTCGCAAAAAGTGCTGATGGCTTCGCCATCCAGGGGTTCCTGCCCGCCAAAATCGTTCGACGGAAAGGCCAGGATCTCAAAGTCTTTGCCTTCAAAATCTTTACGCAGGGTTTCAAGGTCTTTAAGTTGCGGCGCAAAGCCACACTCCGACGCTGTATTAACAATTAAAAGAACTTTGTTTTGGTATCGCTCCAAACTAATTTCCTCACCGTTTAACTTTTCAACGTTAAACTGGTAAATACTTTGATCATCCATTTATTAATTTCTGTGGTATTTATAACCAGCCGAATTAAGTATACCTTCGATATCACTCTCTTCCTGCGGATCATAGGTTTGTTTCAGGTTATGGCCAAATATGCGGGCCACCGATTGAAACATAAACGCATTTATTCCTCCCTTTAGCTCTTTTACCAATTCGTAACTGGTATCGCCGGTTTCACGGTTAACCAATTTAATTAATATTTCGCCCTGGGTTATACTCATATTTTTTATTTCGTGATTAAACAGATCCTTGATCTCTTTCTCACAAATTTTCACCATCTCTTTTTGTTTTTTCTTATCGGCAGTAGTCGCAATATCGCGTTCCAGCTGCCTGTAACGGTTACCGGCATACACCGCATACGGCGCAACCTTCAGCACATTATAACGCAAACGGAAATAATTATTGCGGTCGTCAACGGTTTTAAACACACGCGCATCCCTAACAACAGTTTCGGGCGCTACCAGCCAGGGCACATACTCATTGTCAAGTATGGCCGAAGCAACTCTTATGGTATCATTTTTGCCTAATACTGGTTTACGCGGTTTAACTTCCTGGGCTTTTGATATTCCCAGGCAGCAACAAAACACTAATAAAAACCCGATAAATTTCATATTTTTACTATTACAAAATTAATGCTATTTTTTTGAGTTTGATATATTAAAGCTATAATTAATAGTTTGTTGCAATTAAATTGCTTTGTACAAAATTTATACCGAAGGCCCCGAATGAAAGAATTAGTGATAGACCTGGAAGCTGAGAAGAATGAGATTTTAAAAAGATACCGTGCTTTATTGCGTGCTTGTAAACCAACCATGCAAAAAGGTGATAAACGATTGATACGCAAGGCCTTTGATATGGCCCTGGAGAGCCACCAGGATATGCGCCGTAAATCGGGCGAGCCCTATATTTACCACCCCATAGCCGTGGCGCAAATTGCCGCCGAAGAAATTGGGCTGGGTACAACCTCTATTGTTTGCGCCTTACTGCACGATGTGGTTGAAGATACCAACGTTACCCTGGAAGATATTGAACGCGAATTTGGTAAAAAGGTAGCCAAAATTATTGATGGCTTAACCAAAATATCCGGCGTATTTGATACCAATAGCTCCTTACAGGCCGAAAACTTCCGTAAAATGCTGCTCACCCTGGCCGATGATGTGCGGGTGATACTCATTAAGTTAGCCGACCGCCTGCACAATATGCGCACTATGGAGTTTATGCCGCGTGATAAGCAGCTCAAACTATCATCAGAAACGGTGTACCTGTATGCCCCGTTGGCACATCGTTTGGGCTTATATGCCATAAAGTCAGAACTGGAAGATCTGTCGATGAAGTACACCGAGCGCGAAACTTACCAGTTTATTAAAACCAAACTGAACGAGAAAAAGGCCGAGCGCGAAAAATTTATCCACTCCTTTATCCAGCCGGTACACAAGGTGCTGGAAGGCCAGGATCTGCATGCCGATTTATTCGGGCGGCCAAAATCCATCCATTCCATCTGGAATAAGATGAAGAAAAAATCCATCCCGTTTGAGGAAGTGTATGACCTTTTTGCTATACGCATCATCCTGGATAGTACACCCGAAAACGAAAAATCGGACTGCTGGAAGGCCTACTCTATTGTAACCGACCTGTATCGCCCCAACCCCGACCGGCTGCGCGACTGGATATCATCGCCCAAAGCCAACGGATACGAATCGCTCCATACTACGGTAATGGGCCCGCGCGGGCAATGGGTTGAGGTACAGATACGCACCAAGCGGATGAATGAAATTGCCGAAAAAGGTTTTGCCGCGCACTGGAAATATAAAGAATCATCAACCGATAGCGGTTTGGACCAATGGGTGCAAAAGGTGCGGGATATGCTGAAAAATCCCGACTCGAACGCGCTCGACTTTCTGGATGATTTTAAGATGAACCTCTTCTCCGACGAGATCTTCATCTTTACCCCGAAGGGTGCCCTGATCCAGTTGCCGCTGAATGCTACCGCGCTTGATTTTGCCTTCGAGATACACTCGGATGTGGGCGCAAGCTGTATTGGCGCTAAAGTAAACCACAAGCTGGTACCGCTGGGCCACAAGCTGCAAAACGGCGACCAGGTTGAAATTATTACCTCGAGCAAACAGGTACCTAAGGAAGACTGGCTGAATATTGTGGTTACGGCCAAGGCGAAAGCCAAAATTAAATCGGCCTTAAAAGAAGAAAAACGTAAAATTGCCGAAGATGGTAAGGAGATACTGGAGCGCAAGCTAAAATCGCTCAAAATCACTTACAACTCTGATAATATTTATAAACTGAGTTACTTTTTCAAGCTGCAATCCACCCAGGACCTTTTTGTTAACGTGGCCAAAGGGCTGATTGACATGAAGGACCTGAAGGAATTTGTGGCATCGGAGAAGATCATCGAAATCAAATCGCCCGAAAAAATTGAAACCGACCAGGTGCAGAATATGCTGCGCAGCATTAAGGCTAAAGACAGCGATATATTGCTGATTGGCGAGGATATGCAGCGGATTGATTACAAATTATCCAACTGCTGCAACCCGATACCCGGCGACGATGTTTTTGGCTTTATCACCGTGAGCGAGGGGATTAAGATACACCGCACCAATTGCCCCAATGCCACCAAACTGATGTCGAACTACGGGTACCGCATTGTAAAGGCCCGGTGGACCAACCAGCAGGAACTGGCTTTTTTAACCGGCCTGCGTATTACCGGTATTGATGATGTTGGTTTAATTAATAAACTGACAACCGTAATATCCAACGATTTTAAGGTAAACATCCGCTCCATTACCGTAGATAGCGATAACGGGATATTTGAAGGCTCCATTATGGTTTACGTTAACGACACCAACCACCTGGACAACCTGATTAAAAAGTTAAATGCGGTTAAAGGCATCACCTCCGTAACCCGCTTTGATTCGGCGGTGGAGAAAGCGTCGTGAACAACGGTCCATGGTGTTTTTTAGTCGATGGTCGATGGTCCATAGTCCATAGAACACCGACTATGAACTATCGACCATCGACCGAGGACTTTCAATTAGTCCTAAACGCCATGGACTATCGACCATGGACCATGGACTATGGACCATCGACTATGGACCACCTCACGATTAACTAAAAACTTTGGACTTAATTTAATAACTTTGACTTGCTAAAATTTTGATCAATGCCTGTACAAGAAACCATAGCAATGGTTAAAAAAATTTTTGAGGCTTACCTCGAAAATAAAAATCTCAGAAAAACTCCCGAGCGTTTTGCGATACTCGAAGAGATCTATTCGCGTTCGGACCATTTTGATGTGGAATCGTTATACATCCACATGAAAAATAAAAAATACCGCGTTAGCCGGGCTACGGTTTACAACACCCTGGAGCTACTGGTATCGTGCGATTTGGTTACCAAACACCAGTTTGGCAAAAACATGGCCCAGTTTGAAAAATCATACGGCTATAAACAGCACGACCATATTATTTGTATCGATTGTGGTAAAGTAGTTGAGTTTTGCGATCCGCGTATCCAGCAGATCCAGTCGATGATGGGCGAACTGCTTAAATTCGAAATCAAACATCACTCGCTAAACCTGTACGGCAATTGCGCCAAATTGAAAGAGGGCTTTTGCGACAGGCGGAATTAACGATGACTGCTGATAAACCCATATTAAGCAAACAAGCGTTTTGGGACGTTGATATGGATAAGATCGACTATGAGAAAAATGCCGCCCACGTTGTTGAAAAGGTGATAGAAAGAGGCAAAGCCGAAGATTTTGATAATTTACTGAAATTTTACGGGTTTAAAAAAGTGGGTAAATTAGCATTGCAAGCAAATTGGTTATCAGATATAAGTATAAATTTTTGCTGCGTTCTGTTTAAAGTTAAACCAACCGATTTTAAATGCTACGAGAAGAAACAGTTGAACCGGCAACACTGGGACTTCTAAGACAGATTGTTAGCCTACCGGAATTAAAACAATTCAGGCTGGTTGGCGGTACTGCGCTATCACTGCTGTTTGGTCATCGAAAATCAATCGATTTAGACCTGTTTACGGACCAACCTATTGAAAAAGACACCTTGATTCCTGCACTGGAAGATGCTTTTGGTAGGATCATTACTACTAATGACAGGAAACACATTTACCAGTGCATTATTCAAAATGTAAAAGTTGATTTTGTTTCGGTTAGAGACCCTTTCTTAAACCCGATACAAATAATAGATCAAATTCCGTTTGCTGATATCAAAGATTTGATAGCTTTGAAGCTCAATGCGGTTAAAGGCCGGGGAGTAAAAAAAGATTTTTGGGATGTAGCAAAACTGCTTCAAACTTATTCGATCAATGATCTTTTTCAATTTTATCATGACAGATACAGTTATGATGATACCTTTGCGGTAATTTAGATCGATTGTTTACTTCGAGGATGCTGAAAACACCATTGATCCTGAATGCTTAGAAGGGATGACTTGGAGCAAAGTTAAAGAGGTAATAATTGAAGCAATTGGTAATTACTACAAAAATAAAAAATAAATAATGGCTGTTGACGTATTATTAGGCCTTCAATGGGGCGATGAAGGTAAAGGCAAAATAGTGGACGTTTTAAGCGCCGACTATGATTTGATAGCCCGTTTTCAGGGCGGCCCAAATGCCGGGCATACTTTAGAGTTTGACGGAAAAAAGTTTGTACTGAATACCATCCCATCGGGGATATTTTTTAACAACACGCAAAACCTGATTGGTAACGGCGTTGTAATTGACCCGATTACCCTGAAACGCGAAATTGATAAGCTGAAGGATGCCGGGCACGATCTGCTGGCCAAAAACAACCTGATGATAGCCAAAAAGGCTCACCTGATATTGCCTACCCACCAACTGCTGGATGCCGCATCCGAGAAGAAAATGGGCGATGGCAAAATAGGATCGACCTTAAAAGGTATAGGGCCAACTTATATGGATAAAACCGGCCGCAATGGTTTACGCATAGGCGATATTTTGTTGCCCGATTTTAAAGAGCGCTACCAAAAGCTGACCGATAAACATACATCTATGCTGCAAGCCTTATATGGCGAAGTGGCTGATTTTAGCGAACGCGAAGCTGCCTTCTTTGAAGCGATAGAATTGATACGCCAGTTTCCGCTGGTTGACTCGGAGCACCTGGTGAATGGCTATATTAAACAAGGTAAAAAAGTTTTGGCCGAAGGTGCGCAAGGTACCATGCTGGATATTGATTTTGGCTCTTACCCTTTTGTTACTTCATCAAATACCACCACCGCTGGCGCCTGTACCGGTTTAGGTATTGCACCGCAACAAATTGGCGAGGTTATAGGTATATTTAAAGCTTACTGCACGCGTGTAGGCGGCGGCCCCTTCCCTACCGAGTTAGATAACGAAATGGGCGAAGAACTGCGCCAGATAGGCCACGAGTTTGGCGCCACAACAGGCAGGCCACGCCGTACCGGATGGATAGATCTTCCTGCACTAAAATACGCCATTATGCTGAACGGTGTAACCCAAATGGTGATGACCAAGGCCGATGTATTAAGCGGTTTTGATAAAATTTACGCCTGCACCCACTACAATTATCAGGGCGAAACGATAGACTATATGCCTTATGATATTTGCACCGTACACCCTGAACCTGTATTCAAGGAAATTGATGGTTGGCACGAGGATATCACCGGTATTACCGAGCTGGGCCAGATCCCTCAAAAACTAAAAGATTATATCGACTTTTTAGAAAAAGAGCTGGAAGTGCCAATTCAGTATCTATCTGTAGGGCCAGACAGAAAACAGACTTTGATTTTACATTAATATCCGCTTGGCCATCTCATCCCCGTAAAGGGAAAAAATACTCCGCTGACGATAAAAATTTGCCGGGTATGAAGATGAAACACAGTGATGATTAAAATAACCTGATAAAGGCCGAGCATATCGGCCTTTTATTTTTAATAATGAATTTATCCGGGCATACAATTGATCTGAAACAATTTAAGCAGAAAGCCTTGCAATGGGCCAATACTTTTGATGTTGCCACCTGCCTTAGCTCCAACCACTTAGGCGGCGCTTATTCCAAATTTGAAACGCTGATTGCCGTGGGCGTTCAGCATCAACTGGTATGCCAAAGCGGCGAGGCTTTTCATCAGTTAGATCTGTTCAGAAAGCAACATCCCGGCTGGGTGCTGGGCTACCTGGGCTATGATCTTAAAAACGAAACAGAACAGGTATCCTCCCGCAATCCGGATCATCTTCAGTTCCCGGATATTTATTTTTTTGTTCCGCAACATGTCATCATCATTAAAAATAACGAGGTTGAATTAATTTCTGCCGATAGCGAACAAGTGCTATTACAAATTGAGCAGCAAGAGCTTGAGCAAACAGCTCCGGTAGCCGCGATGCATCTGCTGTCCCGTTTTAGCCGCGCCGAATACATCCAAACCGTTAACACCATACAGCAGCACATCAGCCGGGGCGATATTTACGAAACCAATTTTTGCCAGGAGTTTTATGCCGAAAACGTTCTGATCGACCCTTTGTCAGTTTACAACCATCTTACCAGGATCTCGCCCTCCCCTTTTGGCTGTTATTTTAAGCTGAACGATCAATATATCCTATCGGCATCGCCCGAGCGTTTTCTGGCTAAGCGGGATAAGCAGTTAATATCGCAGCCCATTAAAGGCACAGCTAAAAGAAGCGCCAATAAAGCCGAAGACGAGGCATTAAAACAAAGCCTGAAAGAGCACCCTAAAGAGCAGCAGGAAAACGTAATGATAGTTGACCTGGTGCGCAACGACCTGACGCGCTCTGCTAAGCCCGGAACAGTTAAGGTGGAAGAGCTATTCGGTATTTACAGCTTTGAGCAGGTGCACCAGATGATATCGACAATTGTTTGTGAAAAAGACGAAAACTTATCGGATGCGGAGGTAATCCGCAACACCTTCCCGATGGGCAGCATGACGGGGGCACCCAAAGTAAGCGCCATGAAGCTAATGGACCAGTATGAGCGCAGCAAACGCGGGGTTTATTCGGGCGCTGTAGGTTATTTTGCCCCCGATGGCGATTTTGATTTTAATGTGGTGATCCGCACTATTTTGTATAACATTGGCAATCAATATCTGTCTTTCCAGGTAGGCAGCGCCATCACCCATGATGCCGATGCAGAAAAGGAGTACGAAGAATGCCTTTTAAAAGCCAAAGCGATATTAGAGGTGCTGGGGCAACATAAAAACGAAAAACAATGAAACCACTTTTGCTGATTATAGCATTCCTGCTTATTAAAACCACCGGTTATGCGCAGGATAATAATTTACCGACCCGCGATGCTTTTAAGCTAACGTTAGCCGTTAATGATACCAATTTTTATGCGGTTGATATTAAGCAATCGGCCTATGTATTGCCCGATAATACCGTCCAGATGTATCCGGGAGAAAAAATATACCTGGAAGCCGACTTCGTTAATCATGAGTTAAAGGCTGTAAAGAGCGTAAAATCGATCGTAAATCCTGAAAAAACAATCACCATTAGTTTTGATCAGCACAAGGAAGGAAAAAAGCACCAGCAAATGGTATTGAAAGTGATCAACCCCTTCGGTACCAAACTGAAATATCAGGCCAGTATCTTCCTGATGAAACAATACAAATGGGTTAAAACGGACGTATTACCTGTTGAGGCCAAACTTGCTGCATTTGAAACCTGGCCCGATGTTATTGTAACCATCGCTCTATCAGGCTGGCAACTTGAATAACGCTACCCCCAAAATGTTTGAGTGTATTGCGTGGATGGGGTAAAGGTTTCTCACTCATAGGTTTAATTTGTGCCATTGATAGTGACAAATCAAAAACACCTCGTATAGGGGCCATACGGTGCTTCGACAGGCTTATAATCACGTATCGTTAAGTTGTTGATTATCAAAACGTCTATTTTGGCTCTTATAATCAGTATTCTTAATTTATAACATCGGCACGCTCAATCGCCGCGTGAAGGGCTGTTACTTTTGTCTTGACACAAAAGTAACCAAAAAGTCAAGACTGCCCGATCCTTCCGCCCACAGGCCAGCTCCCGGCCCGGCGTGCAGTCAGGCCTTTGCGCACTTTTCCTGTCTGCGCAAAATAGCCTACAGGTTTCAAATGTCATCCCTGTTTTTTCCGGACTGAGGCCCGGTGGGATACTCAGCATAACAGCCTTTACGCACAGAAATGGAATGTCACGTTACCTTACGGAGCCACATCAAACCCCTCGTACAAGCCACGCAGTACCGTCCTTCGACTACTGAGCCTGACCCAAGCATCAGGATAACAGCCTTTGCGAACAAAAGGGCTAAGTATGGATATCGAATCAAAAGAAGGGGTGTCATGCTGATACTTCATCAGGCTCAGTAGTCGAAGCGCGGCATCGCCACCATGTCATCCCGAGCGGAGCGAGGTACCTTTTACGTGCGATAAGTATACGCCAGACAAACAGTTTATTGCAAACCAGGAACATACACAAAACAAACAGCATACCTGACGCCTCAAAAAGATTTCTCTCTCGTACCTCGTTCGAAATGACAAAGTTTTAGAGCTGGTCCGTCACCTTACCTGCAACCCTGACCGCAATATCCGATCCATCGGCAAAAAAGGCAGAGTAAGGCTTCGCACTTAAATAGGGTACAAACTCTTTACCGTACAATTCAACAATATCGGCATCAAAAACTGCGGTTTTAACGTCGTTTATCTGCCACGATACATGCTCAACCTGGTATTCAAGCGTGCTGTTATCTCTTAATTTATTATATCCCCAGTAATGTTCAAAAATAAAATCTTCGGCGCTGCTGGGTTTAATGGCCGATTTTTGGTTGTTAACTACGGCGCCCAATTTGTTCCACTTGCCTTTGAGCATCCACTCGTATAAGTATTCGGTATGGTTGGCGTCCACCGGTGTAATGCTGTGGCGCATGGGCAGGGCGCGGTAAGGCTCGTTATACAGGCTGTTGGCAATAACGCTGATTACGCGCCGCGGTACCAGCTCGCTAATAAATACGGCGCCCCGTTTCCATTCCTTGCCGTCAAAATATTTAACATAAAAGCGGAGGTTAACCTCTTCAAAATCAACATGCATAGGCCATTTGACGCCAAACACCCGCGTGTTTTTAAATAAAAACCCTACCATGCTTACCAGGGCTTTACCCTGCCATAAATCAAGCTCGGTTACCGGTGGTAAATAGGGTTTTAATATCTCGGGGTCAACCTCGTAATTCAGCATCAGGAGGTTGTTCCACTGGGCGGTCAAAAATTTAATTTTAGCCATATTGCAAATGTAGTTAACCGCCGTTAGTATATCTGTTAACGGTGGTAATATTTCATGGCTTCGGGAATGCGGCTCTCAATATCGGCCACACGGCGTGCGTCCGAAGGGTGATCACTCAAAAATTCGGGGGTTGAGCTTCCCTGGCTGCGGCTGGCCATGCGTTGCCAAAAGTTTAAAGCTTCATGCGGATCATACCCGGCCATAGCCATAAAGGTAAGGCCCAGCCTGTCGGCCTCCGACTCCTGGTTGCGCGAGTAGCTGAGCAATACCAGCGGGCCGCCAACGCCATATAATTGATTGATAACCGATACCGTGCTGTTGTTGGAGGTTGACGATGCACTGCCTAAAATACCACCAACGCCTTGTGCAACCATTTGCTGCGAGATGCGCTCGGCAGAGTGGTGGGCTATGGCATGGCCTATTTCGTGAGCCAGTACGGTAGCTAAACCGGCATCGGTTTGGGTTACAGGCAAAATGCCCGAATATACCGCCACTTTACCGCCGGGCATACACCATGCGTTTACCTCTTTACTTTGGATGAGGTTAAACTCCCACTTAAAATTGTACTGATCGCCATAGCCATTATCTTTTAAATATTTCTCGATGGCTGTTGATAGCCTGATCCCTATATTTTTAATACGCTGGGCATCGCTTGTACCTCGAATAACGGTAGTTTTAGGGTCAGACAGTAACTGGCTGTAGCTTTGAGCCGCGGATTGATTCACTTCCGAATCGCTCACGGCATTAAATTGTTTTCTTCCGGTTAATGGTACTGTGGTGCACGCCGCAAACAGAGTTGAGGCAACAACTCCAATTAGTAAAGGCTTAAAATTCATGTCAGGTTGTTTTACGTTTAAACAGGTTAACTTTAGACTCTTTGCCTTTTAACAAACGCTCGATATTTTTTTGATGGGTAACCAATATCAGTACGCAGATGCACATGCCATAAATAACAACCGATTTAATATACAACGGGAATATAAATGTAACCCCTATTAAGTATGTAAAACTGGCCAGTATGGAACTTAAAGATACATACCGTGTAATTAATAAAACAACAATAAATACCGTTACGCAAAGCAAAGACGCCTGCAAGTGTACAGCCAAAACCATTCCAAATAATGTAGCCACGCCTTTACCTCCCCTAAACCCCGCAAAAATTGGAAACAGGTGGCCCATTACGGCGGTAATACCCAGGGCGAGCTGAAAATTAACAAACGCGGTGGAGTGGAAAGCGCCCGTGGTTGATATACCTATAAAATAAGCCAGGTTGGTGGCCGTCCAGCCTTTCAGGATATCGATAAGCATCACAGGGATGCCTGCCTTTTTACCCAATACCCTGAATGTGTTGGTTGCACCAGCGTTACCACTGCCGTACTCGCGTACGTCAACATTGTAAAAAGCCTGCCCAATCCATACAGCCGTGGGTATTGATCCAAATAAATAGGCCAGTATGAGCGCTGAAATCGAATATATTGAAATCATCTCACTACAATAATACTAATTGCCGTTGTACTATCCATATTATTTTATGCATTAACAGCTTTCAGACTCAAATCAAGGCTTTTAACCGAGTGGGTTAAGGCCCCTATTGAAATATAATCAACCCCGCATTCGGCATAAGCGCGTACGTTTTCAATGGTTATTCCGCCCGATGCTTCTGTAGTGTATTGGCCGTCAATAATTTCAACAGCTGTTTTGAGATCGGGTATGGTAAAATTATCCAGCATAATACGCTGTATTCCACCGGCTTTAATAGCCTCATGCAGTTCAGTAAAGTTTCTCACCTCTATTTCAATATCAAGTTGTTTATGGTGAGTTAACAAATATTGGCGGGCATTGTTGATGGCATTAGCAATTCCGCCCGAATAATCAACATGATTATCTTTAATCAGTATCATATCGTACAAACCAAAACGATGGTTAACACCGCCTCCAATTTGCACCGCCCACTTTTCAAAAAGCCTAAAGCCGGGTGTTGTTTTGCGGGTATCCAGTACTTTGGTGCCGGTACCTTGCAACAAAGCTACAATTTGATGGGTTTGCGTTGCAATGGCCGACATGCGCTGCATACAATTCAATACCAGCCGTTCGGCTTTTAAAATACTGTGTACACTGCCTTGTACATTAAAGGCTATATCGCCCGTTTTAACCGGGTCGCCGTCTTTTAAAAACAGTTCAACGCTCAGGGCGGGGTCAATCACGTTAAAAGCTTCAACCGCCAGGCTCACGCCAGCCAAAATACCGTTTTCTTTAACCAGTAACTTGGCTTTGCCCTGGGTACCCGCAGCTATGGTAGCTAACGAGGTATGATCGCCGTCTCCTACGTCTTCCGCGAGGTAGGATGCAATAAGTTTGCGAATTGCAGGTATGTCCAATTTATATTTTCTTAAAGCATCAAAAGTAAAAAAATACTTTCAACTACTTTATCTTTTCCATTTCAATATGTAACTCATTGATTTGCAACAAACCATTATTATTACGCACCGAGCACGACGTTCGGTAGCTGCCCGTTTTGCCCGTTAAAACAAACACGGCAAACTTATAATCGGGGTTTGAGTCTACCCGGTGGATCAATTTAACCGTAAAAGGCTCATTTTTTGCAAAAAAAGCATTTGTTTTTGCCGTAGCCTGTTCTTTGGTATAGGTGTTACCATCTTCCATAATAGCCAGGTCAATATTAGGCGCAAAGGCCTTGCAAAGCTCGGCCCAACTGCTTTGCTTCAGTAAAATTAAAGTTTTTTCAACCGGATCCGCCGGTTTGGGCTGGGCAGCCAGCAACGAAAAAACAAACAAAAAACAGAGCAATTTCATAACATAAATTGGCTTAAAAAATGATCATCATCAGTTACTAACTAATTGATAAATTTAATGTTGTTACACTATTTAAATATACAAAAATTAATAGTATCGGCTATATTTGCTGCGTGGAAAATACAAATAAAAAAGTTGCCTTAATTATCCTGGATGGATGGGGTTATGGCCGTAACGATAAATCAAACGCTATTTTAGCTGCAAACACGCCTTATTTTGACTCTTTGCTTCAGCAATATCCGCATTCAAAATTGCAAGCTTCGGGTACGTCGGTTGGTTTACCGGCGGGCCAGATGGGCAATTCGGAAGTTGGACACATGAACCTGGGCGCAGGCAGGGTAGTTTACCAGGAACTGGGCCGCATCCATAAAGCGGTTGAAGAGCAGGAGTTTGACGAGAACCCTGTGGTTAAACAAGCCTTTAACTATGCTAAAGAAAACAATAAGGATGTACACTTTATAGGTTTACTATCCGATGGTGGCGTACACTCGCATATTAAACATTTAAAGGGCCTGTGCGATGTTGCCGGGCGTTACCAATTGCCACACGTTTATATACACGCCTTTTTAGACGGACGCGATACCGACCCTAACGGCGGTGTTAAATACATCACCGACCTGGAAAACCACATCAGCAATACCAACGTGCAACTGGCATCGGCTATTGGCCGATATTATGCTATGGACCGCGATAACCGCTGGGAACGTGTTAGAAAAGCTTACGACCTGATGGTGAACGGCGAAGGCACTAAAACACATAACATTTTAAAATCAGTTTCAGACTCGTACGCCGAAGGTGTTACCGACGAATTTATATTGCCGATAGTAAAAACAAACGACCAGGACGAGCCTATCGCTGTAATTAAGGATGGCGATGTAGTGATCTGCTTTAATTTCCGTACCGACCGCGGCCGCGAAATTACCCAGGCCCTAACTCAGAAGCCCTTCCCGGAGCAGGGTATGCACCCACTGGACCTGCATTATATTACCATGACCACCTACGACGAAACTTTTAAAAACGTACAGGTGATTTTTACTAAAGACGACCTGACACAAACGCTGGGCGAAACTTTGCAGAATGCCGGTAAAACTCAGATCAGGATTGCCGAAACTGAAAAATATCCGCACGTTACCTTCTTTTTCTCGGGCGGCCGCGAAAAGGAGTTTGACAACGAAAAGCGCTTGCTTATCCCTTCGCCTAAAGTAGCTACCTATGATCTGCAGCCCGAAATGAGCGCCGAAGGTATCCGCGATGCCATCATCCCTGAGTTAAAAAGCAGGTGGGCCGATTTTATTTGCCTTAACTTTGCCAATACCGATATGGTTGGCCACACCGGCGTTTTTGAAGCCGTAGTTAAGGCCGCCGAAACGGTTGATAGCTGTACCAAAGAGGTGGTTGAAACTGGCATAGCCAACGGCTACTCTTTTATTATTATTGCCGACCACGGTAATGCCGAATTTATGATTAATGATGACGGTACCCCAAACACGGCGCATACCACCAACCTGGTGCCTTGTATATTAATTGATAAGGATTACAAGGAAATTAAAGATGGTAAATTAGGCGATATTGCCCCTACTATTTTAAAAATATTAGGTGTGCCCATCCCCGAACAAATGAGCGAGAATGTATTGGTATAAAATACCTGCACGTAATTTAACTTTAATGGTTTGCAGTTGTTTACTTTTTAGCAACTGCAAACCTGTTGTAAGCCATGATGGCAGGCCTCCGTATTTTGATCTGAAGGCTTATTTTACCGCCGAGGCGCAAAGGCTGGGCAAACAACAGCGCCTGATTTTAAAAACGGTTAATTATAACAACCAGCCCGAAGAAAAAGATGTAGCCATTAAAAACTGGCAACGCGAACTGGCCCTGTTTACAGAATCGGATATCAACAAACCATCCTGGCGGGACAGTTACAAAAAAACGGCTAATAACGATTCCATTGTTTATAGGGCTGTGGATACTAACCTGAATACCCGTTACATCTCAATCCACTTAAAGGCTAAGCAGGTGAGCGGCATCCGCATAGTTAACTTCACCAAAAACCTGCTTTACCAAACCAAAGAAAATTTAAGCTATTATCCTGATTCGCTTTATAAAATAGAAAAACACCAATCGGTTAAGATATTGGGTGCAAATAATTACGAAATAACAGGTAAGTTTAAATAAAATCCTTTAGCAGGTTTATCGGGCCGCTATGGCCAACTGTTGTTTTGACAGATCGAGCTGTGTGCTGATATCCTTACGGTCGGGATTATCGCCCAATACTTTTTCCAGATCGGCTACGGAAGCTTTGAGCGAGTTAACGCCACGGTTTTTATCGTAAAACTTACTGGTTTTCTGTAGTTTAAAAATCCCGTATTCCCGGTAAAATATTCCACGGTTCTGGTAAAATTTAATATCCTGGGGGTTAATGGTAATGGCCTTGGTTAAATCAACAATAGCCCCTAATAAAAATTTCTCTTTATCGGCCGGCGTGGCCTGCACATCCCTTGCCGAATAGCTTTTTGCCATGGCCCTGTAGTAATAAGCAGAGCAATCGGTAGGTTTTATTTCTACCACCTTGCAATACGTTGATATGGCTTTTTTGTAATTCTCGCTGTGATAGTATGAGTATCCCAACATCCACAAAGCGTTTGCATTTGTTGAATCTACCACGCAGGCTTTTTCCAGGTGACGCACAGCTTGCTTAAAATCGCCGTCCATTAAAGCCTGTTGACCTAATTTTACATATGCGTTTTGAGCTTGCGCGACATCAAGTGAAGAAACAATTAACAAAGACAGAATGACTGATAATCTCATCAGGGGTAAAACTATATTAGGCGTTCAATATAGTAGTAAACTCTTTTCGTACCAAATTATTATGAATAGTACTAAATAAAATAATTAACATTTATTGCCGATGGATAAAAGCTTGGCACAGCTCTTGAAACATTAGCACATTAACCGTAAGTTAGTCAAAAACTACAAATAATTGCCTGATTTTATAAAACAGGCTGACAACTTGACGTTATTTACTAAATATAACAGGATACTCCATGAGTTTTGATCCATTTGATTTTAAGAACGCTTTACCGATAATAAACGAAGATTCCGAGTTTTTCCCACTGATGTCGTCAGAAGATGAAGAGGAAATTTTAACTCGGCAGGCTCTTCAGCTTGTTTGTTCAGCATCTGGTTAATCACCGGCTGATAAACTACCAGACTTTCAGCGGGTACTGCCTTCCCGTTTACCTGCATACTTATCAACGTCTTCCCTTTTAAGTTAAGCTGATACAATATGCCCCGCTCCTTGAGCAGATAAGTAGTATACTGATGATTAGGCAATTGCAGTGAAGTATGATCGCCAAACTCGTTGGGCTGATAAATCCTCAAATTCCCCGCGTTAATACTCCCCTGCTTTGCATCCGTCTTCATGGTATCAGTTGTAGTGGTAGTAGTTATTGTTGTAACAGCCGTGCTCCGCACCTTTTTACTCTGCTTACCACCACTGCCTACCACAGCCGAAGTGGTTGCCGTTACCAATTTGCTGATCTGCCCGGCGTTTGAAAAAGCGGCCATCAATAAACCAGCGGCTACCAAACCAAAAGCCAGCAACGATTTTTCGGCAAGATTTAATGATTGGTTGCTGTTAGACAGCAGCCGCGTTGCCCTGTTTAACAGATGATTGGGCTTGCGGGCAAAGGCCATGGCGTAGGCCGGTGCCGATAACTGGTACTCCTGGCACGATACCAGCGCCCTGATGTAGTTTACCTTGCTACTGGTTTGGGCTATCGCGATATCATCGCAGCAGTTTTCGCGCTCGGCCCTGATCAAGGAGGTGATCCACCACACCGCCGGATTAAAAAAGAACAGGATTTCCATCAGGCTGATCAGCAGGTTGGCCAGGTAATCCTTCCGGAGGATATGTGCCAGCTCGTGGATCAGGATGGCTTCTACCTCTGCAGGTGGCAGCGCAGTTATCATCCCCGCAGGGATCAATATCAGGGGTTTTAAATGCCCTATTACCATCGGCACCCGGGCCAGGCCCGATTGCGCTATGCCCACCACCTGCCTTATGCCCAACTGCAAAGCCAGCTGTTGCACCCGGCTTTGCCATACCCCATCAACCGGGGCAATGGCTTTGCGCCTTAAATAATACAGACTGTGCAGCCCGGTAACCAGTTGCAGGCTGCGCACGCAAACAATAATAAGCCAAATAAGCACCACCGCTTGCGTATTGCGGTTAAAATAAGCCGTTAAATAATCTGTAAAAGTAAGCGGAGCCAACACCGGGTTGGTAATCGGCTGCGCCGGATGATTGTTAGCCGCAATTGCTGTTTGATCAATACCCGGCGTATTAAGGCCAGCAGAAGCGCCCTTTAGCTCAATGGCAAAAGTAAGGCCTATACCCAAAGCAAACAAGCCCAATGTAACTAACAACAGGTTGTACCGCTTTGCCGCAGTTTGTTTACGGGTACAAACTATAATTAGCGCGGCTATGGCAGCAAGCAACAAGCCCTGCCATAACGAATGCAACAAAGTATTGCAAAGCGCTTTCATCACATCATCCGGTAGTACTTTTACAGTTGAAAAATTCATGGCAGTTTTTTTTTGAGTGGGTTAATCAATTATTCTTCCAGCTTGTTTAACAGATCCTTAATTTCCTGGAGCTCCTGCGGGGATGTTTTTTTGTTGCCCAGCAGTTGCATCACCAGTTTACTTGCCGAGCCTTTATACATCGAGTTAACAAATTTATCCAGCAAATGCGCCTTTGTTTTTTGTTCTTCTTCGGCAACGCTGTAAATGTGTTTCATCTGGCTCTCGTCGCGCTTAACAATCCCCTTGTCGGCCATAATCTGCATCAGTTTAAGCGTGGTGGTATAGTTCACTTCTTTTTGCTTCAGCAACTCATCATTAACGGCGCGTACAGTTGAGGGGCCCTTCTCCCATAAAACCTGCAATATCTCCAGCTCCGACCGGGTAGGTTCAATCTGTTTATTTTGATCTTCTTTATTCATCACAATTCAAAGGTAGAAAACTTTTCGTACGAAACAAATATTATGAGTATTTTTTTTGAATGATGATCAAAATTACTTTGAATTGAGGGGTTACCAAACTCCACTTCCTGTTAGTGGAACATTAACATCCAGCATTGTTGAATTTTAATTTTTGTTTTTCCTGATCAATTCCGCCGGAATAGTTATTTTTAGCCATGCACATCATCCATGAACTATTAATTTTCTAACCCACATGGAACAAAAAATTGGCCGCTTTATTGATCCTTTGAGTGATTTTGGTTTTAAGCGATTGTTTGGAAGCGAGCCCCATAAGGATATATTGATCGATTTTTTAAATCAACTGTTCGTGGGCCAAAAGGAAATTGCCGACTTAACTTACAGCCCCACCGAATACGCTGGCGATACCGATAAAATCAAGAAAGTATTTTTCGACCTGCATTGCACGGGCAAAAACGGCGAGAAATTCATCATCGAGATGCAAAAAGCCGAGCAGCGCAACTTTAAGGACAGGGCTGTGTTTTATACCTCGCGCCTCATCAATGAGCAACTGCCCAAAGGCGAGAGCCACTGGAATATCCAACTGGACGAGCTATACCTGATAGCCATACTGGAGTTCAAATTTAAAAACGGCAACCCAGATCGTTATCTACATAACGTAGCCCTCACCAATACCGATACGCACGAAATATTTTACAATAAATTGGGTTATAAGTTTTTAGAATTGCCTAATTTTGTTAAAACAGAAGAAGAGTTAGAAACCGACCTTGACCGTTGGTTCTATTTACTGAAAAATATGAGCCACCTGGAAAAAATTCCCGCTGTATTAAACAAACGGATTTTTCAGCAGGTATTCAAAATAGCCGAATTAAGTAATCTGACGAAGGAGGAGAAAGCAATGTACGATTCAAGTTTAAAAGCCAAATGGGATTATGAAAACTCGATAGCTTTTGCAGAAGAGAGAGGTATAGAAAAAGGCCGTGAAGAAGGGATTGAAATAGGTATTGAAAAAGGTATTGAGAAAGGTATTGAGAAAGGTGAATATAAAAGATCTGTAGAGGTTGCCATTGAAATGAAAAAAGAAGGCATCCCAAATGAACAAATAGCCAAATTCACCAAGCTCCCTATCTCAGTAGTAGAAAAGCTTTAGTAATTTGACGCCCCGCGTGCTTATTTGTTTTGATTTCTGAAGTTAAATTCCCGCTGTATTAAACAAACGGATTTTTCAGCAGGTATTCAAAATAACCGAATTAAGTAATCTGACGAAGGAGGAGAAAGCAATGTACGATTCAAGTTTAAAAGCCAAATGGGATTATGAAAACTCGATAGCTTTTGCAGAAGAGAGAGGTATAGAAAAAGGCCGTGAAGAAGGGATTGAAATAGGTATTGAGAAAGGTATTGAGAAAGGTGAATATAAAAGATCTGTAGAGGTTGCCATTGAAATGAAAAAAGAAGGCATCCCAAATGAACAAATAGCCAAATTCACCAAGCTCCCTATCTCAGTAGTAGAAAAACTTTAGTAATTTGACGCCCCGCGTGCTTATTTGTTTTGATTTCTGAAGGATCGCTCAAAAACAAGCATGCCGCAGATTTATCGCTCGCAAAAGCTCCCTCCCTCCGGTCTGGATGACATCGTTTGAGATGGGGTTTTAAAGAAATTGATAATCAGCACAATTCAATCTAACCATACAAAATCAATTTTACCGAATTTCCTTTTTAATCCGCTCTAAAATTTGTCATCCCGACCGGAGGGAGGGAGCTTTTTCAAGTGCAAGGTATACTGTAGACTTCCGCGTGGGCTTGTTATACAGCAGACTCATCGCTCGTAAAAGGTCCCCCCTACGGTGTCGGGATGACATCGTTTGAGATGGGGTTAAAGGAATAAATAATTCAATAATTCAATAATTCAATAATTCAATAATTCAATAATTCAATAATTCAATAATTCAATAATTCAATAATTCAATAATTCAATAATTCAATAATTCAATAATTCAATAATTACTTAATCCCCAAAAGCCTTAAAAACGCTGCCGAATTAGGTTCGCGACCTAAAAAGTTGCGCAGCATGGTGGCCTCTGGTACGGTTGCTCCTTTTTCTAAAATATCTTTACGGTAGCGGATGCCTGTAGCGGTATCCATCACGCCATTTTTCTCGAACACCGAGAAGATATCCTGCGCAAACACCTTCGACCACAGGTATCCGTAATAATTGGCGCCATAACTATTTAAATGGCCAAAGCTGCAAATAAAATGCGATCCTTCTGCAAAAGGCACCTTCGTCATGGCTGACAGTTCTTTAGACACATCGTTAATGTCGCGGCCTTTAATGGCGGCGTAACGGTCCTCGTAAGTAAAATCCAGACTGGCATAATATACCTGGCTAATGTTGGCCATGCTGCTGCCAACTGTTTGCGTTTGCTTCAGTTTATCAAATAAAGCTTTGGGCATCATTTCGCCGGTTTTGTAATTGCGGGCAAAAAGCTTCAGCACATCGTACTGCCAGCAAAAGTTTTCCAGAAACTGCGATGGGGCTTCCACAAAATCGCCCTTGGTGGCAAACGAATTTTGCGACGCGATGGCCGGGTGGCAAAGCAGGAAGTGGATTAAGTGCCCAAACTCATGAAACAGTGTTACTACATCGCCATGGTTTAACAAGGACGGCTCGGTGGCTGTACCTTCGGGGAAATTACAGATCAGCGTGCCCACGGGTAAAATCTCCTGGGTGGCTGTTTTATGATATAACGATATGTTGGCGGTTTCAAAGTGGGTATACTTGTTAGGCCGCGGGTATAGGTCTAAATAAAAAGTGCCCATTTTTTTGCCGTCCATATACAGCTCGTATGCTTTTACTTTAGCATACCAGAGCGGCACGCCCTTTACCTCAACAATGCGCAGGTTAAACAGCTTTTGGTAAACCGTAAACATCCCCTGTATAGTACTGTTCATTTCAAAATACTCCTTAATCTCGTCGGTATTAAGCTTGTATTTGGTATCAAATAATTTTTTGCGATAGTAGCCTATGTCCCAGGCCTGGATACCTGCCTGCGCTTCCGGATGATCCTGATGCTTTAGCTCAGCCAATTCGGCCAGTTCCGGGCCTACGTGCGGGCTCAGCTTATCGCGCAGGTCGTTTAAAAAGTCCCACACTTTTTGCGGCTTTCCGGCCATTTTATCAACCAAAGCATATTCGGCATAGGTTTTAAAACCCAGCTGCTGCGCCAACTGTTGGCGGTAATAAAACAGGCTATCCAATACCTGTATGTTTTTAGGGTAAGCGCGGTTCATGTATTTAAGGTACACGGCATGGCGGGTATCCTCTTTATCGGCATATTTTAAGATATCGTTAAAATTGGGGCCGTTTATCCTGATCATGTATTTACCATCAGGCAGGGCCCATGGAGCCACGGTTTTTTCGGGTACACCTTGCAAGTCAGACTTATCAAAAGTTATGCTGTCCTTATATTCGGCTATATTTTTATCAAATTGTACACCCAGCGCAATTATTTTATCGTTAGTAGCCTTCAGTTTTTTCCGTCCATCGGCATCCAGCTTCATCCCGTTGTTCTCAAAACCTATCAGGGTTTCCTTTAAAAACAGTTTCTGACTGCTGCTGAGCTGCGCCGCTGCAGGTAAAGCCGCAAAACGTTTAACGGCTTTGTACAGGGGCTCGTTTAAAAACAGACCAGTGGTGTACGATTGCAATTGCTCTGCCGCCGTATTAGCCTCGTTTCGGGTATCATCATCGGTGTAAGTTGCCGAAGCCAGGTATATCTTACCACCCAGATCGCCCAACTCGTACTGCAAATTATCAAAAGCTTCCATGGTATTGGCCCAGGTTTGTTTTCCTGGCGGGATAGCTGTTATAGCGCTGATGCGGCTGTTTGATAGCGCGATTGTTTTTGCAAGCGCAGTTTTAATTAACGAAGCATTCACCTGGTCATAAGCTATAGGCTGGTTTGAGTGTTGTAGTAAAACATTAACAGCCGGTGTATTTTGGGCCGTAGCCAGGCAGGGCACCGCACATAACAACAGGACGATTTTTTTTATTTTTTGCATAGTGATGTAAGTATAGCGCATAATTAATGGCAAGCTTTTTTCTTTTCTGATAATAAGGGATAAATATAACGATACTTATAAAGATAAGAAGGATAGTATGAAATGATTGAGTGGATGACTTTATTGGCTCAACCTTGTAAAGAAGACGATATCGCATTCATAATCAAGCACATTCTATACATGCACATACTTGCATAAGTAGAGCTTAGTTCGTTATGAATCGTAAATATATTTGGTGAGCCTGGTAGTGTATATAGCCACATCAAAAAAACAATGTACAGGGCCATGCCGCACGTCCTTCGATTACTCAACCTGACGAGGTATCAGGATGACACCTTACGCGCACAAAAAAAGGGGATTACGTTTGAACCTAAAGACTATTATATGCAGAAAAAAAGCCGGCAAAAGCCTGACTGCACCTAACAGTCTGCGAGGTTCAAACGTCATCTGCATTTTTCCCGCCCGCGGGGGATGGCACTTATAATGAAACACACATAGCAGGAGATGACAAAGTTTTAGAGAGGTGGGCTTACAATCAACGTCTAAACAATCCCACGTCCCCCTTTAAACAAGGATGATTCCCCTAAGGCGTGGCGCTTGCCATAAGAGGTACCTATAATACTCCAAAAAGTTTATTTTTATAATCAATGATGACAGTGTTCTTTAAAAAGAAGGCATTCCCTGTTAAACCCCAGATTTTCACAAACTCGTAAAATTTCTGAAATGTTTCCTGCTCGTCATAGTATATCACCGAACCGTTAAGTACCTTTTTGCCAAACTTTATTGGTTTATTTATTTTGACACCGTAATACATTAACTTTTTCCCCCAGCTGAATACACCTAAAGAATCTACAATTTTAGGGTTGGCAGTCTGGAGCGCATCCTTTTTTGTTGTTTGCAATGTAAAAATGCTGGATCCGGTATCAAACATCACATACTCCGTTTTACCATTGATAAGCAACGGGATTTTTGGCCTTCCATCGTCACTTTTAAAGGGCTGGAAACTTGCCGATTTGTATTGCTTGGGTAATTCGTCACACACACCAATTTGTTGATGTACATAATCTATGATCAGAATATGATTTTGGAACAGATCGGGCCCAATTGTTCCAATATGTTTTTCGGTAGGAGAATGTATCGAATCCCCGCTCATTTTGCCGCCAAAGTTTTTGAAATAACCGATGTCGATACCTTTAAACGAGGCAGTGCCCATCCGGAGCATCATGTTGGTGAACATCGGATTATTTTCACCTTGAATTAAAAACTTTTTCGATGTGTCTATTTTGTTTTTTAAATCGGGATAAGCATTTAAATAAGGTTGAATAGTATTGCCGTAAATTACGGTTCTCACTGCACCCAAATCAAACTGCATATTGAAATCGGCTGGGATGTTTTCTATTTTAACGGGGATAACTATAGAAGCCTTGTCAAAATATTTTCTGGAAACAGTATCGCCGGTCCATTTAAAGGGTATCCATTTCAAATCCTGAGCATTAGCCGCGATAGCGGATAAAAACAACATCAAAGTTATAGAAGTTCTCAACAACATATTTTAAATTTAAGTGTGCAAATACGCCTGTTAACCATGTCAGTTTGCTTACAGGCATGCCCATAGGGATGGCCCTGGCCGTAAATATATCAACTTTTTATCTGGGTTGAATTGCAATGGCAGGTGGCTTCCGGGGCAAACGAGTTAGAAAAAATTATTAGTGACGATAATCGCCATTTTATGTCATCTCCATTTCACATCATTTAGCCGCCGCTTTAAACATTTTATCGCAAGCGCAAAACCTATATCTTTGTGCACAATGGTTATTCATCAGTTTTACGATAAGGGTTTGGCGCATGGCTCGTATGCCATTATCAGCCAGGGTAAAATGGCGGTTATCGACCCGGCCCGCGATCCGCAACCCTACTACGATTTTTCTGCCGAACACGGCGCACAGCTTGTAGCAGTAATTGAAACCCACCCACATGCCGATTTTGTAAGCTCGCACCTGGAGATCCACCAGACCACCGGCGCTACTATTTATGTGAGTAAACTGGTTGGCGCGGCCTATCCGCATCAAACTTTTGATGAGGGCGACAGGATAGAGTTAGGCGATGTTACGCTTAAATCCATTAATACCCCCGGCCACTCGCCCGATTCGATCTGCATTATTGTGGAAGACGACCTGGGCCTGCAAAAGGCTATTTTTACCGGCGATACTTTATTTGTTGGCGATGTTGGCCGCCCCGACCTGCGCGAAAACGTTGGCAATATTACCGCGAAAAAAGAAGAGCTTGCCCGGCAAATGTACCAATCCACCCGCCAAAAATTAATGACCCTGCCCGAGGATGTGGCGGTTTACCCCGCACACGGCCCCGGATCGTTATGCGGTAAAAACATGAGCCCTGATTTGCAAAGCACCATTGGCCGCGAACTGCGCGAAAACTATGCGCTGCAATTGATGGATGAGCTGCAGTTTGTAAAAATATTAACCGAAGACCAGCCTTTTATACCCCGCTACTTTGGTTTTGATGTAGACCTGAATAAGCAGGGAGCCGCAACGCTCGAAGAAAGCATTCAAGCAGTTCCGCATATTAACGCTGATGAGTTAGTGGCCGGTGTGCCCGTTATTGATACCCGCCCCAAAGCCGATTTTAGGCATGGGCATATCCGGAAATCAATTAATTTGCAAAATGGCGAAAAATTTGAAACCTGGCTGGGATCTATCATTAACCCCGGTGAGGCTTTCTATTTAATTGCCGACAACGAAGAAACCCTGCAGGTGATGATCCGCAAGGCGGCCAAAATAGGTTACGAGGGCAACATCAAGGGCATTTTATTAATTCCGGAAAGCAACCTGCAAATGAGTGCCGATTTTGACCGCGATTACTTTAAACGTAACCCCGGCGATTATACCATTGTAGATATCCGCAATGCAGGCGAGGTTAAGGATACGCCAATTTTTGCTAACGCGATTAACATCCCCCTACCCGAACTGCGCGACAGGATAACCGAGATACCAACCGATAAACCCATTATTGTACACTGCGCAGCAGGCTACCGCTCGGCAGCAGGCAGCAGCATGATTGCCGCCGCTATTGAAACAGCCCCGGTTTACGATATGGGTGAAGAGATTACGGAGTTTGTGCATTGATGAGGCCTTTTGTTGGTAGTTGGTAGTCCATGGTCCATAGTCGATGGTCCATGGATGTTTTTCGTAGATATATGATTCCGTACAAAGCAAATACGATCACTAACGTTAACTCACCGCATCAACCATGGACTATGGACCATCGACTATGGACTCCCCACCAACTAAAGCTAACTCACCGCATTAACCATGGACTACAAACCAACCAACGCTAACTCACCACATCAACCATGGACTATGGACCACCGACTATGGACTACACACAAAAGCCAATGAACCCCGAACTAACCATTGTAACCACCGCCGACGGCTCCAAAACCATCTATAACCCGCAGGTGGGCGAAAATTACCATTCGCGTAATGGGGCGCTGCAAGAGAGTGAGCATGTATTTTTAAACGCCGGCTTAAAACATTTTTTGGCAGATGGGGCACTAACAGCTGTTTCGGTATTGGAAGTTGGGTTGGGCACGGGGTTGAATTTTTTGCTCAGCGCCGATTTTTGCATCGGGCATCAAATTAACCTGGACTATGTAGGCATTGAGGCATACCCTTTAACGCAGCAAATGATCAGCCAAACCGGCTACCAAGATTACGTATCGCCTGGTTTATGGACTTCGTTTACAACGGATTACCAAACCTCGCTGAAACATCGGGTGAGCTTAAACTCCTTTATCCAATTACAAACGGCGCACAGCACGTTGATGGACTTTCAGTCGGGCCAGCAATTCGATATCATCTACTTCGATGCCTTTGCCTCGGCCAATCAACCCGAAATGTGGAGCACCGAAGCCATTAACCATACCATCAGTTTTTTAAAACCCGGTGGCGTATTTGTTACCTACGCCATTACCGGCAACCTAAAGCGCCAGCTCAAAGCCCTGGGCTGCAAAATAGAAAAAGTACCCGGCGCCGCCGGCAAACGCGAAATGCTGAGAGGAACGAAACTGAGTTAGCACGAATTTTAATTAACACTAATTTCACGAATTAAAACGAATTTTCACGAATTCTTTTAGATAGACACGAATTTCGCGAATGGGATGGAATTTTCTTGAATTCTTTTAAGTAGACACTAATTTCACGAATGGGGTCGAATTTTCTCGAATTCCTTTTTTGAGTATTTGAATTTCAACGGATAGTTTCTGAACTTAGCACTCATTCAATTATTGCCCCATTCATATCATTCTATTCGTATAAATTCGTGAAAATCCTATTCGTGAAAATTCGTTTTAATTCGTGAAATTCGTGCCTATTAAAATTCGTGTCTATTACTTATCTATCTTTAATTATTACCTATTAAATTTATGCCACTAACTCCGCCTGCATCAGCCTCTACGCCCGCCCTATCATTCGAACGCCTTTTAAGCATCATGAACGACCTGCGGGCCAATTGCCCCTGGGATATGAAGCAAACCCTGGAGAGTTTGCGCCACCTTACCATTGAGGAAACCTATGAGCTATCTGACGCGATACTGGAAGGCGACCTGCAGGAGGTAAAAAAAGAAATTGGCGATTTGATGCTGCACCTGGTATTTTATGCCAAGATAGCATCAGAAACCGGGGCCTTTGATATTACCGATGTGTTAAACGGCATCTGCGAGAAGCTGATACACCGCCACCCGCATATTTATAGCGATGTGGAGGTAAAAAACGAGGAAGATGTAAAGCGCAACTGGGAGCAGTTAAAGTTAAAGGAAGGCAATAAATCGGTATTGGCGGGTGTACCGGCTTCGCTACCGGCACTGGTAAAGGCATCGCGCATACAGGAAAAAGCACGTGGCGTTGGGTTCGACTGGGAAGAAAAAAGCCAGGTTTGGGATAAGGTGGAAGAGGAAATGCGCGAATTCAGGGATGAGTTTAACGCTGTTGATAACCAGGTAATTGACCAGGAGAAAGCCGAAGGCGAGTTTGGCGATCTGCTATTTTCGTTAATTAATTACGCGCGCTTTATCGATATCAACCCGGAGAATGCGCTCGAGAAAACCAATAAAAAGTTCATCAAACGCTTTCAATACCTGGAAAGTAAGGCGCACCAAAGCGGCAAGCAATTACGAGACATGACGCTCGCCGAAATGGACCTGTTTTGGGAGGAAGCAAAAAAAATATAAAAATAGTTACACAAGTTGTAGCGTTTTCATAGTTGCTAACGTAAGGGTTACAAATACACAACTATGAAAAATACGTTTAAACTTTTATTACTTGCCGTGGTTGCCGGAGCGAGCGGCTGCGCAAGCAACAAAAACGAGTCGACGCCGGTGCCGGTACCGAGCGGTACATTCGCGGGTAAATTTACATCGCTGCACAAAAAAAAATCGGGCGCTATTGATACTTTAAGAGCCAATATTTTATTAACTACAACCACTGCAGGCCTGTTTAAAGTAACCGGCGATACAGCAACCGTACATGCCGGCAGCCATGGCGCTTTCCAGTTAAATGCTATTTATATCCAATTTCAGGATAGTACGGCTACATCCAATAATCCCGCAAAAATTCATTTAAACGGCTTATATCAATATTATTATAACGGCACTGTTTTTCAAATAGCAGCCGGTAACGACACCTTAGCATATCAATATGATTTAAAAAGAAATTAGTTAAAAGAATATTAATCAGACTTAATGCAGCTACCCCCTGGCATTACCGAAGAAGAACTAATTCGGCAATGTAAAACTGGTGATCTAAAACCATTGGAAATGCTTTATAAGCACTTCTATGGCTATGCTATGGGGGTTGGTTTGCGTTATTGCGCCAATCGCGATGATGCTTTGGAGGTAGTTAACGACGGTTTTATTAAAGTTTTTAATTCACTAAACACCTTTAGCGCCGACAGGCCCTTTAAGGCTTGGTTGCGGCGAATTATTGTAAACACAGCGATTGATAAAACCAGGAAAGAAAAAAAACATGCCTGGACGGCCGACCTGGAACTTGCACAGCATATGGCAGCCGAAACGGCATCGGTAATTGATTTGTTAAGTGCCGGTGATATTCTCAAATTACTGGATAAACTACCCGAGATACACCGGGTAGTTTTTAACTTATTCGAGATTGACGGTTATAGCCACGATGAGATAGCCCTGATGCTGGCTATACCGGCAAGCTCATCGCGCGTGTATTTAAGCCGTGGCAAAGAAAAACTGAGAGAGATGATCAGCAAAGCAGAAAAAAACTATGAACGAAGAGCTTGACGACCAGCTTAAAAGCCGCATAACGGAGCTCTTCGATCATTACGAAGATGATTCGGCCAATGAGGGCTGGCTGCTTCTCCGCGAAAAATATCCGGAGAAAGAAAAGCGCCGCCCGGTGATGTGGCTGTGGTGGGGGTCGGTTGCCGCACTCTTGCTGGTTTTTTTAGGCGTAGGGATATGGCTAAACAGTAAAAACACGACGACGAAAAACGCGGCTTTGGTTATCAATAAAACACCTGTAAAACATAACCCTATTAATCAATACCATGGCCAAAGCAGCAGTGCGATAGCAAAAGCCTCCGGTAATACAGGCCACATTAAAAGCTTTAATGATACAACAGCCGCCAAACCAAACAAAGGTGTTGCCCGGTATGCTGCGGCAAAAACAAAGGCTCAAAATCAATTAAGCCGCGCTCGAAACAGGATAACAGGCGGCAACAAAAGCAACACCAGCACGCAGCCGGTATACGGCAGCAAAGCCGCTGTGCAGCAAGCGAACGCGGTACTGGCACAGCTGAACAATAAAAACAAGGATAACCAAACACCAAACCAGCAGCCAGTTAAAGGTACCGATACCCGCAACACGCAAACGGATGAACGCCTGGTTACAGCTAATACGCTTGCCAAAGCCGATTCGGGCAGGGCAACTAAATCGATGGTTAAGGCACCGGCCAAATCAATTTTTGCCATGCGAAAAGGTGAAGAACCCGAATTGAAGAAGCCTGAGGCCAGCAAGAGGGTTAAGTTTGGCCTGTATGCGGCCACTTATTTTAACTACGCCAAGGGCAGCGATAATGAGTTTAATGTAGGCGCGGGTATGTCGTCAGAGATCAGGATTATCGGTAACCTTAAATTGTTAACCGGTGTAGCTATCAGTCAAAACTCGTTAAATTATAAATCGGCATTGCCGCAAAACGCTAATTCTTATTTAAGGGCAAGCCTTGAGCAGCCCCGAAATGGTAACTACCTTTCGGCAGCGGCGGCTCCTGTAACTGGTAGTTATGTGGCGTTTGCGCAAAATACCAGCCCTATACTACAAAACTACCAGGCCAGCCTGGTGGCTTTGGATATCCCGCTAAATTTAAAATATCAGTTTGGCAAAAGTGATAGTTACATTTCGGCAGGTGTAAGTTCGGGCACGTATATTAACGAAACCTATCAGTTTGTTTACAATTACCCGGCCCTGTCGTCGGCATCGGCGCTATCAAACCCGCTGCCACAAAACACCAAAACCGAAAACATGTTAAACACGTTTGATTTTGCCCGCACCCTCAATGTTTCGTTTGGTATAGGGTATCCGCTGGGCAAAACAAACCGCCTGATTATTGAACCGTTTTTAAAATATCCGCTCGACGGCTTAGGCTCGCAACAGTTAAAATTTGGAGCAGGAGGCGTTAACCTGAAACTGAATTTACAAGCTGCCAAAAAATAAACCCGATGAAACCAATTTTGTTGCTTCTGTTTGCTTATTAACCGCCTACAACTTATGCGCAAAAATTAGAGTATAGCGTTCAGCTCGCTTCGGGGCTGTCGTCTTTCCGGGGTACGGGAACGGATAGGCTGAGTTTTATCAGTTATGGAAGCGTTAATTAATTCCGCCGCCCTGATTTTGATCAAAACGCTATCTTCTTTAGAGCTTATAATGAAATGCTGTTAAGTCATTGATTTTCAATGATAAATATCTCTCCATCATGTCATCCCGACGCAAGGAGGGACCTTCTAAAAGCGGTAAGTATGCATTAGATTAGGTGCACTGATTATCAATTTGCTATTTTTTATCCGATAATCAGTATTCTTAATTTATAGCATCGGCACGCTCAATCGCCGAGTGAAGAAGCCCCACCCAACCCTCCCCGGTAGGCTACCGTGTACCCATATCTTTTTAAGTAAAACCCCATCGGGGGTTAAAGCTCGGTAGCATATTGGCGAAATGGAGTTTGCGTGCCGTCAGGTACGCCACTTCTTCGCTTTTTTATAATCGCAATTCAAAAAATGTAGCATCATACAGCGGATATGTGTCGTACCCACGACCAACATCATTAAGTTAAAATTGATTGCTTACAAGTTGATGACCTATTCGCACCAAACCGATAATACACTAACAAACAGGATATTATAGTACAAAATCTCTGCGCTTTATAATCGCTCGCATAGAACACACCCCTCCACCCCTCTCGAGAGCATAGCCGTCAATTTAAGTAGCTGTACTCATATATTGTTGATTTTCAGTTATTTAATTTTTAGGCGCGGTTTGCCCGCATGGGCAAACCTATGTATTTTTACTCTCATATTTTTCGTTTTTTAAGGCGGGGAGGTTTAGATGACCCCGCCTTTCTTATTTTTGTTTAACTATCTAAATATAGTATTTAAATATCTAATAATCAAATACTTATTACAATTTCTTCTATTTTTAACCTATGTTTTCTGTGCTCTTTTGAAAGGTGCTTTAAGTTTAATTTCTCCAACAGAGCTAACCACTTTGAGCATATCCCTAAAAGCTGCGCTCGCAATTCTTCTTTCGTAGAAGCGATTAGTCGATGCACCTTTAAAACACTAATTTGACCTATCTTACCGATAGCCATGCATATTTTCCAACTCAAAACTGCCCAGATCAACTTACTGTATAATATACTGGTTATACGATCCGAACTTCCTTTGGGGAACGTGTGTATCTTTAAAAACGACTTCCATGCTTTAAAAACCAATTCTATCTGCCATCGCAGGTGATATAACTTTTGGATCAATTCAGCGCTATATTTTTCGCTCACCAGGTTGGTAACAATAAAGTTAAACCCTGCCCGCTCTTTGAATCCCTTACTGGTGGTACTGCCTTTCTTTTTATTGTACTTTTCAGTATTGGCTATCCGCCTTGCCTTGAGCTCTTCACTTACCGGTTCTATTATTATCCTTACCGGCATCTTATCAGCTCCGATATATACCTGTTGATCAAATACGCCGGTTATGCCTTGTAGTTTCGACAACTCTAACTTTTGGTATTGGTCGTCCTTTAATAGATAAATCGTTGTTTTCGGACATAATTTATTAATAAAGAAAGCTTTGACTTTGTTAATATTGTTCATATAACTCAAGTGAGTGTAACCCAGATCTCTCATATATAATACCCCCGGCTGAATTGATGCCTTGTCCAGATGACTCTCACCCTGGTCATTTGCGTTGGCCGGAGTTACTTTGATATCGCTTTTACCACTTTTGATTTCAAATTCAAATTGTACAGATGCTCCCGCTTTCATCCCACTTCCTTTTGTTCCGGGGAATGTCTCTGCAATAACTTCCGGCAACGCGAAACGGGTAGAATCTTTGATACGGATCTCCAAGCCCTGTGTTTGCTCTTGCGGTAACTCAACTGCTATTAATTGCTCAAAAACGGCTTGTACAAACTTTGTCATATTGCTGTGATGTCTTTGATGCAATGCCTGCTTCGAAATATCAAGCCCATCCCTCCGCATTAACTGCATACTCATGCCGTTAAACGATTGATCTCCATCAAATAACGCCATATCCAATAGTTCCTTGCCTCCCACTTTTCGTTTGCGTTGTATAGCCTCTGTTTTACGGGCCAGGCCATCTAACACCGTTGGTTCAAATAGTTCCGAACTCATTCGCTCGAATAATGACTGCAATTTTGCAGTTCCGATTCTTGCTCTAAAAAAATTTTATCCCTTTTTTTTCTAAAGTTGACGGCTATGCTCTCGAGAGGGGAATCGCACGGGCCGCCGCTTTTTTTACTGTATCAATTCATCAAATACACCTTCGGCGCTTCGGCTGCCAGTTCCCAATACAGGGGTTTAATTTGCAGGCTGCTGCCTTTGGCTATTGTTACGCCGTCAAAATCAACCTCGTCGTTCGGCAGTTCGCAACCGGGGGTTGTTTCCAGCACGTAGCCTTTAAACATTGTCCAGTGGATGGCATCTAAGCGGATGTACGCTACCCGCTTGCCCTGCCGGGTGTAATGGTTAATGCAGGCGGCTACCATATCAACGGCTATGTTGCCGGTGGGTTTGTAAGGGCCTTTTTTTATCATTGTCATTTGCTGTGCTACAAATATAATCAATATACTATTTTGGAATATTAAAATCCGCAGATTTATTTTTCATCCCGTTTTACAGGGATCTTGGTGAGCTCGGTAAAGTAGTCCGCATCAATTTCCAGTCCGGCCTGTTTCAGGGTTTGGGCCACTTTGGCCAGGTTAAGGGCGTTGCTGGTTTGGCGGGTGAGGGTTTCCTGCACCTCGTCGTTGTTCTGCAATACAAACTTAACCCCTTTGGGCATCTGGCCAATGGCGGCCAGCTTGGGGAACAGCTGTTTGTTAATTACGTTCTCCATCATGCGGCCGTCCTCAATCTGCACTTCGGATAAGGCCTTTTGCACCGGACTCTCGTTACCGCCCTGCTCCGATCCTAATTTGCCCGCCGTGCTGTCCATCGCGTCCGAGTGGCCCAAAATCAGCTTGCTGATCTTTTTTTCGCAGCGTTGCTCCAGGTTGTCGTAACCATTCCAGCCGGTGCCGGCCAGGGCGGCCTCTAAAAATTCAATATCATCGTTCGGGTCGGTAATGGCATAGCCGTTGGCACCCATGTTGGCTACGGCCTGCTCCAGTTCGCCGCGTTCGGTTTCGTCCTGCTTGGTGGTTTTGGCGTGTACGTAGGGCATGGAAAAGCGCTCCACAAAATCACCGTTGTAACCCAGCAGATTACGCAGAAAAATTTCGTACAGGGCCACGTTGTAAAACAAGCCGTAGCCGCAGGGGCTTATGCCGGTTTCGCTCGGGGTGGTTACGTATACGTGCCAGTTTTTAACCTCATCGGCCCTAAAATCCTGCCCAACAACGGCATAATCGTAAGCCGTAACGTTAAACCTGTCGGGGCTTACGTTCCAGCGTTTTACAATAGATAGGTCGGGCAGGTCGTTATCAATAATATCGCCCAGCGCAATAAGCGAGTAGCCGTAAAAAATCGCGTCAAGCACATAGTTCTGAAAGTTGAGGAACCACTGGCACTCGGCCAGCGCCTTGGTAGCCTCCGGCAGCGCCTTGCCATCGGCATCCTGCAGCTCAAAGCGCCGTAAGGTGGTTAAACGCTTTCGCTTTAAGGTACAAGCCTTTACATGGCCGTTAAGGGCGGTATCCAAATACATGCGCTGCATTTTAATGCGCTGCGGGTAATAGGCCAGCTCGGCCTCGGTAATGGCATCGCGCCACATTTTAACATCGGTTTTAAGGCGCATCAGCTGCACCGGCGCCATATAGCGCGCCAGGTTATGCCTTACCGCGCCGGGCAGGGTGCTGCTACCGGCCAAGCCGTTAACCCCATCGGCCAAACCCTGCATGGGGTTGGCATAGCCCAGGCCCGGCAAATTGTTTTTTGTTGCTTTTACTCGTATTCCCATAAGGCTGTTTTGTTAATAATTGTATTGCGACCTAACCGACCCACCGTACCTGATCTTATTGCCCGCAAAGGGCTGCCTGAGCGGCAAATTGGGCGTAATATTACCCTCCCCGGCATCAATCAGCCAGTTAATGGCCTCGCGGTAATTCTCCTTGCGCAGTTCGGGTATGCTCATGGGGCTAATGCGCTGGTGAGCGTAAAACAGCACCAGGTCGGCCATAATTTGCAGCATCTGCTGGCTGCGGTTATCGCCCGGCGTCCAAAAAGCGGTATCGGTAATCAGCGTACCGGCTGGCACCGCGTACGGCTCGCCCCCATCCCACTGGTTATAACCCGGCGCGCCGGGGAAACTATTAACCGGCGGTATATTTTGCAGCTTGCCCACCTGTAGCAAGTAGCTGTCGCTGTACACTGCCGATGCCTGCAAGGCCGTATACACCTTGCCCTGGTAATACACCCGGTCGCCTTTGTTATAAGCGGCGCCAATGTTAAACCGCGGCTGCGGATAAGCCACATAGTACAGCGCGTAGCGGGGGCCAACCAACTGCCAATTAGCCGGGCTAAAAACGCCTGTGGTACCGGCCAGGCAACGGTAAAAGTTATTGGTATTTACCACGTACTGGCCTGGCGTGTAGGCAGTATTGGCATCATAGTCAGGCGCGTCAAGGTACACCCTGTCGGCAGCCTGGTAGCTTAGCGAAGCACCCCAAACGCGGGTGTCGGTAAACTCCAGCTCGGTTTGGTACTTCTGGGTTAGGTACGATGTCACCTTCTCCTGAGCGGCCAGCATCCACGAGTTAATGATAGTCGCGTCCGAGCCAATCACCTGCGCCAGGTTAGCCAGCTGGATAGACTTTTTAAAGTCGGCATAAATTAAATAAGCCATTACTTAATTGTTTAAAAAATGAAGTTTCGATTTTAATGTGAGGCGCACCCCGCTGTACAGGCGCTGTTATTATGGAAACAAATATAAACAATTTTAATTGAATATAACTTATGTTTTGTTTGGGAATATTTTTCGGAGGGAAGAAGTTGGAAAGTTGGAAGGTTTTAAAGTTGGAAAGTTGGTTGTTGAGTTAGTGGTTATTGGGTTATTGGGTTATTGATAGAGAGACGGATTACAGCTTCCTCACCATGGACTATGGACCATCGACTATGGACACCTCTCCCACCATCTGGGCGTTGCCTTCGGCCCACGCTTTCTGCTCATACTGCACGGGCCTTAGCCACGGGGCCGGTATCCGCGCCAATCGTTAACGCGGGTAGACTGACCACTGATTTAAGGATGATTTTTTTGATTACACTGATTTTTTGAGTTCTCAAATTTTGTCATCCCTACCAGAGGGAGGGAACTTTTGCGCGTGCCAAATCTGCTTTAGGCTTTTTGCACGGGTTTGTTATACAGCAGACTTATCGCTCGTAAAAGTTCCTTCGTACCTCGGGATGACAGGGTGGTGAGGCGGTTCTAAAACTTTGTCATCCCGACCGGAGGGAACTTTTGCGCGTGCCAGATCTGCTTTAGGCTTTCCGCATGGACTTGCTATACAGCAGGCGTGCATCGGCAAAAGCAAATTGTGCGCTAAATAAGCAATACGAAGAGTTGGTGGGGACACCAACTTTGGCAGAAATTAAGAAGCAAGATAAAAGAAGCAGGAAGCAAGGCAGCGAGCGTGCATCGGCAAAAGCGATTTGTGCGGTAAATAAGTAATACGGAGAGTTGGTGTCCTCACCAACTTTGGCGGCAGGTAACTGATATACAATTGTTAATGGAAACACCGGCAATGGCGAAAAAAGATCAATCAATTTTCGGCTCCGATTTAAAATATAGCCGTACAATCAAATAAATTCACTTAACTTAAACACGGCAATACGATCACAACAATGGCTGCTTTTAATTCAAGAAAAAAAACAATATTGATAAACGGGATACTCATGTTAGCCCTATTAATTGGTCCTCTTTATAAAAGCGTTATTTTTTTAGTTCAATACCCACAAAACCATGGTTATCAATACAATACGTCTGGATACCCAAAGCCCTTAGGTGAAATTTTGTTCGAAAGTTTATTTTGGGTTGGCTGTTTAACAAGTATCATCTTATACATCAGGCTTAAAGCAGCCGGCTGGTATCTAACCATAGCGTATAACATCATCTTGCTGTTTTTTACAATTTTATTATCGGCATTGAGCATCAAGTATCACGATTATGATATTGGGTTGTTTTTATCGGCCGGATGCCTGATCTGGTTATTGCTATATAATCGTCGCAAAATAGTTAGGCTCAATTTCGCAATTGGTAAAGTAAATTATTGGCCTTTAGCAAGTATTATACTTTTTATTTGTTTGGCGGCCATTAAGTGCTACCATGTCATCAAATAGTTCCTTCAAAAAACGTTAGCACGAAAACTAAACAATTCCTTGTCATCATCCCATGAAACCCAAACCAATACATCTCAGCATCTTCCTTATTTTTACAATAGCCTGCCATCCGGCAACAAAGCCCAGCGCTACCGCGCCGCAGCCTGCTCATCATACAGCCAAACACAAGCTTGTAAAGCCCGTCGATACAGCCATTTTTAAAGTGAGCCACGCCAAACAACAAAACATGCCCCTGCCTTTTGATGACGATAATATCCTGCGCTTTAAAAACGGACTTACCTTAAAAGTAACCGCACGTGGCGAAGATACCTACCAGTTAAAAATTACCCAGGGTGGCAAGCTCATCTTCAAGCGCGATTCGATAGTTAACATCAGCAAGGTTTTGTTGAGCCATGATCAATTGTTTTTTTCGCTCTTTACTTTTTTTGACGAGGATGGCTTTAACCGAGGCAACGGCTACATCATCAACCTTAAAAACAACAGTGTTTTACAGTACCCTGCTGAGCTGGCAAACACCTGCAACCCCATAGCCTATAATGGTAACTACTATTTTGTAAATGAGCTAAGCTTAATACGCACCACGGCTAATTTGCAACCCATAGATACCATCGGTATCAGTTACCGCGATGCCACCAACAATGCGGAATATTTAGATACCTACGCCATCCAGGGCCTGGCCCCGGCTGCAAACCAGCGCGATGGCTTTCAAATTATCTTTACGCCCAACAAAACATCAGGCCAACCAAAAGCTTACACCGGCCAGATATCGCAAAAAACAACGGCTATTGTTTTAAACAACATGGAGAAGTAAGGGTTTGCGGCGTGGCGCTCCGGCGCTGGCAAAATCGCTCTAAAATATGTCCCCTGGAGGGAGACCTTTTACGCGTGTCAGATCTGCTTCAGGCTTTTGTACGGGCCTGTTGTACAGTAAACTTATCGCTCGCAAAAGTTCCCGGGTGGCAAGAGTTAAACGGATCTACGAAAAATTGTTATGCCGCATACTTTTGCGCGGGCCAGGTCTGCTTTAGGCTTTCCGCAGGCTTGTTATACAGCATACTTATCGCTCGCAAAAGTTCCCTGGTGGCGAGAGCTTTGACAACTTTTAAAAAGTTGTCAAAGCTGGTTAAAACGGGGTTGCGAGCCACTGCTATGCAGTATACTTATCGCTCGCAAAAGGTCGTATGTATGAAATGGTTCGATAGATGATGTAAAAGAGTTCTTGAAAAAAAGGTTGTAGCTTAATAGTGAACCATTAACAAACACTTTAAACCAAGAACTCATGAAACAAGGTACACAATTAGATTTTAGCGGACAAACTATTTTTGTTGGCATAGATGTACACAAGAAGTCCTGGAAGGTCAGCCTTCGCAGCACCCATATGGAGCTAAAGACGTTTTCCCAGGAACCTTCACCTAAGGCCTTAAGCGGGCATCTACAACAGAACTATCCTTCGGCCGATTACAGGCTCGTTTACGAAGCCGGTTTTTGCGGCTTTGGCTATCAGCGACAGTTTAGTGAGCTGGGGATGTCCTGCATCGTCGTAAATCCTGCCGATGTCCCGCTGACAGACAAGGAAAAGCAGCGCAAATCAGATACGGTCGATTGCCGGAAACTCAGTAAAACATTAAGTGAAGGAGCCCTGAAAGGTATCTTCGTGCCTGGCATCGAGCAACAGGATGACCGCGGTATTATCCGTGTTTACCAGCAAATGATCAAAGATCAGACACGCTATAAGAACCGAATAAAAGGATGGCTTAACTTCCAGGACCAGTCGGTGACGGTAGACACCGATAAATACTGGTCGAATCATTATATCTGCCTGCTCAAGGCCCTTTGCTTGCCTTCATCAGCACGGATCAACCTGGATATTCTGCTACAGGGATACCAGCAGACCCGTATCATGGTACTCACAGCCACCAGGGAAGTCAGAGCCCTATCCAGGCAGCCACGTTATCAACAAATTATAAAACTGATCCGGACCATCCCCGGTATAGGCGAGATTACCGCCTTATTATTTGTCACAGAGATCGGCGACATTGAACGCTTTGATTCCCTGGATGCCTTGTGTGGATATATAGGCTTGGTACCGGATATGCATAGTTCCGGCGATCAAAAAATCATATTGGGGCTCACTAAAAGAGCTCATCATCAATTACGGGAGAAGCTTATCGAGGCCTCTTGGATAGCTGTCAGGCTCGACCCGGCCATGACGCTGGCTTTCAATAACCTTTGCAAAAAAATGAAAAAGAATAAGGCCATCATCAGGATAGCTAAAAAAATGCTCAACCGGATACGGTTCGTTATGAAGAATCAAAAACCTTACGTAACTTCGGTTGTCAAATAAGTCCACAAGGACAAATGCCTGATAAAGCCGGTTTGGTTTTTTTATGAAATGGGCAAACCGAAGCGAGGGATCTGCGGCCCGAAAGGTGTCTGCTATACAAAAGGTTACGGTTGCCCTTTTATCCAAATAATTTGAACGCGATCCTGCAGCCTGCAAAGTGTCTGCTTATAGGAGGTTAGCTGGTCATTTATCAACGCATTAAAATAAAAATTCGTGAAGGTTTTTTTAGCCATTCAGTGAACAGGATAAATAAAAAGCCTCCTTTGACAGAGGCCTTTATCCGTGGTTCAGCAAATCATATTGCTGGCAGGTTGCTCCTCAGCAGCGCCTGTTTCCTCTTTTGATTTGCACTGGAAAGTTAAACAAACAGGGCCATGCTTTGACCAAAAATATTTAAAACATTTAAGCAATACGTGTTATAACCCCTTTTTAAGCCCTTTTGCCTCGTTTACCTTGCATATTTCATCATAGGAGGTCCCTCGTACCTCGGGATGACAGAGTGGTGAGCGAAGGCAAGAAGGCAGGATGTAAGAAGCAGGAGGCAAAAAAAAAGCAAGACAACTAAACCATGAGCGTAAAGCGCAGCAAGCATGCATAGGCAAAAACAAATTGTGCGCTAACTAAAGAAATACGAAGAGTTGGTGGGGACATCAACTTTGGGATTCAATCAATCAATTAATCAATCAATGCCCCCTCCCCCAGCGTTAGCGATTGCAGTGAATACCGGCCATGTGGCTAAGGCCTGCGCAGTATAAACGGAAAGCGCGGGCCGGAGGCAACGCCCTGTTGAGCCAGAAGCAGGAAGCTGGAAGCCAGAGGCGAGAGGCAAGAAGCGAGAAGCAGGAAGCACTCCCGATTGGATAGCCCAGCCCTCAATCAAACCTTAAAGCCCTGTAACCTTAAAACTTTTCAACCTGCCAACTTTAAAACCTGCCAACTTTACAACCTTACAACCTTACAACTTTTCAACCGCTCCACCAATTATTCCCAAACAAAACATTAGTTATAATTTATTAAAAACCTTATCTTTGAGATAAATTATTACCCTTTATGCAAAACGATGATCAAGATTTGCTTAGTCCGCGGGAGAAGCTTTTTGCGGATAGCTACCTCACGCACCTGAACAAGAGCCGGGCGGCGGCGCAGGCGGGGTACGCATCGAGAAATTCGCCTTACCAGATTTATAACCGGCCAAGGGTGCGGCAGTATATTGAGGAGCGGCTAAACCAATACGCTATATCGGCCGCCGAGCTTACCAAGCTGATTAGCGATACCGCCCAGGGCAACTTAACCGACTACTTTAGGCCGGTGCAAAAAATAGTGATCCCCAAGGTGACCAAAGGCCTGCAAGAACTGATTGATAACCTGCAATGCCAACTGGACATTGAAACCGAATACCTGAACTCCATACAGCCCGAAGCGACCGAGAAAAAGCAATTGGACACCGCCATCCGCGCGCTGGAGCGTGATATTGCCCGCCTTAAAATTGAGCTCGACAAAAACCCCAACGCCACCCGCATTGTGGATGGCGAGCCCTACCTGAGTAACGAAATGCAGCTGGATATTGAGGCCGTGGTGGCCGATAAAGAGAGATGCAAAGTAAAATCGATCAAGTACTCTAAAACCGGGGGCTACAGCATCGAGATGTACTCGGCCCTGGATGCCCAGGAGAAATTAGCCAAAATGCACGGCCTCTATAAAAAGGACAACGAACAATCGGCCCCGCAAAACGTGATTAGGATTGGGTATGGGGATTGATTGGTTATTGGGTTATTGGTTATTGAGTTATTGGTTACTGGTTATTGGTTATTGGTTATTGGGTTAGCGGGTTAGTCGTTAAATGAGTTTTTTATCTGGCTGCACCTTTACCTAAAACTTTGCCATCCAAGCAACCGATCGGCCAGCCTAAAAAACAGTGATGAAGTTTGAACCTCGTAGATTTCTTGGTGCAGAGGCAGAAGTGCGCAAAGGCCAGACTGCACGCCGGGCCGGGAGCTGGCCTCGCGGGTGGAAGGATCGGGCAGTCTTGATTTTTTTGGTTCTTTTTGTATCAAGACAAAAAGAACAAAGCCCTTCCCGCGGCGTTTGAGCGGGCCGATATTGTAAATTAAGAATACTGATTACCAGAGCAATAATACGCATTGATGATCAGCGACTTAAACCCACGTTATTGTAAGCCACAAGGAACGTTTTGCCAGAATTTACTACAGACCATTCCCAAGTGCTTGTTAGATCGCAGACTTATCGCTGCAAAAGTTCCCTCGTACCTCGGGATGACAGGGTGGAGAAGCAGAGAGGCCATTTGCACAAGCTTGTTTTGCAGCATACTTATCGCTCGAAAAAGTTCCCTCGTTCCTCGGGATGACAGGGTGGTGAAGCAGAGAGGCCATTTGCAAATGCTTGTTATGCATACTTATCGCTCAAAAAAGTTCCCTCGTACCTCGGGATGACAGGGTGGTGAAGCAGAGAGGCCATTTGCGCTTACTTGTTTTGCAGCAGACTTATTGCTCGCAAAAGTTCCCTCGTACCTCGGGATGACAGGGTGGTGAAAGGAGGATGTTTGCATAAGTTGCCAATATCCTCACCAACAACTCAACTCACAACAAATAACCAACAACCCGATAAAAACCTTCCAACCTTCCAACTTTAAAACTTTCCAACCTTCCAACTCCCCCACCATGAACGAAATCAAAATCACCTTTAACCCCAACCTCTTTAACAACGTGTACTGGCACTTGTTAAAGGCCTTTGACGACAACCAGATCCGGTTTATCTGGGTTTACGGCGGCTCGTCGGCCAGTAAAACCTACTCGGTGGTGCAACTTACGCTGGTGCGGATGCTGGAGCAGACCAACCAAAACACCTTTGTGCTGCGCAAATACGGGGTCGACATCCGCGACAGCATCTACTCGGATTTTAAAAACCTGATTGCCGACTGGGGCCTGGGCGCTTACTTCAGCATCCAGCAAAACTATATTTTGTGCAAGGCCAGCGGCTCGTACATCCGTTTCCGCGGACTGGACGACAGCGAAAAGATCAAGGGGATCAGCAATTTTAAGAAGGTGATTTTGGAAGAGGTGAGCCAGTTTGACGAGGTGGACTACAAGCAGATCCGCAAGCGGCTGCGGGGGCAGCTGGGCCAGCAGATCATCGGTATTTTTAACCCCGTGAGCGAGGATCACTGGATCAAGAACCACATCTTCGACCAGGAAGTGCTACAGCCCATAGAAAGCAACATCAGCGGGATGTGGCGCAACGAGCCGGGTAACCTGCTGATTTTGAAAACCAATTACCTGGACAATCGCTACATTGTGGGCCCGCAGTTTGTTGACCAGCATGCCATTGCCGATTTTGAGCGCGATAAGATCAGCGATTACAACTACTACCAAATTTACGGCCTGGGCAACTGGGGCAAGCTGCGCACCGGCGGCGAGTTTTGGAAGGATTTTAACGCCAGTCGCAACAGTGCCCGGGTGAACTGGAACGAGGCCCTGCCCCTGCACCTGAGCTGGGACGAGAACGTAAACCCCTACCTCACCTGCCTGGTATGGCAAATTGAGGGCAAAACGGCCACCCAGATTGACGAGATTTGCCTGGAAGACCCGCGCAACCGTGTACACCATGTTTGCGCCGAGTTTGCCAGTCGCTACCCGCCAGCCCGCGTAAAGGGCCTGTACATTTACGGCGACCGCACCTCCATCAAGCAAGATACCAAGCTCGAGAAAGGCGAAAACTTTTTCACCCGTATTTTGCAGCTGCTGCAACCCTACGCACCTACGCTGCGCATGCAGAGCGCCAACCCCTCCATTGTGCAATCGGCAGGGTTTATCAACCAGATTTACGCCGGGCGCATCCCCGGCCTGCAGATCATCATCGGCGAAAACTGCCGCCGCTCGCTCCACGACTACCAATACGCCATTGAAGACAGCGACGGCACCCTCAAAAAAACCAAGAAACAGCACCCCCTAACCAAAGTAAGCTACGAAGAATTTGGCCACCCCAGCGATGCCAAACGCTACCTGCTCACCCAGGCCTTCGCCACCGAATACCAAGCCTACCTTAAAGGCGACAAAAAAATCCAGATCCGCACGGGGAAACCGCTGCATAAGCATGGGTATTGAGCCCCCTCTAAACCGCGTAGCGCTCATGCACACCAAAACAAACCAAGGTGCATAATCTCCCCCGGTAGGCATATGCGTCAACCTAAGGTAAAAAGGCAATATCGAAATCCTGTTCAAAATTGGGTCTGACTCTTTTATCGTAGGAGCAGTACCTGGCTAAAGTAATTAGATGATATCCTATCTTGCCCTTATAACTTTCTATGGCTTTAACGACCTGTATTATTTTAGAGGCATTTTTTATGAGATACCGGACTACTTTTATCATACTCAAGCCCCTTTTCTGATGTTTTTTGATGATCATTCTGGCAGGCGAAAAGATATACTGGATGTAAATGATGATCATGATAAATCTCGCATAAAGGATAAGTGACAGTTGTTTTTTCGAAACATTATGGATCTTAGAAAACTCCATGTTACTTTTCCAGGATTTGAATATGATTTCAATCCGCCACCTCAGGCTATATACTTTGAAAAGAAAGTTATAATCTGCGTCCTGTCTGGAAATGGTAGTCATAAAAATGGACCATGACATCAGGGCCAGGCACTCTTTACCCGGTTCCTTTTTGGCCTCTTTCTTAGCCTTCATCCTGCGCCTGTTTGCAATTTCGTCACTTACAGGCAAGGCGACTATCCTGATTTTTGTACCTTTTTCATTATTTAAAGTAACCTCAAAATCAAGCTGTTTTTTTGATTGTAATTCGGTGAGCAGGTTAATTCTTTCTTTTGTTTGGCTGTCTAAAAGTACTATATTACTCTGATGCCTGTATATGCAGTCCGCTTCTGCTGTCCAATGCCTCTCGATTTCTTTAAGGGTTAGATACCCCCTGTCCCGAATAACAAGGTCGCCCTTTTCTATTGTTAATTCGGGGGCGGCTTCCTGATCGTTCTTAGTATAAGAATCGATGGTAAAATAAATAAAGCTTTCAGTTATCAAATCGTAAACACACTTGATCCGGGCATTACAAACACTGGGACTGGGCGTTTGGAGACCCCGGAAAAAAAAGCAAAACAACTAAAGGGGCAACTTAATGATTGTGCTGTCCTGCACTAAAACACGCTTAAATTTACCTGCCCTGCGCAATGAATCGATTTCTTCCTTTCCGATTCTACTGATAATAACAAGGGCCAGTATCTTTTTTAAAAAAAGCACACATGATTCTTTGCTTGTCTTTTTTGCAATTGCCTGCCTACTTACAGAAACAGTAGTTTCCGCATCTATTTTTGCCGCCAGATCATTAAAGCTAACCGTTCCATGCGTGGCCGCGCAGCAAATGGCATATAAAATATCGGCAGGCTCTATAAGACCTTTCCGTATCAGAAATCCGGTATCAATTGCTATTTTCTTTATTTGATCAGCACCAATGTTCATGGCATTTAGCAACGCTAAAAAATCGACCTTTTTCATTATGTCTTTTTGATTAATGGGTAAAATAATTTATATTTACATAGTATATATACTATGTAAATTAATCAAAAAAAATGGGATATAAAGTAAAAGTTCAAAAAGTTGAGCGAGGAGGCACCAAATCGTTTTATGTAAACTTCCCGGCAGCAGTTGCCGATGCTTGCCTGTTAGAAAAAGGCGAAGAAATGGAATGGTTGATAGAAGATAGAAATAGCTTCGTACTAAAACGTGTAAAGAAAGCCAAAACTAATCTTCCCAAACAAGAAAAAGACAAGTGAAATTAATCGCGCAAACATCTTCTCCAATAATGTAAGGTGTTAGGTTGACGCATATGCCCGGTAGGGGAGACTTTTCTCACGCAATAACAACCACCACGCGTCATAGAGGAGGTACGACGAAGCAATCTCTACACAGGCAGAGCGGCTCTGCAAGTTCGCCCTGTAAAGCTTAGAGATTGCTTCGTCGTTCCGCCTCGCAATCACGTTTTTTTTTAAGTCATTGTCTATCAATCAAAACAACCTTCTCCACCCGTCATTGCGAGGTACGAAGCAATCTCTACACAGGCAGAGCGGCTCTGCAAGTTCGCCCTGTATAGCTTAGAGATTGCTTCGTCGTCCCTCCTCGCAATGACGATTTTTTTGTATTGGTTCTAAGACAAAAACAACAACAACACCCGTCATTGAGTAACGAAGCAACCTCTACATAGGCAGAGCAGCTCTGTAGGTTCGCCCTGTATAGCTTATAGATTGCTTCGTCGTTCCGCCTCGCAATCACGATTCAACCTACATCACCATCTTATAATGCCTTATCCCCGCTTCCTCAAACTCTTCGCCAACTTTTTTAAAGCCAAAACGTTCGTAAAGGCTTGCGGCCTGTACCTGGGCGTGCAGGTAAACATAGTGTGCATCAGCCGGTAAATCATCTAAAACGGCCTGCACCAGGGCCTGGCCTACACCTGCGCCCCTAAATTTGGCCAGTACGGCAAAACGCTCTAACTTATAACCTTTATCGGTTTTGCGCCAGCGCGAGGCACCAGCAGGCACGCCACTAACAGTAGCTAAAAAGTGTATCGATTCATCCTCAAACTCCCACTCCAACTCGGGCGGACAGTTTTGTTCGCCCACAAACACCTCCCGCCTAATGGCAAATACATTTTCCAAATCGGCCGGGGCCGTAACCTTATTTACTAATAGCAGCATGTTTTTTATTTTCCCTCTCGCGGTGGTAATTAATCCGCTCCGCTTTATTTAAATGGTTGTCATCGGCGGCATCTATCGAGTGCGTGCAACCCAGCTCTTCTTCCTGTTTAGCTAAAATAGATAAACGTATATAAAATTTACGCAACTGGTCCAGCTCCTTCTCCGTAATATCCTCAATATTTACCATCCGGTTGCTGGCACCCTGGTGGGCGGCTATCAGCTCGTTCAATTTCAAATGGATGGCCTTTGAATCCTTGTTTTGCGATTTCTGGATCAAAAACACCATTAAAAAAGTAATAATAGTGGTGCCTGTATTAATAATGAGCTGCCAGGTGGTTGAATAACTAAATATTGGCCCGGTAAGCGCCCATACCACAATACTGGCCGAGGCCAATATAAAAGCCGTTGAGCTGCCCGTGGCCGTTGTAGCCCAGTTAGAAAAACGCTCGAAGAAATTTTTTTTATTATGATTGCCCATAAGTTAATGATTTTAATCATTAACAAAAAAACGCCGGCGTTGTTGCCGACGTTTCTGGTTTTAATGTTATTTTAACTACAACTTGCTGTGTACATCAAGGCAGTTTAAATCTTCAAATGCAGCTGTTAAGCGTTTAACAAAAGTATCTTCGCCCTTGCGTAACCAAACGCGTGGGTCGTAGTATTTTTTGTTTGGCGAATCCGCACCATCCGGGCTACCAATTTGTGTTTGCAGGTAGCCTTCTTTTGATTGATAGTAATCCTTAATACCTTCCCAAAACGCCCATTGCATATCGGTATCAATATTCATTTTAATGGCACCATATGATATCGCTTCTCTGATTTCTTCCTGGGTTGAGCCCGAGCCACCGTGAAAAACAAAGTTGATTGGTTTTTCGGCTTCAAGGCTAAAGTGCTTTTTAACATACTCCTGCGAGTTATGCAAAATAACCGGTTGCAACTTTACGTTACCCGGTTTGTACACACCATGCACGTTACCAAAAGCAGCAGCAACGGTAAAACGGTGACTAACCTTCGATAGCTCCTCGTACGAGTAGGCTACATCCTCTGGCTGAGTATATAAACGTGAGCTATCCACGTCCGAATTATCAACACCATCCTCTTCGCCACCGGTAACACCCAATTCAATCTCCAGCGTCATCCCCAATTTAGCCATACGCTCCAGGTATTTGGCCGATATTTCAATATTTTCGTGTAACGACTCTTCAGATAAATCGAGCATGTGCGATGAAAACAAAGGTTTTCCGGTTTCGGCATAAAATTTTTCGCCATAATCCAGCAAACCATCAATCCAGGGCAATAACTTTTTAGCAGCGTGGTCGGTATGCAAAATAACAGCTACCCCGTAGTGTTCGGCCAATAAATGTACGTGCTTGGCAGCAGATACAGCACCTAAAATACAGGCTTGCAGCTTAGAGTTATCTAACGATTTACCAGCGTAAAATTGCGCACCACCATGCGATAACTGAATGATAACCGGCGAGTTAACAGCCTTAGCAGTTTCCATAACCGCATTAATGGAGTTGGTACCAATAACATTTACAGCAGGTAAAGCAAACTGATGCTTTTTAGCAGCCTCAAAAAGCTCCTGCACCTGGTCGCCATGCAATACGCCCTTATAATTTTTTATGTCCATGTTTCAAGTTTTTGTTTTCGTTCCGAAGTTAAAAAAAATAGTAAATTATTATCAGCACCAAAATTAAATAAAAACATGACGGTGGTCATTTTAGTTGGGGTGCGGTGTTATTGGTTAATGGTTATTGGGTTACTGAGTTATTGGGTTACTGGTTATTGGGTTATGAAGTTATTGGTGGTTATTTAGTCAATCAACTTAGTAGCGTAATAACTCAATAAACTAATAACTTTTATCGTTACGCTGTCGTCAGCTAAACCAGCAACTTAATAACCAGTAAATCAATAACCTAATAACTTTTATTATTACGCTGTCGACCAGTAAACCAGCAACTTAATAACCCAATAACCACCTGCCCCCATTTGCGGGCAAAAAATGTAAAACCTATCTTTGGCTATGCCTCAAAACACCATGCCCTATACCGGGCGCTACATCGATCCGCTGGTAGATTTCGCCTTTAAAAAAATATTTGGCAGCGAACCCAATAAGGATCTGTTGATTGCCTTTTTAAACGAAGTGTTCCGCGGCCGCAAACACATTGTTGATTTGGTTTACAACAAGAACGAACATCCCGGCGACTTGCGCGACGAAGGCGCGGCCATCTTCGATCTGCTTTGCACAGGCGCCGAGGGCGAGCAATTCATCATCGAGGTGCAGCGTGGCAGGCAGGTTAACTTTAAAGAGCGGGCACTGTTTTATACCTCGCGCCTCATCAGCAACCAGGCCCCCAAAGGCAGGCGCAGTAACTGGGCCTACCAGTTAACCGAAGTATACCTGGTGGCCTTGTTAGAAGATTTTACTTTAGCCCTTAGCCGGGATGCGCAATATCTGCACGATATTTGCCTGTGTAACAGGGATACCGGCGAAATATTTTACGATAAGCTGGGCTACACTTACATAGAATTAAGTAAATTTGTAAAAGAGGGTGCCGATTTGGAAACCGATCTGGAAAAATGGCTTTATGTACTAAAAAATATGAGCCAGATGGACAAGATCCCTTTATACCTGCGGAAACCCATATTTGAAAAACTATTCAACATTGCTGAATACAGTAATTTGACAAAGGAGGAAAAAAACATGTACGATAGCAGCATGAAATATAAGTGGGACAATCAAAACGTACTGGACTATGCCCGCCAAGAGGCCAAACAGGAAGGTAGATTGGAAGGGAAGCTGGAAGGGAAGTTGGAAGGAAAATTGGAAGGGAAGTTGGAAGGTAAATTGGAAGGTAAATTGGAAGGAAAATTGGAAGGTGAATATCAAAAAGCAATAGAAATTGCCCTTGAAATGAAACGTGACGGTATTCCTGCCGCTCAGATCTCAAAATTCACGAAGTTACCTATCGAGGAAATAGAAAAGTTGTAGCTACCATGTACGACAGCAGCATGAAATATAAGTGGGACAATCAAAACGTACTGGACTATGCCCGCCAAGAGGCCAAACAGGAAGGTAGATTGGAAGGGAAGTTGGAAGGAAAATTGGAAGGGAAGTTGGAAGGAAAATTGGAAGGAAAGTTGGAAGGTAAATTGGAAGGTAAATTGGAAGGTGAATATCAAAAAGCAATAGAAATTGCCCTTGAAATGAAACGTGACGGTATTCCCGCTGCCCAGATCTCAAAATTCACAAAGCTTACTATCGAGGAAATAGAAAAACTATAATCTGGAATGCTTGTGGTACTCTCCCAGCGTGAAAGAGTCAATTGTATATTGGGCGCATTCATACTGTGTTAGTTAGCAATGGCTTGACGCCAACGTATCACCAATTCGGCCTCCATCCTCAAAGCTATTTAAGTTATGGATTTTGCACGCCAAGACGCGAAGGCGCGAAGTTTTTATGGCTCGTTTCTTAGCGTCTTGGCGCCTTTGCGCGACTTTTTTATAATTTTCATCAGCAATCAAATTCTTAACTTAATGGCATTGCCGCCCCACCCTCCACCAAGAAAGCGCCTGCCGTAGTTAAAAACAATCTTCCCCGGCTATAAGCAGGCCACTCCTAACCAAGTAAAGTGCCTTTTTGCTCCGGCAGGAGCATCCTGTTTATAGCAATTTTGCGATGCGGACTGCCTCCGGAGGTGCCCCCTATCTGATGCTTGTTAATTGAAAAACAGGCTTTTTATTAAATCCCCCCTACAGCTAACTTAATAACTCAATAACCTAATAACCCAGTAACCTCTAATAACCAAATCCCCGCGTTACCGATGGTAGCGGATACCGGCCCTGTGGCTAAGGCCTGCGCTGTATGAGCGTACAGCGGGGGCCGGAGGCAACGCCCACATGCTGTGCTGCTTTTAACTTTGTATTTTATTTTGTGGTTTAGGCCGGGGCAATGTTGAAGGAACTGATAAAGTAAGTAAAAAAATTTGTTTCTTTGCAGTGAATTGAAAGAGAAAGAAACAGTAATGGCGTGGTTTAAAAGAGAATCCAAAGGGATTATAACTACTACCGAAGAAAAGAAAGAGGCGCCGGATGGGATTTGGAACAAGTGTCCGAATTGTAAAAAGCCGCTTCACTACTCTGAGCAGGTAGAAAATCAATATGTTTGTCACTATTGCAATTATCATTTGAGGATCGGGTCGAAAGAATACTTCTCGGTTCTGTTTGATAATAATGAGTTTACCGAGTTGTTTGGCAACCTGATATCGGGCGATCCGCTGCATTTTGTGGACACCAAGAAATACACCGAGCGGTTGGAAGAGAGCATGGAAAAAACCGGCCTGAAGGATGCCATTCGCGCGGCGCATGGTAAAATTAACGGGCAGGACCTGGTGATTGCCTGTATGGACTTCAACTTTATAGGTGGATCGATGGGATCGGTTGTAGGTGAAAAGATTGCCCGCTCCATTGATTATTGCATTGCCAATAACATCCCCTTCCTGATGATATCCAAATCGGGCGGCGCCCGCATGATGGAGGCGGCTTTCTCGCTGATGCAGATGGCTAAAACTTCGGCCAAACTTGCCTTGTTATCGCGGGCCAAAATACCTTATATATCGTTATTAACCGACCCTACCACGGGCGGTGTTACGGCATCGTACGCTATGCTGGGCGATATTAACATTGCCGAGCCCGGCGCGCTGATTGGCTTTGCCGGCCCACGCGTAATTAAAGAAACCATTAAAAAGGATTTACCCAAAGGTTTCCAAACCGCAGAGTTTGTACTTGAGCATGGCTTTTTAGATTTTATTGTTGACCGCCGCGAAATGAAAGCCAAACTGGCTACGTTTTTAAAGATGATGGCTAATTAAGGGTAGAAGCAAGAAGTGAGAGGCAGGAAGCAGGAGCTTAGATGCTGGAAGCTTTTTTGAAGGAAGTTGAAAGCAAAGACGTTTAGATTGCTGAGATAAACACACAATATTTTAAGAACATAACGAAGCCCATACCTAAACTTAAACGTTTGGGTATGGGCTTTAATATTTTATAGCGTTTTTGGTAGTTATAAGGGATGTCCCCGGCTAACCGGAAAAAAAAGGGATGACGTTTGAAAAGCTTCTTAAGCTATGTGATTGCGAGATTTAAAATAGGCGGTTTGTGAAGGATGAACTGACAATGCAATGCCGCTTATAGAGGCTACCACACCGTGCTTCGACTACTGAGCCTGACGAAGTATCAGCATGACACCCATTTTTTCTGCGAAAACTGTTATCCTGAGTAAGTCACCGGGTGCCCGGAAAAAATAGGGATAACGTTTGCACCTTCGGTAATTATTGGAGTACAAGAAAAAGCGGGCAGAGGCCAGACTGCACGCCGGGCCGGGAGCTGGCCTGCGGGCGGAAGGATCGGGCAGTCTTGATTTTTTTGGTTACTTTTTGTATCAAGACAAAAAGTAACAAGCCCCTTCCCGCAGCGATTGAGCGGGACGATGCTTTAATTTAAGAATACTGCTTGTCTGAGAAAATATAGCACATTGACAATCAGCGCACCCGATATGCTGCATACTTACCGCGCGTAAAAGGTCCCTCCTTGCGTCGGGATGACATGATGGAGAGAAAATCAACAACTTAACAACTCCATTATGAGCATGAGGTTAGATGCAGAAAACTTTTTGACGATAGATACGAGATGCAAAAAGTTGAAGGCAAAAACGCTTAGATTGCTGAGACAAAAAAGCAATATTTTAAAACATAAAGAAGCCCATACCTAAACTTAAACGTTCGGGTATGGGCTTTAATAATTTATAGCGTTGTTGTTACTGCAGCTTAAGCTACTGCTTCTTCGCGTTTGCTGATGTTACGGTATACAAACGAGTTAAAGATATGCCTGCGGGCAAAACGGCCCGGCGAATCGGCATTGATAAACTTAACGTAGGTGGCTTTGGGCACATCAAAATATTCGTACACGCTGCCATCTAAAAAGGTGATTTGCAGGGTTTGCGATTTGTATTCAAAATCGGCAATGTTTGATGTGGTAGTAGTTTGGGTATAATGATCAAGGTTTTGCAGGCGGGTTTCGGGAGCTATGCTTACCAAAAAGTGATAAGCCTCGATGATGGTTTTGCTCTTTTCTTCGGCTTCCAGCTTTTGATCGTGGCTGTCCTGAAATTTATCCGGATGCCAGTCTTTCATCAAATTACGGTAGATCGTTTTTAATTCTTTTAATTCGGCTGCTTCGTTTACGCCTAAAAGCTTTCGGTAGTCGACAATTTTTTTCATGAGATTTTAAGGGTATTGATTATTGTCGTTGAAGATGAGGCTATTGATAATGTACTGATTTTCAAGAAATAATTTTTCGCAAAGGTATGGATTTTAAAAGTCAAAACTAAGCTTAATTCTAAAATTTTATTGAGGCGCAGTTGATGGGACATAAAAAGCATACGGATAGTTGGTGGGACACCAACTATGGCGGAAGTTATTTGCTTCCTACCTCCTGCCTCTTACTTCTTGCCTCTTACTCCCCCCACCCTAATTCTTAACCCTGTTCTGCTCGCTTTCGGCCCCGGTGCTTTCGTGTTTGCGCTGGTTGGCAATGGCTTTACCAAAGCGGTAGCTTAACGATAGTACCGCCGTTCGGGTATCGCTCAGGTTGTGGTAGTCGGCGCGGGTATTGGCCAGGTTGTTAATGTCGCCGCTGTTTACGTTGGTGTAAAAAATATCGTTCACCACCAATTTAAGGGTGGTACTGGCCGATATTTTTTTGGAGAGGGCGGCATTTACCCTGCCCATGTTGCCGGTTACAAACTGGGCCGAGGTAACGCGGCTTTGGTATAGGCCGTTTAACTGCGCTGTCCAGTCGCGCGGCAACTTAAACTGCAGCATAGGTTTTACAAAGTAGTAGGTGCCTTTGGTATCCAGGGGGCCGTTATAAAAATCGCTGCGGGTATGGATGTTTACCGCGGTGGCAAACAGCTGCAGGCTAAGCCATTTTGCAGGGTCCACACTGGCATCAACCGAGATGCCCTTAACCACGGTACTGCCCAGGTTGCCCGGCCTGCTGTAATAAATACCGTTTACAATTTCGATGGTTTCGTCAACATTATCCCTGGTTTTGCTGTAGCTCAGCGTGGTGGTTATTTTTTTATAGGTGTGCGACAGTTCGATGTTTTGCGTATAAGCAGGCCTTAAAAACGGGTTGCCGGTATAGTAAGTAAATTTATCCAGAGGGGCCAAAAAAGGGTTCAGGTCCTCGTAGTACGGCCGGTCTATCCGTCGGCCATAGTTCAGGCTTATCTGTTGGTTGCCAGCCGTATCCAGCTTATATTGCAGGTATACGGTGGGGAACAAACCGTTGTAATTGCGCTTAAAAACCGAATCGGGCTTTTGCACGTTGCCCAGTTGGTGGCCCTTGGATACCGTGTTTTCAAAACGGAGGCCCAGTTGAACCGATAGCCTTTTAAAATCGCGACTGGCATTGATATATGCGGCGTTAATGTTTTCCTTATAAATAAAATGGTTGGTTTTATCATAGTCGGGCGTGGTGTTCTGGTTTACGGTATAAAAGTAATTGGCTATATTATCGGTTTGGGTATAGCTGGTTTTAAGCCCCCCGGCCAGTTTTAGTCCGCTTTTTAGCGGATGGGTATAATCTGTTTTGGCGGCGTAGATGTCAATGGCCGATGGCAGCGCCCCCGTTAACAGGTCATGATTGATGAGCATTCCGTTAGGCAGGTAGCTCGAATTGTCAAAGCCCTGGCTAAGGGTATTATCATAGCGCAGATAATCCAGATCGGCGGTAAGCTCAGGCCCCCCGGCATTATATTGGTGGCGGTAGTTGAGGTTGATGCCACCGTTTTTAAAACTGCGGTGCTCGGCGTTATTGGCTACAATGGTAGAATCGGGCGTATTTTGAGCACTAAGCAAGCGGCTGGTATTAATGGTGTGCTCATCGCCGGGGTTAAGCAAACCCGTAAGGCCCAGCCCCCAGGTGGTTTTGGCCGAGGCGTAATAATCAAGACCCAGTTTGGCATTGTAGGTTTTGGAAGTACGGCGGATAAATGAATTCTGCAGGAATTTAGATTGCAGGCTACCATCGGCGTTTTCAAAATAGCGGTTAATATCCAGATCGTTAAAATTATTGCCGGTGCTGTAGCTCAGGTTGCCAAACAGGTTGATTTTGCTATCGCGATAATTAAAATTGGCGCTGTTATTGGTTTTGCCATATTTACCCTGCGAATAACTCAGACTAAGGCCGCCGTTAAAACCCTTGGCCTTGCCACGTTTGGTGCGGATGTTGATGATACCGCCATTACCTGCCGCATCGTATTTGGCGGGTGGGTTTGTCATCAATTCAATCTGGTTGATGGTAGAGGCGGATAACGAGCGGAGGTAGTTTTCCAGATCGGCGCCCGACAGGTAGGTGGGCTTATCGTCAATATATATTTTAACGCTGTTTTTTCCTTGCAGACTGATGGCGCCATTGTTATCAACAATCACCCCCGGCGATTTTTCTAACACATCCAAAGCCGTTGCCCCGGCATTGCCTATCAGCGCATCCACATTCACCACGGTACGGTCGGGCTGGTGCTCTATCAGTTGCTTTTGCGCCGTAATGGCAACAGCTTTAAGCAAGGTGCCGCTATGCTGCAAATTAATAAGCGGCATTACAAGCGGCTGCTTTTCAACTATTATATTTTCGCTTTTATAATTTTGATACCCCATCATGGTGACCCATATGCGATAGTTACCCGGCTTAAGGCCTTCAAAAAGGTATTTGCCTGCAACATTGGCCAGGGCTGTTTTCACCACCGCCGAATCGCGGGTTTGCACCAGCAGCACGGTGGCCGCATCGGCAGGTTTACCATCAGCGCCAAGTACCTGGCCTGATAGGCTGGCACCAGTTTGCACGAAAGCTACAATTGAGGCAATAGTTAGCCAGGCAGCTAAAAAAGCTGTTAATTTGATTTGCATAGGTATTGTTTTTAGGAAGCTATTAGAGGACTAAAGCATCGGTGGTATCATTTGGCATTAAAATTTCAATTCAAGGCATCGCCATAGCGCAATTACCGTGAGAAGGGCTTGGCAGGCGACGAAATAAAATCGAACCTGTATTCTCATTTACATTGAGTAAGGCTATAAGGCAACGTACGCTATCAGCTGATAGCAAATTGCGCCTTGTGTCTTTGCGCGCAAATCACCATGGCATTTAACTTAGGACAAGACACCATGGACCATGGCCTATCGACTATGGACCATCGTCTACTTCGTTTCGGTTGTGGTATCGTAATTATAGTACCAGCTCCAATCGTTATGCCCTGTTGCCCGCACATATTTAGCTCTGAACTTTTGGTATACGGCCTCGGGTTGTTTTTTGCCATTTACAATAAACTCGCGAGTGCTTAATTTGAATGACGACAGGTTATCGGCCTTATCAATAATGCCGTCTTTAATCAATTCGGCAATCAATAGTTTGCGGTCTGTTGGCTCGGCATTGGGCTGGGTTTTAGCACGGGCCGCATAAGCCTGAATCTTAAGGTTAGCCGCGTCAACATAAATAGTTTGGTTGATAGAATCGGCTATGGCTAAACCCCTTGCTTCGATGGCTTTTTCGCGGACTTCGGCAACCGGTTTGACTTGGGCTATCTGCTTAACAGCGGCTTCTCTTTGCAGGCGTGCCTTTTGTTTTGCTGCTGCCGCATCGGCAAGCCGGGCTTTTGCATCATATACTTTGGCCTGGTTATCTATACGGGCCAGTTCATCTGCCATACGGATACTTTTTAACTCGGCAGGCTCTTCAGCTTGTTTGTTCAGCATCTGGTTAATCACCGGCTGATAAACTACCAGACTTTCAGCGGGTACTGCCTTCCCGTTTACCTGCATACTTATCAACGTCTTCCCTTTTAAGTTAAGCTGATACAATATGCCCCGCTCCTTGAGCAGATAAGTAGTATACTGATGATTAGGCAATTGCAGTGAAGTATGATCGCCAAACTCGTTGGGCTGATAAATCCTCAAATTCCCCGCGTTAATACTCCCCTGCTTTGCATCCGTCTTCATGGTATCAGTTGTAGTGGTAGTAGTTATTGTTGTAACAGCCGTGCTCCGCACCTTTTTTACTCTAGCTTACCACCACTGCCTACCACAGCCGAAGTGGTTGCCGTTACCAATTTGCTGATCTGCCCGGCGTTTGAAAAAGCGGCCATCAATAAACCAGC